>NZ_CP133781.1:1270000-1603333 GCF_034350045.1 Pseudomonas sp. CCI4.2 | reverse complement strand
TGTCAGGACTGGAGCCTTCCCGAATGAATTCGGTCCCACGGTTTGGCGCTACACAGATTCTGTAGCTGCCGAAGGCTGCGATAAGGTCCGAAGGGCCTTCGCCAACACGTTGGCTCCTACAGACACTAGTTGTTAGATAGGTTTTTGGTTTGTCCGACGTTTTCGCGCTGACCAAACGTTAAATACTGAACCAGTTGATCCAGCGGCAGCGGTTTGCTGATGAGGTATCCCTGAATTTGATTGCAGCCAAAGTCGCGCAGCAACGCCAACTGCTCAGCGGTTTCAACCCCTTCGGCCACCACTTCGAGGTTTAGGTTATGCGCCAGGTTGATCATGGCGTGAACCAGTTTTCGGTTCTCTTCACGCAGCTCCATGCCACCCACGAAGCTCTTATCAACCTTGAGCAAAGCAATCGGTAAGCTGTTGAGGTGCACGAATGAAGAGAAACCGGTGCCGAAATCGTCCAGCGAGAAGCGCACGCCCAGGCGGCCCAGCGCATCCATGGTTTGCTTGACCAAATCACTGCGGCGCATGACCGCCGTTTCGGTCAGCTCGAACTCCAGCCAGCGCGCATCGACGCCGCGTTCGGCGATCAACCGGGTTAACGTCGACAGCAGTTGGCTGTCCTGAAATTGACGGAACGACAAATTGATCGCCATGTGCAGCGGCGGTAACCCGCGCTCACGAAGGTCCTGCATGTCACGCAGCGCGCGGGAAATCACCCAATAACCGAGGGGCACGATTAACCCGCTTTGCTCAGCCAACGGCACGAACTCACTCGGTGGCAGCAATCCGCGCTCAGCGTGGCGCCACCGCACCAAGGCTTCAAGGCCCACGATGCGACCGTCTTCCAGGGACAATCGTGGTTGGTAATGCAGTTCCAACTCATCAAGGCGCAAGGCTGCGCGCAGCTCTGTTTCAAGGTCCGCCAGGCTTCGTGCGTTGCGATTGATGCGCTCATTGAAGATATGAAAAGTGCAGCCCTGAGTGCTTTTCGCCTGCTGCATGGCGATGTGCGCGTGCCACATCAGCGGATCGGCGCCTGCCTGGGCGCGCGCGTGAGCAATGCCTAGGCTGCAACCGATCAACAGGCTTTCGCCGTCAACCCAGTACGCTTCAGACATCGCGTCAACGATGCGCTCGGCCATCCATTCGGCACGTTGCGGCGCACGACGGGTGTCGATCAACAAAGCGAATTCATCACTGCCGAGCCGGGCCAATTGATCGCCAGCTTCGAGCTGGCTTTTAAGCCGCGAGACCACTTGCAGGATCAACCGGTCACCGGCCTGATGACCCAGTGCGTCGTTGGCATGGCGGAAGTTGTCCAGATCGAGATGGCCGAGGGCCAGGCCACGCCCGTCGTTTTCGGCTAAACGGGCGGCCAATAAGGTCTGGAAACCCTGGCGATTGGCGATACCCGTCAACGGGTCCTGCTCAGCCAGACGCTGTAGGGTGTTTTCAAGCACACCGCGCTCGTGCACATGCCGCAGGCACCGACGAACCGTGTCGATATTCAGCGCATCAAGCACCAACCAATCACTGACGCCCACCGGCGGCTCTGTCGGCTCATGTTCGAGCAGCATCACCACAGGCAACTTACAGCGCCCAGGTACTGGCTGTAATTGAGGGGTTGTTAGCAGCACGGCATTGGGTTCGTCATTGAACAAGCCGCTCACATCTTCCCAGCTCGGCGCGCAGACCAGCGTCACCGTGTCTCCCAATGGAACGAGACACTCGCGCAACAACGCGGACCATTCTGGCGTTTGGGCCAACAACAGCAAATGCAAGGGTTGGGCAGACGTCAACAAACTAGCTCCCTAGACTCACTAAAAATCGTTGGTAATACCGCTCAAAAGTCCGAGGATGAGCGCAATTCAATGCGCATCCTGCGCGAAAGTATCAAAACCGGCAAATTTAGATCGAGTGCTGCGTCACAGTGTCTGACGATGACGGCATAAAGGCTTGATCCTGTTAAAATGCCCGGCCATTTCGTGAGCGATCTCTTTCTGTCATGTCCCGACTCAATCCCCGGCAACAAGAAGCCGTGAACTACGTCGGCGGCCCTCTTTTGGTGCTCGCCGGTGCTGGCTCCGGCAAGACCAGCGTAATCACCCGCAAGATCGCCCATCTGATCCAGAATTGTGGCATTCGGGCACAGCACATTGTCGCCATGACCTTTACCAATAAAGCGGCCCGGGAGATGAAAGAGCGGGTCGGCACGTTGCTTAAAGGCGGCGAAGGTCGCGGCTTGACGGTGTCGACGTTCCACAACCTGGGCTTGAACATTATCCGCAAGGAACACGCGCGGCTGGGTTACAAACCCGGTTTCTCGATTTTCGACGAGACCGACGTCAAATCGCTGATGACCGACATTATGCAAAAGGAATACTCAGGCGACGATGGCGTCGACGAAATCAAGAACATGATCGGGTCCTGGAAAAACGACCTGATCATGCCTGCCCAGGCCTTGGAAAATGCCCGCAACCCCAAAGAACAGACCGCCGCCATCGTTTACACCCACTATCAGCGCACGCTCAAAGCCTATAACGCGGTGGATTTTGACGACCTGATCCTGGTGCCGGTGAAGCTGTTCCAGGAACACGCCGACATTCTCGAAAAGTGGCAAAACAAAGTCCGCTACCTGCTGGTGGACGAATACCAAGACACCAACGCCAGCCAATACCTGCTGGTGAAGCTGCTGATCGGCACTCGGCATCAGTTCACCGTGGTCGGCGACGATGACCAGTCCATCTACGCTTGGCGCGGCGCCCGGCCAGAAAACCTGATGCTGCTGAAAGACGATTACCCGTCGCTGAAAGTGGTCATGCTTGAACAGAACTACCGTTCCACCAGTCGCATCCTGCGGTGTGCCAACGTGTTGATCTCGAACAACCCTCACGCGTTTGAAAAACAACTGTGGAGCGACATGGGCCACGGCGACGAAATTCGTGTGATCCGTTGCCGTAACGAAGACGCAGAAGCCGAGCGCGTGGCCGTTGAACTGCTCACCCTGCACCTGCGCACCGACCGTCCTTACAGCGATTTCGCGATTCTTTATCGCGGTAACTATCAAGCCAAGCTGATCGAACTGAAGCTGCAGCACCACCAGATTCCATATCGACTGTCGGGCGGTAACAGCTTCTTCGGACGTCAGGAAGTGAAAGACCTGATGGCTTATTTCCGACTCTTGGTAAACCCGGATGACGACAACGCCTTCTTGCGCGTGATCAATGTGCCGCGCCGGGAAATCGGCTCAACTACCCTGGAAAAGCTCGGCAACTACGCCACCGAGCGCAAAGTATCGATGTACGCTGCCACCGACGAGATTGGTTTGGGCACGCACCTGGACAGTCGCTATACCGACCGCCTGCAACGCTTCAAGCGCTGGATGGACGGCGTGCGCCAGCAATGCGCGCAGAACGATCCCATCGCGGCGTTGCGCAGCATGGTCGTGGACATCGATTACGAGAATTGGCTACGGCAGAACAGCTCCAGCGAAAAAGCCGCCGATTACCGGATGGCTAACGTCTGGTTTTTGATCGAAGCATTGAAGAACACCCTGGAAAAAGACGAAGAAGGCGGGATGACCATCGAGGAGGCCATCGGCAAGCTGGTCTTGCGCGACATGCTCGAACGTCAGCAGGAAGAAGAGGACAACGCCGAGGGCGTGCAAATGATGACTTTGCACGCGTCCAAGGGGCTGGAGTTTCCCTACGTGTTCATCATGGGCATGGAGGAAGAGATTCTTCCGCACCGCTCCAGTATCGAAGCCGATACCGTCGAGGAAGAGCGCCGTTTGGCGTATGTCGGCATCACCCGGGCACGTGAAACACTGGCCTTCACTTTTGCGGCCAAGCGCAAGCAGTACGGGGAAATCATTGACTGCGCACCCAGCCGTTTCCTGGATGAGTTACCGCCTGACGATCTCGCTTGGGAAGGCAACGATGACACCCCGGTCGAAGTAAAAGCTGTTCGAGGTAACACAGCACTGGCTGACATACGTGCCATGCTGAAACGCTAATTTTTGTTCATTTATTGCGCACATTTGCGCCGCTTGAGGAATCATCGTGGAAGCACTGCATCAGAAAATTCGTGAAGAGGGCATTGTCCTTTCAGACCAGGTGTTGAAGGTCGATGCGTTTCTCAACCACCAGATCGACCCGGCGTTGATGCAGCTGATCGGCAATGAATTCGCCACGCTGTTCGCTGATTCGGGCATCACCAAAATTGTCACCATCGAAGCCTCGGGCATTGCACCGGCAATCATGACTGGACTGAAACTGGGCGTGCCGGTGATTTTCGCCCGCAAGCATCAGTCCCTGACGCTGACGGAAAACCTGCTCTCGGCGACGGTGTACTCATTCACCAAGCAAGTCGAAAGCACCGTCGCCATCTCGCCCCGTCACCTGACCAGCAGTGATCGGGTACTGATCATTGATGACTTTTTGGCCAACGGCAAAGCCTCGCAAGCGCTGATTTCGATCATCAAACAAGCGGGCGCCAGTGTGGTAGGCGTCGGTATCGTGATCGAGAAATCGTTTCAAGGCGGCCGGGCCGAACTGGATGCCCAGGGTTATCGCGTCGAGTCACTGGCTCGGGTTAAATCACTGGCCGGCGGCGTTGTAACGTTCATGGAGTGACCGTCAGAACCTTCGCCAGCACGGTGGCGCTTATCAAACACGGCATAACCCGTTGATAATCGATATTTTAATTGTAGGAGCACGGCTGCCTCAGACGCCAGGATCAGTGGCCTGCAACCCCGCCAGCACCAGCCGCTGAAACAGCTCTTCCCTCAAGCCCTGTGGATTATCCAACTGCATTCGCTCAAGGTGCGCCGGGTAAGTGCTTGGCTCTGGCGCATCGAAAGTGGCTTTGCCCAACTGTAAAATCTCAGTGAGTTTGAATTTGCTCTTCAGCCAATTCAACGCCCGCAGTAAATCCTTTTCTTCGGCACTGAAATCACACCCCAGAGGGTACTCGGGGAAGAGCTGCCCGTACCGAGCCTGCAGTGCCTGCAAGCGCTCGGGCGTGTTATCGGAGAAGCGTGGATCAAGCTGAAAATCCCGAGGCAACTTACCCACCTTCTGCGCTTGCTCAATCAGCTTTGCCTGAAAGCGTGAATCACTGATGTTCAACAGCGCCTCAATCACCCTGGCGTCGGTTTTGCCCCGCAAATCAGCGATGCCATATTCAGTGACCACGATGTCACGCAAATGCCGGGGAATGGTGGCGTGGCCGTAGGCCCAAACGATGCTTGAACTGACATCACCGCCGGATTCACGCCAGCTGCGCAGCATCAACACCGAGCGCGCGCCCTCCAACGCATGAGCCTGGGCAACAAAATTGTATTGGCCACCGACCCCGCTGACCACGCGCCCGTCTTCCAATTGATCGGCAATGGCCGCCCCCAGCAACGTTACTTTGAACGCACTATTAATGAATCGCGCGTCGCGTCGCTGCAGTCGCTTGAGCTCCTCGTTGCCGTACAGCTCGTTGATGTAACTGATGGCGGTCATATTGAAGCGCCCCATCTGCTCCAACGAGAACTCACGCAGGCGCTGATAAAAACTATTCGGCCCGAGGAAAAAACCTCCGTGAACCACGACGCCGTCTGACCGCAATGACTCATCCAGCGTGCCCGCGATAGCCTGTCTTTGCGCGGCGGCATCGGCATACACCCTGCGCCGCACTATGCCTGCATCGACCAACACCAACAGACCGTTGACGAACATTTCGCTGCACCCGTACAGACCCTGAGCAAAAGGTTGCAAGCCGCCTTCACGCTGGATCAAGGTCTGCCAAGACGTGGTGGCATCCAACTCGTCGAGCAGCGCCCGATAGGCTCCATTATCGGCTTGTCGGGCCAGCAACGCCGCCGTCAACGCATCGCCCATCGAACCAATGCCGATCTGCAACGTGCCGCCATCGCGCACTAAGGTGCTGGTATGCAAGCCGATGAAATGGTCCTGAAAACCCACCGGCATGTTCGGCGTGGAAAACAAGGTGCTGTGGTCTTCGTTCTCGATCAGCAGATCGAAATCATCCACGTCGAGCTCCGAGTCACCCGGCATGTACGGCAAATCGGCGTGTACGTGACCGAGCAACAAAATGGTCTCACCGGCAGCACGACGTTTGGCAATCATCGGCAACAGATCAAGGGTCACATCCGAATTACAGCTCAAGCTCAACCGCCCTGAACGCGCCGGATCGCGAGCAACCAGTTGCGCCACCAGGTTCAAGCCATTGGCATTAATGTCGCGGGCCGCATGGCTGTAATTGCTACTGACGTAATCCTGCTGCGCCGAGTGACTAGTAAGCAAACTGCCCGGCAACATGAAAAATTGCTCAACGTGGATATTCAGCGGCAGGCTGTCCCGGTGAAGGTCAGCGAGAAAATCCAACTCGGGATAGTCACCAAACACCCGCGCCACGAAGGGCTCAAGAAAGCGCTCCTGCAACCCATCACCCAAATCAGGCCGCCCAAGGCAAAGCGCGGTGTAAATCGTCAGCCGTCGCTCGGGCAACTGCCTGACTCGAGCATACAGAGCGTTAACGAAAAGATTGGGTTTGCCCAAGCCCAGCGGCAGCCCCATATGAATGTGCGCAGGCAATCGTTCGAGCACTTGGTTGACGGCGTGTTCGATGGAGCATGACTTTGGCATTGAACCCTCCCGGCACATCCTTGATTTCAGGTTGGACCGAGCTTGCCGGGTGTTTACTGCAAAGAACAGGGTTGTGGGTTATTTGTGGCCAAACAAATACCGCAAATTCGCCACTGGTAGGAGCGCGCTTGCCCACGATGGATCGCGAAGCGGTCCCAAATATCTGACCCGATTTCAACGGAAAAACCCGAGCTGCCTGATTGACGACTGCTGCGCAGCTGATCGCGGACAAGCGCGCCCCTACACAGTGAATCGCGCGTAAAAAAAAGCCGACCCAAGGCCGGCTATTTTTATCGGACTGAATTACTTCAACCCAGACATTTGCGAGATGGTGGCTTTGAGCTCTGCATCGGAGCAATCGGCGCAGGTGCCTTTAGGCGGCATGGCGTTGATGCCCGTGATGGCCTTGGCCAAGATGCCGTCAAGACCGCCCTGCTCTTTGGCGCGCTTGCCCCAGTCGGCGGCGTCACCGATTTTCGGCGAACCCAGCAAACCGGTGCCGTGGCATGCGCCACAATGGCCGGCAATGATGTCGTCCGGGGTTTTCGCCCCGCCGCCACCGGCAGCCGATGCGACAAAGTCCATCCCAGGGCATTCTTTGCCTTGAACGCAGACTTGGCCTACTGGCTCCAGACGCTTGGCAATATCGTCAGTGGTCGTAGCTTGAGCGGCAACGGCCCAAAGGGCCAATACGACGGCGGGTACTGCCAGTATCTTATTGATTAGGTTCACGCTTACACCCTCATGGTGACTAGTCACGCCCGCGTCCACAGCTTCGGGGCGGACGCAAGTATAACGGTTAGCCCTTTCCGAGTGATTGTTGGAAGTTCCAAAATAGTAAGCGCAAGGTGGATGTTACGCTTCAATACAAACTTACCACGCAGGAATCGCTTTAAATAATTGTAGGAATTGTCTTAAGACAAAAGCTACAACATTCCCGGAATGTATCGCTGTTGACCCGACGCGGTTTGAGGTGAACAATAAATCAATACAAATAACCCGGTACATAAATCTCAAAAAGCCTGATTAGGAGATTCGCTAATGAACAGTTCTTGACCTATACAATGTGCGAGCATTATCTGAAAGTGCCATCCAACTATATATGTCGTCCGCTAGATACATTGCGATCCATTACCTTAACTAAATTTCTCATAAAGCGAGAGCAATATGCAGATCGATCTCGAAACAATTCAAAATAACCGAAGTGTGATGTTGGAAACAATTGCGCCAATTTCAGCGCTTGTTATTCAAGCATACAGTAATCTCACATCAGCAAGCAGTGGTACCAAACCGTGTACCAGCTGTTGCACTCAGTGCTGGAGCCGTTGCTGCAACGCAACATACGCGTGAATCAAGTTGACGGCTGCGACGCAGCCGTCCTCTATGCAAGGAAGTCAGATGCAATACGCTATTGAAATATTAAAACTACAATCGCAAGACGTAAAAAGTATCACGACCGATTGTCCGGTATGGCCATACCTAGTCTTTTTTACAAAAAAGTCTATCGAAGGCTTAACAAAGATTGAAGGATTAGCTGAACCAGAGAAAAAGGTGATCATCAATGGTTATTTAAGGAACTTGTCAACGCGAATCACAAATACTGCTGCTAACGTATTAACCGTAGAAAAAGATATATTAAATTCAACGATCAAACCACATAAATTGAACACTGTGGAATACTATAATTTAGTGAGAAATAATTCAAATTATTTGCTCAATATCCTAGAGGCATATCCAGAGTTGGACCGGGTACTCCAGCAAGTATCCGAAAATTTTGTTGATCAAACCCGACTTTTGGCAACTCGTCTAAGCGAAGATCGAGCATTCTTGGAGGCATTAATCGGCGAACAGTCGTCCTATCCCATCAGTGAGTGTAACCCGTCGGAAGGTGAAACTCACAATGGCTCCCTCACCGTCTGCAGCTTAACTTTCTCCAATGGTAGCAAAGTAATATATAAACCCAGAAATCTCACGATAGAACATAACGCTTCGATGCTTCTAAAGAGGCTTTCTGAAGATGCAGGAACTAGTTACGCGGAATGGGAAATTCCGTCCTACATCGTAAATCAAGACCACGGCTGGGCACAGTTTGTGCCACATACACCAGCTAGTAATATTTTGGATGTGCATACTTATTATAAACGTGCCGGGTTTCTTCTAGGGTTTTGTACAGCTTTTACCGCTTCCGATATAACCTCTGACAATATTATATGCAATGGAAGCAACCCTACCCCCATCGACCTCGAGACTATGTTTTACTGCGTGCTAGATATCAAGACGATCCCTAAAGAGGTTCGTTGGAACTGTGCCCAGACAAGCATACTTCCGAACTGGACTTGGAAGGGGACCGACGGGATCGGGGTCGATTTAAGCGCTCTAGGTGGCCTGAGAGAACAATATGTCAGCCTTAATTTGTACCAGTACATAGAAGATGACAGCGGTGATGGAACTTTCGGCACCGACGGCGTCAAAATATTTCCAGCAGAAAACGTACTTTATATTGATGGAGAGGTCGTTAGCCCATGGCTCTATGAGCAAGAAATTCGTGAAGGATTCAACAAATTTTTTCGGTCCTAGAAAAAAACAAGCTATTCGTAGTCCAAAAAATTCAATCATTCAAAGGACTTCCATCGCGTTACGTGCCACGCCCCACCGCTACTTACCATTATGCGCTGCAATGCTCCCTTCATGCATCTTTGATGCGTTCGACAAATGAGCGAGAAGCGTTTTTAGCCAAGATTCTTGATAATGATAATGCGCCAGCAAAAGGATTTTTACCCGCGGAAGTAAAAGCACTTTTGAATCTTGACATTCCATATGCAAAAAGCCAGGTTGGGTCACTAGACTTTTTCGAGCCCCACTATTCCGGGGAAGGGCATCTAGATCCAAACACCTATCTGGACGGGCTATCCAACAGCGTTGATTATATCGAAAATTTCTCCGAGAGCCGCCGCAATTTTGAACTCGCTCAAATAAATAATACCTTAACCGCTATGAAGTTTATGTACGATCATGATAAAAAACTAACAACGCATAATTTTAGGGAAGTTGACGCGATCAATCTTAACTCACTCAGTCTACCGGACGTAATAGAAAGTATAAGACGTTCTCAACATGAGAATATAAAATTTCTCACTACCAAAATCTCAACAGAACTTTCCAATAACGGTTTATGGTATGGCTTTCACGCATCGCCGGGGGGTTATATAGAATATTCTGAATTGGGAGAAGATCTATATTACGGGCTTTCCGGCATAATATATGGCCTAGTAACCATCCACCACATGACACCAATACCGACAGACGGCTTATTACCGCTGCTGAATGAGACATATAGGCGAGTAGTCGCCAAATTAGATAATCAGGGGTCTCATCTGGGAGGCTCACATTTTGGCATATCCTCATCGATCTTACCTCTCGCAATCTGTCTCAAGTATTTTGACGATAGTCGACATATGAATTGTTAGAAAAATACAAAAATTATTTGCACAGCGCAATGTCGGAAGACTGGTGGCAGAAGTATTATTGGGGCGCTGACCTTCTTTCTGGTATGTACGGAACACTCAGCGTACTGACTAAGCTATTTGAACTTTCCGGTGATTACGAATTCAGCGCTTTGGCCGTAAATTTGCACGGAAAAATTGACACTGAGCTTACTATCGCTGATGGCAAGCGAATGGTTCAATTCGACAAGTCCGTGACTATTCGACAAGACGCACTTCTCTCCGGAATTTCCCATGGCGTCATGGGATGCGCATACTCAGCATTTTATTTTTATAAAACCATCGCTAGGACAGCCGAAGCGTATGATGTTTTCACTACGTTTTTAGACTGGGAATTGAAGCAATTTGATGAAAGCATCAACAACTGGCCCGATTACCGCCGTAGGTCTGAATCGAAAGGTGGTGAGTTCTCATGGAGTCACGGTTTACCAGGAAACTATCTCGCCCTTCAGTATTTTGCGGAACACGGAGTACAAGAAGCATTAGATTTTATTACAGAAAAACCTGCATCATCGTTTTTTTGCTATGAAAGTCTTATACAAAGGGAACGGCCCTCGAATGATTCAATGTGCCATGGTGCATACGGCTTACTAAATATTTTAAAAAAATTATACCCCGCTGCACTATCCGATCCAAGAGTTTATGCATGGTTGAATTTGTCGTTATTAGCAGAGCACGATGTGCGAGAACTACGCTCTAGATCTGCCGATCCTTTGGGTCTTTGGGTAGGGAAAACGGGAGCGGTTCTGGGCGCATCCGGCATTCTTAGCAGAGCGTACGAGTTTCCCTTCCTTGTCCATCAAATGAACTACCTATAATAATGATACCTAACTTTGGCTTTATAGCTCTTGGGGCTGCGACGGCATGCGTGAACCTTTGCGCCCCTTTTTTTTGGGCGCCACTATCGATCACTATCAAGAGCACCATGAACTGCATATTTGGCATATTTCAGCTGCATGTATCAGCTTCATATTATCTCCATGCATAAAACTCTACACAAAAATTCAGTTAGCTAAGTCGAACGCCGCTACTAGGCTGAAACTTAAACAGAAATCTGTTCAGATACTGATACAACACAACAGAGGTTCGTTACCTGAAGGCGACATAATTGAGTTTGTCGATAATGACGTGGACGGTTCCATTTACCTATATCACAATATATATTTTGATATCAGCGTAAGTCTCGCAGCAATTTGCCTCTCTCTGATAGCGATATATAACTACCACTTTTCGCTTTTGATAGCCCCAATAGCAGCAATTATTTTTTCGTCATTAGTTTATATAACAAGCAGGACAGTAATAGAAAAAACCTACGGCAGATATGTTGAGCAAAACACTGTTCTCATCAGTAATATTATTTCTGCATCGCAGATGAAAAGCGGCCCCTCATTTGACGTGTTTGACGAATTAAAGAAAGACACTTTGATGATACTTTGCAAAACCCAGCTGAAAATTTCAACACTTGAGGCAGCTACCGGCTTTTCATTTCTTATCGGCATGTCACTCTTGCTATATATAGGAGATCAATTATTGCAGTCAAATGCGATAACATTAGGCGCGTTGATCGCATCCGCGATGTATATAGAGCGCATATTAAATCCTTTGGGTTTCCTGCTAGGAATTTATTTTTCGAGCGCGGAAGCAATTTATAGACGATCAAGGATGGTTTCATTACATGGCAAAACCACATTCCATTAAGACCGTAATTGAAAAACACGGCTTTCTTATAGTTACTAGTATTGCCATATCGATAACCAGTGCTGCTTTACAAATTGCTATACCCTATGTCATTAGCAATGGCATCAGGGAGATAACAGCATCCCAAAAAAACGTTTACACTATATTCGTACTGATATTCATATTTAGTGGCAAAAGCATATTACAATGCGCCTGCACAATACTAAATCATTTGATTGAAGCTCGAATACGACTTTCTCTGATAGAACATATTTACGCACAAGCGAAATCAAATAAGGAGGGCGAACTTATCACTTTGATAAAAGAGGACTCTGAAAGGGTCGCAGCAAGCGTTATACAGATTTTGGAGCTAACTGCTTCTGGCTGCTTGACTCTGGTTACTTTTATTGTTTTAACTTTCGATAATTATTTTATGGCGGCCCCATTAATGATACTGTTCGGTCTTTCATATCTTCATGTTACTCGTTTTACCAAATGCGTTGGTCAAGCGTACACTTTGGAAATTGACCAAGAGCAAAAATACAAAGCCTCGATTATTCGTCTGAAAAAAGCCTCTTTCAACAATGCTCATCGTTTCAACTTTAGAGCTAAAAGCACTGAGTACAATTTGAGGAGATCTATAAACACACGCTACTTATATGAGCGGCTTTGTATTTTACTTAGCGGTACGCCAGAAATTATCGTATCTGCTATGATTGCTGCATCATTATTTCTGATAGCAACTTTATCACCTGGAATGCTTGGAGCTGAGATGCTGTATTATCTAGGCTACGTTGGCATGTTTGCTCTCGGCGCCAACAGCTCCATCCAAGCAGCGTTATCTATAGTTGGAACAAAAGTTTCAATAAATAGGATTTTCAAGAGAAGAATATGAACGCTACAATTATTAAAGAAATACGACTCAAGGCTGGAGTGTTACTTAATAAGTCTATACACTATATTTTTCCAATTAATTTCGACAATGCAATAACAGTAATTGTCGGAGACAATGGAGCTGGCAAGTCTACTTTGCTTGAATCGATTGCTGTAAAACTAGGATGTAACCCCGAGGGAGGTGGGAAAAATTTCTCTTTCAGCACAGAGGCTACTCACTCAGACTTACATAATAATATCATTATTTCCAAAGGTTACAGAAAGGAGAAAGACATCTTCTTTTATCGAGCTGAGACTTTTTATAATTTAAACACCGAGATTAGACGCTTAGACAGCGAGGGAAGCTTTGATCCTGAGATTAAAACTTATTATGGAGGAAAAGATCTTCACTCTATGTCTCATGGCGAGGCAATGGAAGCACTCTACCAAAATCGATTTAAACCGGACGGCATCTATATTTTAGACGAGCCGGAAGCTTCTCTACACCCAATTCGCCAACTTAGCTTTGTCATTAGGATTGCTGAGCTAGCAAAACAAGGTTCTCAGTTTATAATTGCGACCCATTCTCCAATTATCATGTCAATCCCTAGCTGTGACCTGCGACACCTGCACAATGGCGTCCTAGAGCCTGCTAATGCTTGCGAGATGGAATCGTACAGCATTTATAAGGCTGTTATAAATTCTGATGGCCGATACTTGGAACGCCTACTTTCGGATGACGAGTAAAAAGCTACCGCCTTCGCTCTAAATAAAAAGCCGACATGACGTCGGCTTCCTACTATCCGAACCTGACCAAATTACTTCAGACCAGACATTTTCGAAATGGCGCCTTTAAGCTCTGCATCGGAGCAATCGGCGCAGGTGCCTTTTGGCGGCATTGCGTTGATACCGGTGATCGCTTTTGCCAGCAGGCCATCAAGACCGCCCTGCTCTTTGGCGCGCTTGCCCCAGTCTGCGGCGTCACCGATTTTCGGCGAACCCAGCAGGCCGGTGCCGTGGCACGCGTTGCAGTGGCCAGCGATGATGTCATCCGGCGATTTCGCACCGCCTCCACCGGCAGCGGAGGCCGCAACCTCCATGCCTGCGCATTCTTTGCCTTGTATGCAGACTTGGCCTACTGGCTCCAGACGCTTGGCAATATCGTCATTGGTATTGGTCGTCGCCTGAGCGCCAACGGCCCAAAGGGCCAAGACGACAGCAGGTACTGCCAGCATTTTGTTAATTAAATTCACGCTTACACCCTCATGGTGACTAGTCACGCCCGCGGCCACGGTCTGGCGGGCGGACGAAAGTATAACGGTTAGGCCGCCACTGCGAAACAACCCTATAGTCGCAGGGGTGATTACCGAATATCAGGCCTTGATGGACGCTCTATGCTTCTTCCGAACAGCGCGTCTCTGGTTGAAGCGCGTAATTTAATTCAAAAATTCGCTGGCGTCGCTGCGCTGATTAGTCGCGCCGGCTCGTCGAACGGGTTACGAAAGCGGTGGGGCTTGGTGCTTTCGAAATAATAGCTGTCGCCCGCTTCAAGAATGAACGTCTCGGCACCGACCACCAATTCCAAACGACCTTCGAGCATGATTCCGGTTTCTTCGCCTTCATGAACGAGCATTTCAACCCCGGTGTCAGCACCTGGAGGATAGATCTCGCTGAGAAAAGCGATCGCCCGACTTGGGTGCGCCTTCCCGACCAGTTTCATGGTCACCGCGCCGTCCGAAATGTCGATCAGTTCGCTGGCTTTGTAAACCACCTGCGTCGGGTTTTCTTGCTCCAACTCTTCCGAAAAGAACTCGACCATGGACATCGGTATACCGCCCAGCACCTTTCTCAAAGAACTAATCGAAGGGCTGACGCTGTTTTTCTCGATCATGGAGATGGTGCTGTTGGTCACGCCCGCTCGCTTGGCGAGTTCACGTTGGGACAGACCTTTGAGCTTGCGAATGGATTGCAGTCGTTCACCGACGTCCAATACGGGAGTCCTCCTATTGATCAGGTGCGGTCGAAATGAACGTTATGATGGCGATAGCGTTCAGTATTTACAACACTTCGACCCCTAACCTGCTCGTAAAAGCACTCGCCGCTTATCGGGGAATAATCTGAAGGTAATCAGCGCCGACGCAGCCTTGGCGGTCAGTTCCCGGAATAGAGCCTTGGGACCCGGCGTAGGTTGCAAAAAATCTGATAGGGGATGGTCCCGGCGTGAGCGGCAACGTCGCTGGCAAGAACGTTTTTGCCCCACAATTCAACTTGGCTGCCAAGCCCAGCGTGTGGCAAATCGGTCAAATCAACGCACAGCATGTCCATGGACACACGGCCCAGCAATCGGCTCAATTGCCCGTCGATAAAAACTGGCGTGCCGGTGGGCGCCTGACGTGGATAACCATCCGCGTAACCCATGGCGACGACGCCGATGCGCATGGACCGATCGGTGACGAAACCACCGCCATAGCCAATCGGTTCGCCCGCAGGCAATTCACGTACACAAATGACTTTTGATTCCAGCGTCATCACCGGCTTCAGGCGTGCGGCCAGGCTGTTCGACTGGTCGAATGGCGTGGCGCCGTAGAGCAGAATGCCGGGGCGCACCCAATCGCTTGGGATGGTCGGCCAACCCAGAACCGCTGGTGAGTTACGCAAACTGATCGGCGCCACGATCCCTTGGGTGGCCGCTTTGAACACGGCCACTTGTTCGTCGCTGCGCAAGCAATCCAGTTCGTCGGCACGGGCGAAGTGAGTCATCAAGACGACGTTCGCCACTTTCCCACTGCTCAACAAACGCTGGTAGCCGGCTTTGTAGTCGTCAGGGCGCAAGCCGACTCGGTGCATGCCCGAATCCAGTTTGAGCCAGGCGGTGAGCGGTTTGCTTAGGCTGGCCTGCTCAATGGCCTCGAGCTGCCACAGTGAATGCACCACGCACCAGAGATCATGCTCGACGATAAGGGGCAATTCGCTGGCTTCGAAGAATCCTTCAAGCAGCAAAATCGGTGCCCGGATTCCCGCCTCGCGTAGCTCCAGCGCCTCTTCGATGCAGGCCACGGCAAAGCCATCGGCGTCACCTTCCAGGGCCTGCGCGCAACGCACCGCGCCGTGCCCATAAGCATCGGCCTTGATCACCGCAAGCGCCTTGGCGCCTGTGGACTCACGTGCCAACTGATAGTTTTGACGCAGGGCTTGCAGATCGATTAAAGCGCGGGCAGGACGCATGGCGGCGGGATTCTGAAGTTAAAGGAATAAGGTCCGTTGGAGCGAATTCATTCGCGAATGCGTTGGGTCAGACAACCATGTGTTAGATGTACCGACCCCTTCGCGAATGAATTCGCTCCTACAGGATGGCGGGGGATCGTTACGGCAGCGCAGCGACTACCGATAATTCAACCAGAATCTCAGGCTCGCACAGCTTCGACTCAACGGTGGCGCGGGTGGGTGCGACGCCTTTTGGCAGCCACTTGTCCCACACGCTATTCATCCCGGCAAAATCCGCATCGATGTCTTTCAGGTAAATGGTCACTGAGAGAATCCGCGAGGTATCAGTGCCGGCCAAATCCAGCAAACGCTCGATGTTGGCCAAGGTTTCGCGGGTTTGCTGCTCGATTCCGCCGGCCATGTTGTCAGCCACTTGCCCGGACAAATACACGGTGCTGTTGTGGACGACGATCTGACTCATGCGGTCATTGGTGAGCTGGCGCAGGATTGCCATGTTTTACGATCTCCTGGGTTTTACCGTAGCGAGAAATATCAAGGCCTTCGGCGCTGATCTGAGGTGTTTTGAGCGCGATCAAATCGGCTAACAAACGACCCGAGCCACACGCCATGGTCCAACCAAGTGTGCCGTGGCCGGTATTGAGGAACAGGTTACGGAACGGCGTGGCACCTACAATCGGTGTGCCGTCCGGCGTGGTCGGGCGCAGACCGGTCCAAAAATCAGCCGCTGCCAAATCACCGCCCTGAGGATAAAGGTCGCCGACGATCATCTCCAGCGTTTCGCGCCGACGCGGGTTAAGCGACAGGTCGAAACCCGCGATTTCCGCCATGCCGCCCACCCGAATACGGTTGTCGAAACGGGTGATCGCGACCTTGTAGGTCTCGTCGAGAATAGTCGAGGTCGGCGCCATGGCCGGGTTGGTGATCGGCACGGTCAGCGAGTAACCCTTGAGCGGATACACCGGGGCGCGGATGCCCAACGGCTTGAGCAACTGCGGCGAATAACTGCCCAGCGCCAGCACGTAGCGGTCAGCGGTTTCCAGCTTGCCGTCGATCCACACGCCATTGATTCGGTCGCCGGCGAAATCCAGCCGTTCGATGTTCTGATCGAAACGGAACTCAACGCCTAACTTGACCGCCATTTCCGCGAGGCGAGTGGTAAACAACTGGCAGTCACCAGTCTGATCATTGGGCAGGCGCAATGCGCCGGCGAGGATGTTGGTGACGCCTGCCAACGCGGGTTCAACCCGGGCGATGCCGGCGCGGTCGAGCAATTCGTACGGCACGCCAGACTGTTCCAGAACGGCGATGTCCTTGGCGGCGTTATCGAGTTGCGCCTGGGTGCGGAACAATTGGGTCGTGCCCAGGCTGCGGCCTTCGTAGGCAATACCGGTTTCGATGCGCAGTTCGTCGAGGCAATCGCGGCTGTATTCGGACAAGCGCACCATGCGCTCTTTATTCACCGCATAGCGACTGGCCGTGCAGTTGCGCAGCATCTGCGCCATCCACAGGTATTGATCGATGTCCCCGGTGGCCTTGATCGCCAGCGGCGAATGGCGCTGAAGCAACCATTTGATGGCCTTGAGCGGCACGCCCGGCGCAGCCCATGGTGAGGCGTAACCTGGCGACACTTGGCCCGCATTCGCGAAGCTGGTTTCCATGGCAGCGGCAGGCTGGCGGTCGACAACAGTCACCTGAAACCCGGCCCGCGCCAGATAGTAGGCCGTTGTCGTACCGATCACGCCGCTGCCAAGGACCAGAACTCGCATAGTAAATCCCTCAATCGCGGATATCCGCTGACGTTTGTGCTTAAGAGCAAAGATATGCCCAGTATAAAAAGCAGCGGGCAGTGCATTTCACTATATAAACGCCTATATTCGGCGGTAATTCTCGGCAATAACGGCTTTACTAGCGAGGGGTAACCCATGCGGACCCAGCATCAGTCCAAACGTGAGTTGGACAAGATTGATCGCAACATCTTGCGCATCCTTCAAGCGGACGGCCGGATTTCATTTACCGAGCTGGGGGAGCGCGTCGGATTGTCGACCACGCCCTGCACTGAGCGGGTGCGCAGGCTTGAGCGCGAAGGGATCATCATGGGCTACAACGCCCGGCTCAACCCACAAAACCTCAAGGCCAGCCTGCTGGTTTTCGTTGAAATCAGCCTGGATTACAAGTCGGGCGACACCTTCGAGGAGTTTCGCCGCGCCGTCTTGAAACTGCCCCACGTACTGGAATGCCATTTGGTGTCCGGCGACTTCGATTACCTGGTCAAAGCGCGGATTTCAGAGATGGCGTCCTACCGAAAATTACTCGGCGACATCCTGCTCAAGCTCCCGCACGTGCGCGAATCCAAGAGCTACATCGTGATGGAAGAAGTGAAAGAG
Organism: Pseudomonas sp. CCI4.2; assembly: GCF_034350045.1. Classification (NCBI taxonomy): domain Bacteria; kingdom Pseudomonadati; phylum Pseudomonadota; class Gammaproteobacteria; order Pseudomonadales; family Pseudomonadaceae; genus Pseudomonas; species Pseudomonas sp. CCI4.2. The sequence goes on along the minus strand of NZ_CP133781.1, from coordinate 1,585,009 downwards.
AGCCTGAATTTGCCGATACCTGAGTAGGCGGGGAAATACGGGATAACTGTAGGAGCGCGAGAGCTCACACCAACACTTGTCGAGTAGTCGCCATGTATTCGTGAATCTGCTTCTCAACCTTGGGGTGAATCATTTCCACTGGGCGACGGCCATTGGGGCAGGGCAGGGTCGGGGTGGTGCCGAACAGACGGCAGATCAGCGGACGCTCTTCATACACTGTGCAGCCATTAGGCCCCAGGTGTACGCAATCCAGCTCATCCATCGCGGCCTCTTGCTCGGCCGCCGTCTTGCGTGGCAAGCGGGACATTTCTTCAGTTGAAGTCGTGACAGGCCCACAGCAATCGTGGCAACCGGGCACGCACTCGAATGACGGGATCTGCTGCCGAAGAAAGCGGATTTTCTGGCTGTTGCAGCTCATCGAAGCGATTACCGAAAGAAGGATCAGCTGGGATTTTGCCTCACTTGTGCCGTATCGGACAGCGCCACCGAGCCGAACCTTGCCGGTGGTCCGCGTCGACGTCTATGCTGCGTAAAGTTTTCCAAACACCAAAAACAGGAAAAACAACATGAACGCCCGCGTTCAGCAGCCAACTATCACCGACCAACACACCGCTTCTTACTACGCCGCCAGCAGCCATCCGCAACGGGATCATCCGATGCTAAAGGGCGAGCTGAAGGCTGATGTGTGCGTGGTCGGCGGTGGTTTTACCGGGCTCAATACCGCGATTGAACTGGCAGAACGCGGTCTGAGCGTGGTGTTACTGGAGGCGCGCAAGATTGGTTGGGGTGCCAGTGGGCGCAATGGCGGGCAACTGATTCGCGGCGTGGGCCATGGACTGGAGCAATTTACGCCCACTCTCGGCAGCGAGGGTGTTCGCCAGTTGAAACTCATGGGCCTGGAAGCGGTAGAAATCGTGCGCCAGCGAGTGGAACGGCACCACATCGACTGCGACCTGACCTGGGGCTACTGCGATCTGGCCAACAAACCCCGAGATTTAGCTCACTTGATCGAGGACGCCGAGTCGTTACGCGGCCTCGGTTATCGCCACGAACTGCGGGTGCTGCAAGCCAACGAGATGCACAGCGTGGTGGGCTCGGATCGCTATGTTGGCGGACTAATCGACATGGGTTCGGGCCACTTACATCCGTTGAATTTGGCGCTGGGCGAAGCACAGGTTGCGCGGGAATTGGGCGTTCAGCTCTTTGAACACTCAGCAGTGACCCGAATCGACTATGGGCCACAGCTCTGCGTCCACACCGCACATGGATCGGTGCGCGCCGATACCCTGGTGCTGGGCTGCAACGCGTATCTGAATGATTTGAACCCGCAGCTAAGCGGCAAAGTCTTGGCGGCGGGCAGCTACATCATCGCAACTGAGCCATTAAGCGCAGCACAGGCCCACGAACTGTTGCCGCAAAACATGGCGCTCTGCGACCAGCGGGTGACGGTCGATTATTACCGGCTCTCGGCTGACCGACGCCTGCTGTTCGGAGGCGCCTGTCATTATTCGGGGCGCGACCCAAAAGACATTGCGGCCTACATGCGGCCCAAGATGTTGCAGGTTTTCCCGCAACTGGCCGACGTTAAAATCGACTACCAATGGGGCGGCATGATCGGCATCGGCGCCAACCGGCTGCCACAGATCGGTCGACTCGATAGCCATCCGAATGTGTATTACGCCCAGGCCTATTCCGGCCATGGCCTGAACGCCACCCATCTGGCCGGACGGCTTCTGGCAGAAGCCATCAGCGGCCAGCACAGCAGTGGATTTGAACTGTTCACCCAGGTGCCGCACATGACCTTTCCGGGAGGGAAAAGGTTGCGCTCTCCCCTATTGGCGCTGGGCATGCTCTGGCACCGCTTGAAAGAACGGCGCTAAACATTCCTCAGTCCCGCCAGAACGGCTTCAGTCCTTCGGCACGCGCCTGCTCCCACGAGATGCCGACGTCTCGAAGTTGGTCGGCGTCCAACTCCAGCAGCACTTTGCGTGTGACCCAACGATGGCGGAAAACGCCCCAGCGGCTGGACGCTGGCGCGCAGCGCATCTTGATAAAAGGCCCCTGCACTGCCTGCAACTCCTGACCGCGCAGCATTAGCCGTACATCGCTCATCCCGTTCATTTCCAACGCCTCCATCACCTTTTGCATGTGGCTTCATGATGGCGCGGCAGCAGGAACCATTACAGATCCAAAAATGCAGTATTTTTTCCATACACACAGTACGAATATTCCACTGAATGCTGTATTTTGGCCTCATCTGTATCGGTCGATTTGAAAAATAGCCGCTGGGAGTCCGCCATGACGCTCTATGTAAACCTTGCTGAACTGCTCGGCTCCCGCATTGAAAACGGCTTTTATCGTCCCGGCGACCGACTGCCCTCAGTCCGCGCTTTGAGCGTGGAACACGGGGTGAGCCTCAGCACTGTGCAACAGGCGTATCGCGTGTTGGAGGACAACGGCTTGGCCTCGCCGAAGCCTAAATCGGGTTATTTCGTTCCGGCGGGACGAACGGCGCCGGCCTTGCCCGCAGTGGGACGGCCCGCGCAGCGTCCGGTGGAAATCTCTCAGTGGGATCAAGTCCTGGAGTTGATTCGCGTCGTACCGAATAAAGACGTGATCCAGCTGGGCCGAGGGATGCCAGACATCACCAGCCCAACGCTAAAACCCTTGCTGCGCTCCTTGGCCACCATCAGCCGACGCCAAGACATGGCGAGTTTGTATTACGACACGATCTACGGCACCCAAAGCCTACGTGAGCAAGTGGCGCGACTGATGCTGGATTCTGGCTGCCAGCTCACGACCAACGAGTTAGTCATCACGACCGGCTGTAGCGAAGCGCTGTCCACCAGCCTGCGCGCCATTTGCCAGACTGGTGATATCGTCGCGGTGGATTCGCCTAGCTTTCACGGGGTGATGCAAATGCTCAAGGGCTTCGGCTTAAAGGCACTGGAAATTCCCACCGACCCAATCACAGGCATCAGCCTTGAGGCGTTGGAGTTGGCCTTGGAACAGTGGCCAATCAAAGCCATTCAGCTAACTCCCAACTGCAACAACCCGCTGGGCTACATCATGCCCGAGGCGAATAAAAAAGCGTTGCTGACCCTGGCCCAGCGCTATGACGTGGCAATCATTGAAGACGACGTGTATGGCGACCTGGCCTACACCTACCCCCGTCCGCGCACGATAAAGTCTTTCGACGAAGACGGCCGCGTCCTGCTGTGCAGTTCGTTTTCCAAGACCCTTGCGCCTGGCGTGCGGATTGGCTGGGTCGCACCCGGTCGTTATTTGGAACAAGTGCTGCACATGAAGTACATCAGCACCGGTTGCACCGCCACCCAACCTCAGTTGGCCATCGCCGAATTTCTCAAGGACGGGCATTACGAACCGCACTTACGGCGGATGCGGGGGCAATATCAGCGTGGCCGCGACCAGATGACTGACTGGGTCATGCGCTACTTCCCACAGGGCACACGGGTCAGTCGGCCCCAAGGTGGTTTTATGCTGTGGGTCGAGCTGCCGGAAGATTTCGACACCTTGCGCCTGAACCGCGCGTTGCTGGGGCAAGGCGTTCAAGTGGCGGGCGGCAGTATTTTCTCGGCGGCGGGCAAATACCGGAACTGTCTGCGAATGAACTACGCATCGAAGCCAACGGCCGAGATTGAAGCCGCCGTGCGAACGGTGGGTGCTGCCATCACGCATCTGCTAAGCGAGACCGCGTGAAGGCGGGTCGCTAAGCCATCACCGGCTGTAAGCCGAACGCGCCACGGCGCAGGGACACAATCACCAGACCGAATGCACCGGCAGCCATCAACAGCGGCAAAGCATGCCCGCTGACCCATTGGCTGCCCGCGCCCGCCGCCAAGGGCCCCAACAAGCAACCCACGCCCCACAACTGAGCCACGTGGGCATTGGCGCGGACCAACGCGTCATCGCGATAGCGTTCGCCAATCAATATCAGCGACAGGGTAAACAGCCCGCCAGCGCTGGCACCGAACAACACCCACACCGGCCATATCAATACCGTGTCGAGCAGCAACGGGATTGCCAGGCTCGATACCATCAACAGTAACGCACAACCGGAAAATAGCGTGCGCCGAGAGATGCGGTCGGCCAACGCACCGATCGGCAGTTGCAACAGGGCATCGCCGACCACCACGGTGCTGACCATGAACAATGAGATTTCCGCAGTAAAGCCCTGTTGCAAGCAATAGATCGGCAGCAGGGTCAGGATCATCGCTTCGAACGCGGCAAACAACGCAATCGCCCAGGCAATCGCTGGCAGCCCTCGGCAGAAACCGAACAGGTCATTAAAGGTAACGCTGCACGCCTCGGTGCTGGGTGCGCCGGTTCGTCCCAGCAGCAACAGCGGGGAGATGACCAATAACGCGGCACCGACCCAAAAGCCATAATCGGCCTCGGTGCCCATCACGCCCAGCAGCAATGGCCCAGCCAGCTGGCTCAGGGCGTAAGTGCTGCCATACAGCGCTACCAGCCGACCGCGCCAACGCTCGACCACCAGTTGGTTGATCCAGCTTTCGCCCAGAATAAAAACGATGGTCAGGATGACGCCGATCAATAGCCGCAACACGACCCAGACCGCGTAGCTCGGCAGTAACGCGAGCAACCCAATAGAGAGCGCCCCGCCCCACAAACACAAGCGCATCAGCAACGGCGTGCCGACATGCGCAGCGAGGCGGCTGGCGACACTGGCGCCCGCCAGCACACCGATGGCGGGCATCGCGGCCATAACGCCGATGGCGAACGAACCGTAGCCCCAGCTTTCCAGGCGCATGGACACCAGCGGCATGCTGACGCCCAGTGCTAACCCGACGCTGAGGACCGAAGCCAGCACAGCGAAATAAGTACCCCAACGCATTTTCATAGATCCGTAAGGTCTTTTCGCGAAGCAATTCGCTCCCACGGTTAAAGCGAGTTCAACCGTGGGAGCGAATTCATCCGCGAAGAAACCGACTCGGTTTGGAGGATTACAACTTGATCCAGGTCGCTTTCAATTCGGTGTACTTGTCGAACGCATGCAGGGATTTATCCCGGCCATTGCCCGACTGTTTGAAGCCACCAAACGGCGCCGTCATGTCGCCGCCATCGTATTGATTGACCCACACACTGCCGGCTCGCAGTGCCTTGGCGGTCAGGTGAGCTTTCGACAGGTTGGAGGTCCAGACCCCGGCAGCCAGGCCATACGGCGTGTCGTTGGCAATCTGGATGGCCTCTTCAACGGTGTCGAAGGCAATCACCGACAGCACCGGACCGAAAATTTCTTCCTGAGCGATTTTCATCGCGTTGCTCACGCCGTCAAAAATGGTCGGCTCGACGTAAGTGCCGCCAGTTTCCTGCAAAATACGCTTGCCGCCCGCGACCAGCTTGGCGCCATCGGCATGCCCGGACTCGATGTACGACAGCACGGTATTCATCTGCTGCGTATCGACTAACGCCCCGACGGTGGTTTCCGGGTCCAGCGGATTACCCGGTTTCCAGGCTTTCAGTGCTTCGATCACCAACGGCAGAAACTGGTCCTTGATCGAACGCTCCACCAGTAGGCGCGAACCGGCGGTGCAGACTTCGCCCTGATTGAACGCGATGGCGCCAGCCGCTGACTCGGCTGCGGCTCTCAAGTCCGGCGCGTCGGCAAAGACGATATTGGGGCTTTTACCGCCCGCTTCCAGCCATACGCGCTTCATATTCGACTCGCCCGAATAGATCAGCAGTTGCTTGGCGGTGCGTGTGGAACCGGTGAACACCAACGTGTCGACGTCCATGTGCAGCGCCAACGCTTTGCCCACCGTGTGGCCATAACCGGGCACTACGTTGAGCACGCCCGCTGGGATACCGGCTTCAACCGCCAGTTGAGCGACGCGAATGGCGGTCAGTGGGGATTTTTCCGAGGGCTTGAGAATCACCGAGTTACCACTGGACAGCGCCGGGCCGAGTTTCCAACAGGCCATCAACAACGGGAAGTTCCACGGCACGATGGCCGCGACGACACCAATCGGCTCGCGCGTCACCAGACCCAATTGATCGTGGGGCGTCGCGGCGACTTCGTCATAAATCTTATCGATCGCTTCACCGCTCCAGCTCAGCGCCTGAGCGGCGGCGGGGATATCGATGGTCAACGCGTCATTGATCGGCTTGCCCATGTCGAGGGTTTCAAGCAACGCCAGCTCCTCAACGTGCTCATTCAACAGGGCGGCAAAGCGGATCATTGCCACTTTGCGCTTGACTGGCGCCAGTCGCGACCACACACCGGAATTGAACGTTGCACGGGCGCTGTCAACGGCACGCTGGGCATCTGCGGCGTCACAGCTGGCGACGTGTGCCAGGAGGCGGCCATCGACCGGGCTGATGCATTCGAAAGTAGCGCTGGAAACGGCGGCGGTGTATTCGCCATTGATGTAGGCGCGGCCTTCGATCTTCAAATCGCGAGCGCGTTGTTCCCAGTCAGCACGAGTCAGGGTGGTCATTCGAGTGTCCTCCTGTTGTATTTTGAATACGGATGGCGTCAGCCAAGGCAGTTGCCACCCTAAACCAAGTCAGCGGAGTATTTCCAATATATTTGACACTTGGGGGTAAACGGCAGCCTGTTGTTCATTTTATTCAACATAACCTCGAAATTCAGGCACAAAAAAGCCCGCCTTCTCAGGCGGGCTTCTTCGTAAAGAAGTAAAAACCAATTACTTGATTTTGGCTTCTTTGTAGATCACGTGCTTGCGAGCTACCGGATCGAATTTTTTGATTTCGATTTTATCCGGAGTAGTGCGCTTGTTCTTATCGGTGGTGTAGAAGTGGCCTGTGTTAGCGCTCGACACCAAACGGATCAATTCACGCATGACTTTCTCCCTTAGACCTTAGCGCCATTGGCGCGGATTTCGAGAAGAATGACATCAATGCCACGCTTGTCGATGATACGCATGCCTTTGGCAGATACGCGCAGACGCACGAAACGATTCTCGGACTCGACCCAGAAGCGGTGATGCTGCAGGTTCGGCAGGAAACGACGACGGGTTTTGTTGTTTGCGTGGGAAATGTTATTCCCAGTTACCGGACCCTTACCGGTAACTTGACATACTCTCGACATGCCTCAGCCCTCTAAAACCACATGCCCAACCCGGCATGGGTTGGCCGCTTAATCTCTCAGTTGGCGCCAGGCGCCGCGTTTCTTTAGGGGTCTTACCGGCTACACCTACAAACGAAGGAACCGGGCCCCTAGAAAAGAGCGCTGCTTTATATCAGAAACCCTGCGATGCAACAACAACACATGCGAAATACCTTTTCCGTCCTGCCTGTTTGCTGGCTGAAAACGTAGTCGGTACAGGCCATTGCAGGAAATCTACCGCTCGTCGACCTAGACGGATTGTCCTGCGTCGACGCATAGTCTAGGGTAAGTCCCTCACCAGACTGCGCCTGCAGATGGGGCCTTTTCTGACAGGAATATAGCCATGCGCCTTGCTGCCTTACCCCTTCTACTTGCCCCTTTGCTGTGCCCTTTATGGGCTCAAGCTGAGACGCTGCTTAGCGTTTGCACTGAAGCCAGCCCTGAAGGCTTTGACGTGGTGCAATACAACTCGCTGACCACCACCAACGCGTCAGCCGATGTGCTGATGAACCGCCTGGTAGAGTTCGACGCACAAAACGGCAAGGTGGTACCCAGCTTGGCCGAACAGTGGAACATCTCCGCTGACGGCCTGACGTACACATTCAAATTACGCTCCGGCGTTAAATTTCACCACACCGATTATTTCAATCCGACCCGCGAGCTGACGGCCGACGACGTACTGTTCAGCTTTCAACGCATGCTTGATCCAACTAACCCATGGCACAAAATCGCTCAAAGCGGCTTTCCTCACGCCCAATCGATGCAACTGCCAGCGTTGATCAAGCGCATCGACGCGCCTGACGCACATACGGTGCGCTTTACCCTCGACCACTCGGACTCAACGTTTCTGGCAACACTGAGCATGGGCTTTGCTTCGATCTACTCCGCCGAGTACACCGCACAACTGCTCAAGGCGGGCACGCCGGAAAAACTCAACAGCGAGCCCATCGGTACCGGTCCTTTCGTCTTCAAGCGCTTCCAGCGAGACGCTGTGGTGCGATATGCCGCTAACCCGGACTACTTTGGCGGCAAGCCCGGCGTTGACGCACTGGTCTTCGCGATTACCCCGGATGCCAACGTTCGCCTGCAGAAAATTCGCCAGAACGAATGCCAGATCGCTCTATCGCCCAAGCCACTTGATATTCAAGCCGCCCGGACCGACCCCAAGTTGAACGTGGAGGAGAACGCGGCGTTCATGACCGCTTTCGTGGCCATCAACACCCAACACCCGCCGCTGGATAAACCGGAAGTCCGTCAGGCAATCAATTTGGCGTTCGACAAAGAGACATACCTTAAAGCCGTGTTCCAAGGCACCGCCAAAGCCGCCAACGGTATTTACCCCCCTAACACCTGGAGTTACGCCAAAGACTTGCCCGGTTACGCCTACGACCCTGCCAAGGCTCGCGAGCTGCTGGCTAAAGTTGGACTCAAGGACGGTTTCAAAACCACGATCTGGACGCGGCCTTCGGGCAGCTTGTTGAACCCGAACCCGAGTCTCGGCGCACAATTGTTACAAGATGACTTGGCCAAAGTCGGAATCACTGCCGAGATTAAAGTGATTGAGTGGGGCGAACTGATTCGTCGCGCCAAGGCCGGCGAGCATGACCTGCTGTTTATGGGGTGGGCAGGCGATAACGGCGATCCGGACAACTTCCTGAGCCCGCAATTTTCATGCGCAGCTGTGACATCCGGGACCAATTTTGCCCGCTATTGCGATAAGACTCTGGACACGCTGATCAGCGACGGCAAAGCGGGCAGCGACCAGGCAAAACGCAGCGCGCTGTATGAGCAAGCGCAGGCGCAAATCCAGCAACAAGCACTTTGGCTGCCGTTGGCACACCCAACCGCGGCGGCGCTAACGCGAAAAAACGTACAGGGCTATCAGGTCAGTCCGTTCGGACGCCAAGATTTTTCCCACGTCACGTTGAAGTAATTTACTAGACCGTTGTGATGCCCAGGCCGCGCCGCGCCAGGCCAGCGCGGCCTACGCCGATCACATCAAGCCGGCTTCCGCCATGGACAGAGGGTCACCGTCGCCGATGATGAAATGATCCAGCACTTGAACGTCGATCAAGCTCAGCGCGTCTTTCAAAAGAACCGTCAGGTTTTGATCTGCTGGGCTCGGATCAGTGATACCTGACGGATGGTTGTGACACAAAATGACCGCCGCCGCGTTGTTCGCCAAAGAGCGTTTGACCACCTGTCGCGGATGCACCTCAGCACAGCGAATAGAGCCGTGAAACAGCACCTCAAAGGCCAGAACCCGGTGCTTGGCGTCGAGAAACAGACACCCGAACACTTCGTGCGGCTCGTGCCTGAGCATGGCCTTGAGGTATTCGCGCACCTCACCAGGATTGTGCAGGCTTGGGTCGCGCTTCAAGCGCTCAGCCATGTGCCTGCGAGACATTTCTATCACCGCTTGTAACTGCGCGAACTTGGCGGGCCCCAATCCCAGCTCCTGGCTGAAGGTTTTAAGGTCCGCTTCCAGTAACGCTCTCAAGCTCCCGAATTGCTTCAACAAGTGTCGGGCAAGGTCCACAGCGCTTTTTCCGGTCACGCCGGTGCGTAAAAATATCGCCAACAGTTCGGCATCAGAAAGACTCGCCGAACCCTGTTCAAGCAGCTTCTCCCGTGGGCGTTCAGCCACAGGCCAATCTCGAATACTCATAGCACCTCCATGTGTGTGGGCCCCGCTGTTCCGGTGCGGTCGCTGTGCTATCTTAGCCCATCTTTTTTTGCGCGGTGACCTGGCCTGGGGAGGCGTCATTGCCGTTGCGATCACTCGACTAAAAAGGCAGGCCTATGCAACGGCTGTATCGGAAACGCATTGTTCTAGGCGTCGGCGGCGGCATTGCTGCCTACAAGAGCGCAGAGCTAGTCCGTCGGTTACTCGATCAGGGCGCGGAAGTGCGTGTTGTCATGACCCGCGGCGGCAGTGAGTTCATCACCCCTCTGACTATGCAGGCTTTGTCCGGTAATCCCGTGCACATGGACTTGCTCGACCCGGCCGCTGAGGCCGCAATGGGTCATATCGAACTGGCGAAATGGGCTGACTTAGTGCTGATCGCCCCCGCAACGGCGGACTTGATTGCGCGCCTGGCCCAAGGCCTGGCCAACGACTTGTTGACCACCGTCGTGCTAGCCACCGACGCCCCGGTGGCGTTGGCACCGGCGATGAATCAGGCGATGTGGCGCGACCCGGCCACCCAGGCCAACACCCGGTTGCTGGAAGAGCGTGGCATGCGCATGTTCGGACCTGCCTCGGGCAGCCAAGCCTGCGGTGACGTCGGTTTTGGCCGGATGCTCGAAGCCAACGACCTCGCACTGTGTGCCGCAGAATGTTTTCGGCGCGAATCGTTGACCGGCAAACACGTGTTGATCACGGCCGGCCCAACCCAGGAAAACATCGACCCGGTGCGTTACATCACCAACCACAGCTCAGGGAAGATGGGTTTCGCCTTGGCCGAAGCGGCCGTGGAAGCCGGCGCCCGCGTGACGCTGATTACCGGCCCGGTGAACCTGCAGACGCCGGACCGTGTCACCCGAATTGACGTTGTCAGCGCTCGTGACATGCTCGCGGCCTGCGAAGCGGCAATCCCCTGCGACCTGTTCATCGCCTCTGCCGCCGTGGCGGATTACCGGCCGGAAGTCGTTGCCCCACACAAACTCAAGAAAGACCCCACCAATGGTGACGGGCTGCTGTTGCAGATGGTCCGCAACCCAGACATTCTCGCCACCATTGCTGGCCGCCCGGACCGACCTTTCAGTGTCGGCTTTGCTGCCGAAACCGAACACTTGCTCGACTATGCCGCTCGCAAGCTCAAGGACAAAAACCTTGATCTGATCGTCGCCAACGATGTTGCCAACCCCAGCATCGGTTTCAACAGCGAAGAAAATGCTTGCAGCGTCATTGACCGAGCGCTGCACGAAACTGTTTTTGCCCAGACCAGCAAGGGCAAAATTGCCCGCCAGCTGATCACCTTCATTGCCGACCGTCTGAACCAGGTTTAATCACGTATGCACGCCTTACAAGCCAAAATCCTTGACCCTCGCATTGGCAGCGAATTCCCTCTTCCGGCCTACGCCACCACGGGTTCCGCTGGTCTCGATCTACGCGCCATGCTGAAGGAAGATACCGTCATCGAACCGGGCCAGACGTTACTGATCCCCACCGGCCTGTCGATCTACATTGGCGATCCTGGCTTGGCAGCGCTAATTTTGCCGCGCTCGGGCCTGGGTCATAAACACGGCATTGTGCTGGGCAATCTGGTCGGTTTGATCGACTCCGATTACCAAGGTGAACTCATGGTTTCCTGCTGGAATCGCGGCCAAACCGCTTTCAAGATGTCCGTCGGCGAGCGTCTTGCGCAGTTAGTGTTGGTGCCGGTCGTCCAGGCACACTTCGAGCTGGTGGAAGAATTTGACGAGAGCCAGCGCGGCGCTGGCGGCTTCGGACATTCCGGCAGCCACTGAACAGCCTGCCAAATAACCATATAAACCTGACCCGACCGTTTGAAGTTCGCACTGCGCGATAAGCGGATCAGGAACCACGCATTGCCGTTCAGGATGAATATCGGGGAGAGGTTATTTGAAGGGTTTTAACGGTAAGGCCACAGCAAGCGGTACCTCTAAACCCGTCAACGATCAACCGTTAGGTGCTCGCCAACGGGTTTTTTCACCGGGACTGATCTCGGTGGTCATTGGCTTGGTCGCTGCCAGCGCACTGCTGTGGTGGGCGCTTGCCAACCATTCGCAGCAGCAACCGCAGTTGGGTGAAGCCTGGGGCTCCAGTCAGGCCGCAGCCGTTGGTATGGCGCTCAAGCAGTTGAACGCAGAAACCCAGGCCGCAGCGCTTGATGGCGCATTGATTCAGGCACTGCAAAGCAACGATGCCGGGGCCATCAGCAACGCCCAAACCCAGCTAGGCTTTCGTAGCGGTGTGATCGGGGCCCGACTGAATCATATCGGCTTGACCGAGGTAAATGCCCAAGGCCCGGTGCCGGTGAGCTTCGCTACGCTGGACATGCTTAACAAAGCCGCCCAAGGCCAGATTCCATCACCCGAGGCGCGCAAAATAGGTGATCGGTGGTTGGTTTACAGTGCCGCCCCCCTGCGCGCCAACCCTACCGCACCTGTCATCGGAACGTTGCTGCTGGCATTCGATCTGCAACGGGTACTGGATGCTTTGCCACTGCTCCCAGCGGGTGTTGGCGAAGTGAAAGTAACGCAGCAGTTCGGTTCCAGCCCGGCACAAGTGTTGCTGTTGCGCGGTCAAGCGTCTGGCTTGGCACAAACATTCGACACCGGCCAGGCTAACTGGAAACTCGAGTTTTCCCCGGGCCCGGCACTCAACTCAGGAACGCCGTGGTTAGTCATGGGCTTGGCAGTATTGCTTGCGTTTGTCGGCGCAGTGTTTGGGCTATTCCTCAATGAACGTGTGTTGCAACGGCGTATTAGTGCAGATGCGCGACAGCTGGATCAGTTGCTTCAAGAACTCTCGGGCGGAAAAGCCGTCAAAGCCTTCGGCTTGAGTCTTCCAGCGCTGAACGGCCTGGCACAAAGCCTGGCTCGATTTTCAATGCGCAGCGCACCTCCCGTGGTGGTGAGTGCCGCCCAAGGGATGTCAAGTGGCAAGGCCAGCTTCGACACAACCAGTGCCGCAGCGGCGATACATCCCGACGCCCAGCATGCCGAGTGGGTTGATCCGCTGTTTCAAGATACCGATATTCTCGATATCGACATCCTCGACGAAAACCAGGATTTCCTGAGAATGGAGCACCCCCAGATCATGAGCAGCCCAGATACCGTAGCACCTGCATTCCCTGACAGCATTTTCCGCGCGTACGACATTCGCGGTGTCATCGGTGAAACCCTTAGTGCACAAACGGCTTACTGGATCGGTCGCGCAATCGGCTCAGAAAGTCTGGCCAAGAATGAACCACACGTGTCCGTAGGCCGCGATGGCCGCTTGTCCGGACCTGAGTTGGTCCAGCAACTGATTCAGGGGTTGTTTGACAGTGGATGCCACGTCAGCGACGTCGGACTCGTTCCGACTCCAGCCCTTTACTACGCCGCTAACGTATTGGCCGGTAAATCGGGCGTCATGCTGACTGGTAGCCATAACCCATCGAACTACAACGGCTTCAAGATCGTCATCGCTGGCGACACTCTGGCCAACGAACAGATACAGGCGCTGCACACCCGCCTGAAAACCAATGACCTGACCACGGGCAAAGGTAACGTCGAGAAGGTTGAAATTCTTGAGTCTTACTTCAAGGAAATCACCAAGGACGTGGTCCTCGCCCGGCGCATGAAAGTCGTGGTCGATTGCGGTAACGGCGCGGCAGGCGTCATCGCACCGCAGTTGATCGAAGCTCTGAATTGCGAAGTCATCCCACTGTTTTGTGACGTCGATGGCAACTTCCCGAACCATCACCCCGATCCAGGCAAACCGGAAAACCTTGTCGACTTGATCGCCAAGGTCAAGGAAACCGGGGCCGATCTGGGTCTGGCGTTCGATGGTGACGGTGATCGCGTTGGGGTGGTAACCAATACCGGCGCCATCGTGTTCCCTGACCGTTTGCTGATGCTGTTTGCCAAGGATGTGGTCTCCCGCAACCCAGGCGCCGACATCATTTTCGACGTCAAATGCACGCGCCGCCTCACGCCGCTGATTCTTGAATACGGCGGCCGCCCGGTGATGTGGAAAACGGGTCACTCGCTGATCAAAAAGAAAATGCGCGAAAGCGGCGCATTGTTGGCCGGCGAAATGAGCGGCCACATCTTTTTCAAAGAACGTTGGTTCGGTTTTGACGATGGCATTTACAGCGCTGCACGCCTGCTGGAAATTCTCAGCCAGGAAAAAGGCACCGCTGACGAAGTGTTCGCCACCTTTCCGAACGACATTTCTACCCCTGAAATCAATATCGACGTGACTGACCTGACCAAGTTCAGCATCATCGAAACCTTGCAACGCGACGCGCAGTGGGGGCAAGAAGCCAAGCTGACCAGCATCGACGGCGTTCGTGTTGATTACCCGAAAGGCTGGGGTCTGGTTCGTGCTTCGAACACCACACCGGTATTGGTTTTGCGCTTCGAAGCCGATACTGAAGCTGAGCTGCAACGCATCAAAGATGTGTTTCATGCCCAACTGAAAAACGTCGCACCTGATCTCGAACTACCGTTTTGACCGACCTTAAGTCTCACTGGAGCCCTGAATGACCCTCGAACGTGATGCCGCTGCCAACGTTGCCAAGGTTTTGTCCGAAGCGTTGCCTTACATTCGCCGATTCGTCGGCAAAACGCTGGTGATCAAATACGGCGGCAACGCCATGGAAAGCGACGAGCTGAAAACCGGCTTTGCGCGCGATATCGTGCTGATGAAAGCAGTCGGTATCAACCCGGTAGTGGTTCACGGCGGCGGCCCGCAAATCGGCGACCTGCTCAAGCGGCTGTCGATCGAAAGCCACTTCATCGACGGTATGCGTGTGACCGATGCGCAAACCATGGACGTGGTGGAGATGGTGCTGGGCGGCCAAGTCAACAAAGACATCGTTAACCTGATCAACCGCCATGGCGGCAGCGCCATCGGCCTGACCGGCAAAGACGCTGAGCTGATTCGTGCGCGGAAACTGACGGTCACCCGGCAGACCCCCGACATGACCAAGCCAGAAATCATCGACATCGGCCAGGTCGGCGAAGTGGTCGGGGTCAATACCGACTTGCTGAACATGCTGGTCAAAGGTGATTTCATCCCGGTCATCGCACCGATTGGCGTCGGCCCTCAGGGCGAGTCCTACAACATCAATGCTGATTTGGTAGCAGGAAAAGTAGCCGAAGCCCTCAAGGCCGAAAAGCTGATTTTGCTGACCAACATCGCGGGCTTGATGAACAAACAAGGCGATGTGCTGACCGGCCTGACCACCGAACAAGTGGACGGCCTGATCGCCGACGGCACCATCTACGGCGGCATGCTGCCCAAGATTCGCTGCGCGTTGGAAGCGGTTCAGGGCGGGGTCAACAGCTCCCACATCATCGACGGCCGCGTGCCGAATGCCGTGCTGCTGGAGATCTTTACCGACAGCGGCGTAGGCACTCAGATTACCAATCGCAAGCGTCATTGATGGGTTAGTCGGTTGGAAATCAAAAGCCCCGTCCGGGTTATGCCGGACGGGGCTTTTTTATTGCAAGGACAAAGCCGTAGGACGAACCCTACCAGCGCACGGGATGCGTCCTACGCAACGTGTTAGCTCCGCCCGATAGTCGTTAAAGGCCCAGTCCTGCAGAGTTACCGCATCTTTTGATGTGGAGAATCTGCCAATGCCTCAGGCCGCCGTCCCAACCTTCACGCTGAACGTGAAAGGTGTTGAACCCCGCCATTTTCAAGTCCTCGCATTTGATGGCACCGAAGCCGTCAGCACGCCGTACGCCATCACCGTCGAACTGGTCAGTCGGTCGTCTGGTATTGAGCTTTCGGACCTGCTGCACAAGGCGGCTTTTCTCGGTTTCGGCCCGGACGGCGAAGGCATTCACGGGCAGATTCACTCCATCCACAAAAGCGATTCCAATGCCCGGCTGACCCACTACGTCGCGGTGCTCAAACCCTCTCTCGCGTACTTGGAACACAGCAGCCACCGCCGCTCGTTCCAGCAGATGAGCGTGCCGGCGATCATTCTTGAAGTGCTCAAAGAACACGGCCTGTTTGACGGCCTGGACGTGCAATTCGACAGTGGCGTGACCCGCGCTCCGGTCCGTGACTATTGCGTTCAGTACGACGAAAGCGACCTGCACTTCGTCAATCGGCTGTGTGAAGAAGACGGTTGGTTTTACCGTTTTGAGCATTCGGCTGACGGCCATCGGTTGATTTTCGCCGATGACGAAATAATGTTTCCCCACGCGGCGCGGTTGGCGCTGCCGTTCAAACCGTTGAACGGCATGGTGCCCGAGGACTGTTCGATTCAGTCCTTCGGCGTGCGCCTGGCGGCACGCACCAGCCACGTGGTGCATCGCGATTACGATTTCCAGAAAGCTGGTTATTTATTGGAAAGCGTTAGAAGTCCGCAGGCGACCCCAGCCCAAGCCCAAAGGGGTGAGGCCCTGCATGTCGAACCGAAGTTTGAGCATTACGTCTATCCCGGTCGTTTTCTGGAAGACGATCACGGCAGACGATTATCCAACCGAGACCTGGAACGGCACCGCACGGATTTTCAACTGGCCGACGGCAGCAGCGATCACCCGGTGTTGCGCAGCGGGACGGTGATCCAGCTGGAAGAACACCCGCAGCTGAAATGGAATAACCCGTGGGTGCTGGTTTCAATCAAGCACGAAGGGCGGCAGCCGCAGGTATTGGAAGAATTGGGCGCTGACGCCCCGGTCGCCGCCGGGAAAATCGCTCAGGGTTATCGGAATTCCTTCACCGCCATCCCCGAAACGATCCAGTTTCGCCCCGCCTTGCGCCACCCCAAACCACTGATCCACAGCACCCAAACCGCCAAGGTCACTGGCCCGGAAGGCGAAGAAATCCACTGCGATAAATTCGGCCGGGTAAAGGTCAAGTTTCACTGGGACCGCCGCGAGCTGAATGACGAAACCACCAGTTGCTGGGTGCGGGTGGCGTCGAGTTGGGCGGGCAACAGTCATGGCGCGGTGACCTTGCCTCGGGTGGGCATGGAAGTGTTGATTTCCTACTTGGAAGGCGACGCGGACCGGCCGATTGTCATGGGCTGTTTGCCGAACAGTCTGAATCCGGTGCCGTATGAGTTACCGGCGAACAAGACCAAAAGCGTGTTCCGCAGTCGCAGCTCCAAGGCAAGCCAGGGCTTCAACGAAGTCTCTTTTGAAGATCGCGATGGCGCTGAACGGGTCTACCTGCGCGCCCAGCGCGACATGGAGCAACTGATCCAGAACGACAGCCGCCTTGAGGTGCGCGGTCAGCGCTTGGAAACCATCAAAGGCAACAGTGTTTCAGTGCTGGAGGCTGAGCACCATCAAGCCGTTACCGGCGACCGCAAAGTGCAGTTATCGGCGGGGGATCATTTGCAGGTGGCGGGGTCCAGCCATACCCAAGTTACCGAAGGGGTGTCTGTAGAAGCTGGCCAAGAAGTGCATCTCAAGGCAGGCGTCAACCTGATCATCGATGCCGGTATGACGCTGACGCTGACAGCAGGCGGCCAGCATCTTTTCCTCAGCCCTGCGGGCATCTTTTCCAGCGTACCCATTTTGCTGGGCGGTGCGCCGCTGCCGGGAACTCCTTCGATGCCACTGCCACCCGAGGGCGTAGAGGCTCTGGGCGCCGCCGTTATCCCGCCTGTCACGCCGATTTCAGCGCCGGCCATCGAGCAGCTCTTGGAGCAAGCACCTGCCCATTGCGAAGTCTGTGAAATGGAACAGGACAAAGCCCCATGAGCAGCCCTGAGCATGCCAACTACCTGCTGATCGATGGAGCGCTACGTCCCGGCGCGCTGGTTGAGTTACTCAAGGACGATCAATCCACGCGGGCCAATCCGCTGTACATGGGAACCCGCTGGAGTGAACTGCATGACCAGGGACCGATTCTGATCCAGCTCGACGCGGACAGCCCGCACGTTTCGCAATGGCTCAATGAACCTCGCAAGCAACAAGATTCAACGTTGCTGTACAGCACGAAGCCGCTGCACGTCGTGGCCAACCATCTGCGGCACTTCATCTGCCCGCCCGACGCATGGGGCGGCAACGGCTTACTGCGGTTTTCCGATCCCTTGGTCGCGATTTTTTGGCTGTCGAGCTTCTCGGACGCACAACTGGCTGAGCGGCTAGGGCCTATCGAACACTGGTGGGTAGGCCGTCCGACACACCGCTGGCAAGAACCGTCTCCAAGTTCCTGGCAGAGGTTTAGCCGAGTTGACGCCGAATCTTCCTGGACCCCGGAATTTGCCTTTCTCGACCATCCACAGCTGGCAGCGCTTGCACGGGCGCAACGCTGGCAGTTGGAGGAACGTTTTTACCAGTGGTTAAACAGCCGCCGCCCCGACTCTTTTGCAGCCATGAACAGTCAGCAAACATGGGACTGGATGCAATCAACGATCGATAGCGGGCTTGCCTGGGGTTTGTTTACCGAACGTGGACTGATCATTTGGGCCGAAATAAGCCTGGATGCGGGCTCCGACTTTGCCGATCAAAGGGACGGCCGCTATCAAACCTGGCTTGACCGCGACCCCGAACATCCGCGCCTGTCACCCGAGTTGCGCATCAAAGCGTTCGACATTTTTCGCCATATGCACAGGGACTTCATTCATGTTCGCTAAAACCGGCACCCTGCAAGAACGGCGCGACGCTCTGTTCACGGATACGCCAGCGGCGACCAAAGCGTCATGCCCCTTCAAAAACGCTGAAATCGCTATCGTGCCGATGCGCTACGCCTTGGATCGCTCGCATTACGACGTCGATCCCGCCGCGCTCACCCCGCTGAGCCCACGCGGTAAATGGGCCTTTCTACCCCCGTTGAAAACCCGCACCTACACCCTGCGCCAACTGCGCGAGGGTTATGTCTATGTCTTTGATGAAACCGCCAACACCCTGCACGAGTACTCGTATTCGGCGGTCACCGCCCTCCTCACCCGCATCCTTTGGGACGAGTCCGAGATCGGTTTGGATCAACGTTCTAATTCAAACAGAGGCGTTTGCCAGACACACTTGCTTTACCCGCGCAGCCATCAACTGTACATCGCCTTTTCACCACAGCAATGGACCTGGCGCACGTGTGAGCATCTGCGTTCCCACGCCAAGGATCGTTCACAGTGGATGCAGGCGCTGGACCTGAAAGAATACAGCGGCAGCCTGTCGGTGCCCCACGCCCTGCCGTTGATGCAATTGGCGAAGAAAGCTGTAGCGGACATCGATGCCTGGCCGATTGCCGACGACGGTCGTTTTGCCGATTCGGCCCATCCACCCAAGGCCATCGGCGGCCTCGGTGAAACCCGACACGCGGTACCACTGGCCGCCGACGTGCTCTGGACCGGCACCGTCGACGACAAATTCAGTTCAGTGCTTATCGCTCTCAACGACCCCTTGGCGGTGATGGAAGACCTCGGCATGCAACTGGCTGCCGACCAAGCCGCCCTTCAGGAATGGCAGGACGAGCACGAGCACAAGCTGGGGATTGCCGGGATTGTCGAGCAACTGTGCGGCGCCGGCAGCGATCGATCACTGCTTCCAAAGCCGGCGCTCAGGGATGAAAGCGCGACCCGGGAATACGTCGCCCTGGCTGAAAAATACTTCGAACAACTCAAAGTTGAGGAAGACTCCGGTGCACCCCCGGCACCGGTTTGATCCTTGGATTGAACGGCCTGCCGTCCACCGAAATCGGCAATCAGATCTACTCGAAATACCACAGCCGGCCCGACCCCAAGCTGCGCGAAAGTTGGGAGAACCGGCAAAAATGGCGTCTGCAAGCCGATCATGTCGCGGCACGCAGCTTTGCCGAAACCCAGCAGCCCCGGAGTGATGCCCTGCGCCAGCAGCTCTCAAAAACCCAGCAAGACCTCAGGACGTGGGCCGAGCACATCGGCACCGAACCGCTAAAACTGTTCGTTGACACCACCCACCCCGACAGCCTGCTTTACCTGCAAAGCCTTATCGCGGGCCTGCTGGAAATTCTCGGCCAGGACCTGACGACCTCGCACTGGATGATGGAAGAAGAACTGCACGCCAAATCGCTGTTCGGCGTCGCCCGCTTCGGATTTTCCGTCGGCCTGAAAGCCGCTTTCGATGCGCAAGTTAACGACCTGATCCAAGACCATAACGATATCAATGGGCTGTTCAGTCGTGCCAGCGAACTGAACGCGTTGCTGGGCCACGACGCCATCGCCAGCCACCCGTGGATGAAGGCCCTGAGCGAACCGATTCAAAACACCTTCAAGGCCATGGGCGATCTGGTCAAAGGCGCTGGCAAACACGTTCTGGAGAAAACGCTGCTCGCCTTATTGGCTGCGGACAGCCGTTTGGCCAGTGGGAAAAGTCCGCACTTGGGCGCCCTGCTGCGCAATCTGGCCATCGGCAATTTCCTGATGGGACATCCCAATGTACTCAAGTCCGTCCCTGACTTTGCCAAACGCCTCATGCAATGGAAACAGGAGATGAACCAGTTACGCGCTGGGTTAAACAGCGCCCAGTATCGCTTCACCTACCAACGCGACACCTACAACGCCCGCAGCCTGGGCCGCGCCGTGGCTGACGCGGACAACGCCCTCAAAGTCCATGCTCTAAAACTACCGCTGTTGTTTGAGTTCGAACATTCGCCGTACCTCAAATCCATCCAGGAAGGCATCGCTTCCTCCCTCGCCCGCGGCGGCCTCGCTGCCGATAATTGGCTCAACGGAGTCCGCGCCTGGAGCGAAAAACGCGGCCTCAACGCTGGAGCGTTTACCTACGCCGTGATCATTTCCAACTTGATTAATACCGCGCTGGTTTATCGCGATTTGTCGAAAGATGGGGAGTTGAGTGAGAAGGACTGGGTAAAGCTGACATCGGCCGCGGCGTACACCGGCAGTGCGTTGATGGGATTGTTTGTGGAGACGAAGTGGGGGGTGATGAAGGATTTGAGTACGGTTGTTGATGGAGGAACATTAGGGATCATGAAGAAATCCGCTAATTATTGGACGCACAGTCAGCCAGGTTGGGGGAGCCTCATACGTGGTTTCGGTGCTCGACTGGTGGGATTGGGTGCATTCACTTTGGTGGCGACGCTCACCGAGACCTGGGACATTTCAGATGACATAAAAAGCACATATTCGTTGACCGATAAAAATCTGCTGTGGGTTAAACGAGGAGCAGTTTTTGGAATGGCGATGATCGGGGTTCTGCAATTAGGTGCAGGACTACTTGCAGTTGCTGGCAACCCATTGCTTTTGCCGCTTGCCATGAATCCATTCACCGCATGGGCGGCGCTTGCAATGGGTTTAATTTATCTTGCGACCACGCTCACGCTCAACTACCTGAAACGCGATGCCGTAGGCCAATGGTTACGTATGGGCTCTTGGTCCCGTTTCCCAGAAGAACGCCTACCTCAAACATTATTGAGCGATACAGAGGAGTACCGATCTTTTCTCGAGATACAACTGAGCCCAACACTTCACGTTAAACCAACATACACGCTCATCGAGCGATACTCTTATAAACAAGGTCATCAAAAGATTCCACTTCAGAACGGCGCGTGGGTCCAGTTACATCTCCCCGCAGAACTTCAGGGATCAGTGGTTCAAGTCAATTTGATAGCGAGCCATCAACCGTATTACGTGGGCATGGTTGAGAAACTTGGAAAATCGTTGAAAGAAAAATTCATCGATAATGGCTACATGATTGACCCGTCACTACTAGGCAAAACGCCTAACGAAAACGGGCCCACAAAGGCAGAAAATGTTTACCACCCCCTTTTCGAGAACAACGCGGGCATTATCTGGCAAACATGGGTTCCATTAGAAGTAGATGCTCAGTTTGTTGAAGCTCAAGTCTGGTACCCTCTGGAAGTCCTGGCCGCAGCCGAGGGGGATAGAGGATATCGATTCCAGTTGGAGCTGGAAGAGAAAGGCGTTACTGATGAGAAAGATACACTTGTGAGCAGCTTAAATACTAACAGCATACAAGTTCAAACGCTGGGCGGTCGAGAAAAAGCAATCACTCTTGCTGTACCAGGAGCGGAATGAACATGGACAATATCGAAGCAAGTCAACCTTACTTTCAAGCGGATAGTCGGACACCGCTGAATGCAATAGTTCTGTTTGGAGGGAAAGAGCTTATGGCATGGACAACCAAGGCCCTGCCGCACCCGACCCTGGCAGGTAATATAATGATGGCTGTAGTTTTCTCCTTACTCGTAGGAGTTATTCTCTACGAATACTTTACGGGCCTACCTGCGGTAACAGAATCTAGTGTGACCGACCTTGCTATTTTAGGTATATGCATATGGTTGTTTTTTTGGAAAAAAGTAGTACTTCAAAAAAACGTATATAAAATCCGCATCACAGAAGTTGGCGGTCAAGCAAATTACTGGGCGGACATCCCTGAAAACATCAATATTTTTTTCAGGTGGACGGTGGGCATAGGCATATTCCTTGTCGTTTGCCTGATCGCAGTCATGCCGTCCGGAATCTGGTTACTGGCAGGCCCCGGAGGCATGGCAATTCTAGCCTCCAAATCCCTTCTAAATTGGAAAAGAGAAATAAATTACACACAATTCAAATGGGATAGAGTGAATTGGATTGTTATTGATAGAAAACGAAAGCTCGTTGTATTTACAGCACACTGGGATCCCAGCAGGACATTTGAAGAGCAGTATGTCTGCTTTGAAGCATTTGTACCCAAAGACCAAATAGATGACTTGATCAGAATCGCTAAACTACATGCGCCAACACGCACCCATTTTGAACAGTGCCACTGGAACGGCTGTAATGAGTAACGATTATTGTCATCCCCCATTGGAAGAAAAGCATGAACACGCTTGATGAGGACAAACCCTTCTTCCAACCAGATAGCCGCTTACCCTTGAACGCCATAGAGCTATTCGGCGGGAAAGTGCTTAGAACTTGGACCACGAAGGCCCTGCCGCATCCAGTGGGGACTATCAATATAGTGATGGGCGCAGTGTGCGCCATCATCATCGGGGTGGTCTTTTACGGCTATTTTGGCGACCAGGCCGTCATAGGTGACCTCCCAGTTCTCGGTTGCGGTATTTTTGCCCTCTGCCTATGGCTGCTGTTCTGGAAAAAAGGTGCTCTGCAAAAAAACGTATATAAAGTCCGTATCACTGAAGTAGGCGGTCAAGCAAATTACTGGGCGGACATTTCTGAAAACATGAAGTTCTTTTTCAGGTGGATGGTCGGTATAAGCGTATTCCTTGTCGTTTGCATGATTGCAGTCATGCCGTCGGGAATCTGGTTACTGGCAGGCCCCGGCGGCATGGCAATTCTAGCCTCGAAATCCCTTCTAAATTGGAAAAGAGAAATAAAATACACTAGATTTACTTGGGATCAATTAGATTGGATCGTCATTGATAGAAAACGAAAGCTCGTTGTATTTACAGCGCATTGGGACCCCAGCAGAACCTTCGAAGAGCAGTATGTTTGCTTTCAAGCTTTTGTACCCAAAGACCAAATAGATGACTTGATCAGAATCGCTAAACTACATGCGCCAACATGCACCCACTTCGAACAATGTCACTGGGACGGCTGTAATGAGTAACGATTATTGTCATCCTTCATTGGAAGAAAAGCATGAACAAGCTTGATGAGGATCAGCCCTACTTTCAAGCAAGTAGTCGGATGCCGCTGAATGCAATAGTTTTGTTTCGTGGGAAAGAGCTTATGGCATGGACCACCAAAGCCCTGCCGCACCCGACCCTGGCAGGTAATATAATGATGGCTGTAGTTTTCTCCTTACTCGTAGGAGTTATTCTCTACGAATACTTTACGGGCCTACCTGCGGTAACAGAATCTAGTGTGACCGACCTTGCTATTTTAGGTATATGCATATGGTTGTTTTTTTGGAAAAAAGTAGTACTTCAAAAAAACGTATATAAAATCCGCATCACAGAAGTTGGCGGTCAAGCAAATTACTGGGCGGACATCCCTGAAAACATCAATATTTTTTTCAGGTGGACGGTGGGTATAGGCATATTCCTTGTCGTTTGCCTGATCGCAGTCATGCCGTCCGGAATCTGGCTACTGGCAGGCCCCGGAGGCATGGCAATTCTAGCCTCCAAATCCCTTCTAAATTGGAAAAGAGTAGTTCGCTACAATGACTTTGCATGGGAAAAACTTAACTGGATCGTCATCGATAGAAAACGAAAGCTCGTTGTATTTACAGCACACTGGGACCCCAGCAGGACATTTGAAGAGCAGTATGTTTGCTTTGAAGCATTTATACCCAAAGACCAAATAGATGACCTAATCAGAATCGCTAAATTTCATGCACCAACGTGCACCCACTTCGAACAATGCTACTGGGACGGCTGTAATGAGTAACGATTTTTGTCATCCCCCACTGGAAGAAAAGCATGAACACGCTTGATGAGGATAAACCCTTCTTCCAACCAGATAGCCGCTTACCCTTGAACGCCATAGAGCTATTCGGCGGGAAAGAGCTTAAAACTTGGACAACAAAAGCACTGCCGCACCCTGTAATGGCAGTTAATATTCTGATGGGTATAGTTTTCATGCTCCCCCTTGGTGTAATTATCTATGAATACCTCGCAGACCAATCAGCCTTGGGAAGTGTTCGGCATACTGATATTGCCATTGTTGGACTTTGTGTATGGTCGTTTTTTTGGAAAAAAGTTGCTCTCCAAAAAAACGTTTATAAGATGCGCATCACAGAGGTTGGCGGCCAAGCAAATTACTGGGCGGACATTCCTGAAAACATGAAGTACTTTTTCAGGTGGATGGTCGGTATAAGCATATTCCTTGTCGTTTGCCTTATCGCAGTCATGCCGTCAGGAATCTGGCTACTGGCAGGCCCCGGAGGCATGGCAATTCTAGCCTCAAAATCCCTTCTAAATTGGAAAAGAGAAATAAGATACACTAGATTTACTTGGGGCCAATTAGATTGGATCGTCATTGATAGAAAACGAAAGCTCGTCGTATTTACAGCGCATTGGGACCCCAGCAGGACCCTTGAAGAGCAGTATGTTTGCTTTCAAGCATTTGTACCCAAAGACCAAATAGATGACTTGATCAGAATCGCTAAACTACATGCGCCAACACGCACTCATTTTGAACAATGCCACTGGGACGGCTGTAATGAGTAATGGTTCTTTTCATACCGAATTGGAAGAAAAGCATGAACACGCTTGATGAGGATCAGTCCTACTTCCAACCGGATAGCAATTTACCCGACAACCCTATAGTTCTCTTTGAAGGAAAAGAGCTTAAAGTCTGGACAACAAAAGCGCTGCCGCATCCAGTGGGGACTATCAATATAGTGATGGGCGCAGTGTGCGCCATCATCATCGGAGTGGTCTTTTACGGCTATTTTGGCGACCAGGCCATCATAGGTGACCTCCCAGTTCTCGGTTGCGGTATTTTTGCCCTCTGCCTATGGCTGCTATTCTGGAAAAAAGGTGCTCTGCAAAAAAACGTATATAAAATCCGCATCACAGAGCTTGGCGGCCAAGCAAATTACTGGGCGGACATTCCTGAAAACATCAATATTTTTTTCAGGTGGACGGTGGGTATAGGCATATTCCTTGTCGTTTGCCTGATCGCAGTCATGCCGTCCGGAATCTGGCTACTGGCAGGCCCTGGCGGCATGGCAGTTCTAGCCTCCAAATCCCTTCTAAATTGGAAAAGAGTAGTTCGCTACAATGACTTTAAATGGGAAGAGCTTGACTGGGTCGTCATCGATAGAAAACGAAAGCTCGTTGTATTTACAGCACACTGGGATCCCAGCAGGACATTTGAAGAGCAGTATGTCTGCTTTGAAGCATTTGTGCCCAAAGACCAAATAGATGACTTAATCAGAATCGCTAAATTTCATGCACCAACATGTACCCACTTCGAACAATACCACTGGGATGGCTGTAATGAGTAACGATTCCGTCATCGCCCCATTGGAAGAAAAGCATGAATAAGCTTGATGAGGATCAGCCCTACTTTCAAGCAGATAGTCGGACACCACTGAATGCAATAGTTCTGTTTGGAGGGAAAGAGCTCATGGCATGGACAACCAAGGCGCTGCCGCACCCGACCTTGGCAGGTAATATAATGATGGCTGTAGTTTTCAGCTTACCCCTTGGAGTTATTGTCTACGAATACTTTACCGGCCGACCTGCGATAACAGAAGACACGCAGACCGACTCTGCTATTTTGTTCCTTTGCATATGGATATTTTTTTGGAAAAAAGTAGTTCTTCAAAAAAACGTTTATAAGATGCGCATCACAGAGGTTGGCGGGCAAGCAAATTATTGGGCGGACATTCCTGAAAACATAAATATTTTTTTCAGGTGGACGGTGGGTATAGGCATATTCCTTGTCGTTTGCCTGATCGCAGTCATGCCGTCCGGAATCTGGCTACTGGCAGGCCCCGGCGGCATGGCAATACTAGCCTCCAAATCCCTTCTAAATTGGAAAAGAGAAATAAATTACACACAATTCAAATGGGATAGAGTGAATTGGATTGTTATTGATAGAAAACGAAAGCTCGTTGTATTTACAGCACATTGGGATCCCAGCAGGACATTTGAAGAGCAGTATGTTTGCTTTGAAGCATTTGTACCCAAAGACCAAATAGATGACTTAGTCAGAATCGCTAAATTTCATGCACCAACATGCACCCACTTCGAACAATGTCACTGGGACGGCTGTAATGAGTAACGATTATTGTCATCCCCCATTGGGAGAAAAGCATGAATAAGCTTGATGAGGATCAGCCCTACTTTCAAGCAGATAGTCGGACACCACTGAATGCAATAGTTCTGTTTGGAGGGAAAGAGCTCATGGCATGGACAACCAAGGCGCTGCCGCACCCGACCTTGGCAGGTAATATAATGATGGCTGTAGTTTTCAGCTTACCCCTTGGAGTTATTGTCTACGAATACTTTACCGGCCGACCTGCGATAACAGAAGACACGCAGACCGACTCTGCTATTTTGTTCCTTTGCATATGGATATTTTTTTGGAAAAAAGTAGTTCTTCAAAAAAACGTTTATAAGATGCGCATCACAGAGGTTGGCGGGCAAGCAAATTATTGGGCGGACATCCCTGAAAACATCAATATCTTTTTCAGGTGGACGGTGGGCATAGGCATATTCCTTGTCGTTTGCCTGATTGCAGTCATGCCGTCCGGAATCTGGCTACTGGCAGGCCCCGGAGGCATGGCAATTCTAGCCTCGAAATCCCTTCTAAATTGGAAAAGAGAAATAAAATACACTAGATTTACTTGGGACCAATTAGATTGGATAGTCATTGATAGAAAACGAAAACTCGTCGTATTTACAGCGCATTGGGACCCCAGCAGGACCTTCGAAGAGCAGTATGTTTGGTTTCAAGCATTTGTACCCAAAGACCAAATAGATGACTTGATCAGAATCGCTAAACTACATGCGCCAACACGCACTCATTTTGAACAGTGCCACTGGGATGGCTGTAATGAGTAATGGTTCTTGTCATACCAAATTGGAAGAAAAGCATGAACACGCTTGATGAGGATCAGTCCTACTTCCAACCGGATAGCAATTTACCCGACAACCCTATAGTTCTCTTTGAAGGAAAAGAGCTTAAAGTCTGGACAACAAAAGCGCTGCCGCACCCGACCCTGGCAGGCAATATAATGATGGCTGTAGTTTTCAGCTTACCCCTTGGAGTTATTGTCTACGAATACTTTACCGGCCGACCTGCGATAACAGAAGACACGCAGACCGACTCTGCTATTTTCTTCCTTTGCATATGGATATTTTTTTGGAAAAAAATAGTTCTTCAAAAAAACGTTTATAAGATGCGCATCACAGAGGTTGGCGGTCAAGCAAATTACTGGGCGGACATCCCTGAAAACATCAATATTTTTTTCAGGTGGACGGTGGGTATAGGCATATTCCTTGTCGTTTGCCTGATCGCAGTCATGCCGTCCGGAATCTGGCTACTGGCAGGCCCCGGAGGCATGGCAATTCTAGCCTCCAATTCCCTTCTAAATTGGAAAAGAGTAGTTCGCTACAATGACTTTACATGGGAAAAACTTAACTGGATCGTCATCGATAGAAAACGAAAGCTCGTTGTATTTACAGCACACTGGGATCCCAGCAGGACATTTGAAGAGCAGTATGTCTGCTTTGAAGCATTTGTGCCCAAAGACCAAATAGATGACTTAATCAGAATCGCTAAATTTCATGCACCAACATGTACCCACTTCGAACAATGCCACTGGGATGGCTGTAATGAATAGCTATCTTTTTATCAAGCGAAACGTTACTGCCTTAAATACACGCTAACTAATGTAGGAGCGCGCTTGCCCGCGATGGAGCGCGAAGCGGTCCCCATAGACAGACTTGGTTTCAACTGAAAGAACTGATTGGCTGGTTTTACGACTGCTGCGCAGACGATCGCGGGCAAGCGCGCTCCTACGACGGTTACGTGTTGCTCATGCGGGTGGTGGCTTATCCAATAACCGCAGCAATGGTTATCACGGCACTAACTTCTGCACCCGTACCCGGTCCCCCGCAAAGCTGGCGTCCACCTGTTTACGTGAGTCCTGATACCGCACAATCTCAGCCTTGAGGTTGTTCTGGTCGTCTCGCAAACTGTTCATTTGATCGACTAACGCTTGCGGCACAACGCGGCCCGCTCGTTCCTGGTCCGCCGCTTGGCTTTGCAGGTTGCTTTGCTGTGCGCTCAGGTTTTGCAGATTGCCTTGGGCGACGGCGACCAGTGCGTCGACCTCTGCCAACTTGCGGGCTTTGGCGCGGTCGACGTCGGCGACGCTGCTGTAGAGGTGCAGCAACTGAGCATCGGAATCGGCTTGGGCTTTATCGGCTCGCTGGTGGACTAATTCGTCTGCGCTCGGGGCGGGGGGCACCACTTGCATGACTCGCCCGCGCTCGTTGAGCACTTGATAGCCTTTGCCCACGTACTCGGGTGGAACGCCTTGGCGATCAAGGACTACCCCGCCTTTGCTGTCGATGTAGCGATAGAACAAGATCTGAGGCTTTTCTGCTGCCTGCCCAGCTACAACGTACAACGCCAGAACTAATCCGCACACGCTCAGCTTGGGCATATAAACACTGTCCTTAGATTCCGTACTGCTCGCGATAGGCCTCAACCGCCGGCAAATGCTGCTTAAGCTGTACATCATCGGCCAAATATTGAAGAACTTGATTCAGCGACACGATGCTGACGACTGGAATACCAAAGTCGCGTTCGACTTCCTGAATGGCCGACAACGCACCGTTGCCCCGTTCCTGGCGGTTTAATGCGATCAGTACACCGGCGGCCGTAGCGTTTTGGTCTTTGATGATCTGCATGACTTCGCGGATGGCAGTACCGGCGGTGATCACGTCATCGATTATCAGCACATTGCCGGTGAGTGGCGCGCCGACCAAGCTTCCGCCTTCGCCGTGGGCCTTGGCTTCTTTACGGTTGAAACACCACGGCAGATCGAGCTGGTGATGTTCAGCCAACGCCACGGCTGTGGCGGCGGCCAGAGGAATTCCTTTGTACGCCGGGCCGAACAGAACATCGAAAGAAATACCACTGTCGACCACTGCTGCGGCATAGAAACGGCCTAGCTGCGCCAGAGCAGAACCGCTATTGAACAGCCCCGCATTGAAGAAATACGGACTGATGCGCCCGGACTTAAGCGTGAATTCACCGAAGCGCAGAACCCCACGATCGATGGCAAAACGGATGAAGTCGCGTTGATACTCATGCATGAAAAAAGCCCCAAATACCACGGATTTAGCTAATTAGGTAGAGCTCGGGTATCATACACGCACGTGATTTTTGGGGCCATTTATGCGGATCATCAGTGTGAACGTAAATGGCATTCAGGCCGCAGTCGAGCGTGGTTTGCTCAGTTGGCTGCAAGCTCAGAATGCCGACGTCATCTGCCTACAGGACACCCGCGCCTCCGCCTTTGAACTGGACGACCCAGCCTTCCAACTGGATGGCTATTTCCTTTATGCCTGCGAAGCTGAAGTTCCTGCCCAAGGTGGCGTGGCGCTTTACTCGCGGTTGCAACCGAAAGCGGTAATCAGCGGGCTCGGCTTCGAAACAGCCGACCGTTACGGGCGTTACCTGCAAGCAGATTTCGACAAAGTCAGTATTGCGACCTTGCTGCTTCCTTCCGGGATGAACGGTGATGAAGACTTGAATCAAAAATTCAAGCTCATGGACGACTTCGCTCGCTACCTGGACAAACAACGACGCAAACGCCGTGAGTACATCTACTGTGGCTCGTTGTACGTTGCGCAGCAGAAGCTTGATATCAAGAACTGGCGCGACAGTCAGCAATCTCCAGGTTTCCTTGCGCCAGAACGCGCCTGGATGGACGAGATTGTCGGCACCATGGGTTATGTCGATGCACTGCGTGAAGTCAGTCGCGAAGGTGATCAGTACAGCTGGTGGCCGGATAACGAACAGGCTGAAATGCTCAACCTCGGTTGGCGTTTCGATTACCAGTTGCTGACCCCAGGCCTGCGCCGCTTCGTACGCAGCGCTCGCTTACCGCGCCAGCCTCGCTTCTCGCAGCATGCTCCATTGATCGTGGATTACGACTGGACGTTGACCATTTAACGTTCCGTCGCCCACAAAAAAGCCGACTTCGTGTCGGCTTTTTTGTGGGCGAGAACACTGTATCAATTGCCCTGTAGGAGCCAACACGTTGGCTCCTACAGGGGCGGATCAGTCAGCCAGTGCTGCGCGCTGCAATTCAAACAGTTCAGTCATGCCTTTATTCGCCAAGGCGAGCATGGCGTTCAGCTCTTCAGGCTGGAACGGTGCGCCTTCAGCGGTGCCTTGGACTTCGATGAAGCCGCCAGTGCTGGTCATCACGACGTTGAGGTCGGTCTCAGCAGCAGAGTCTTCCAGGTAGTCGAGGTCGAGAACTGGTTCGCCCTGATACATGCCTACTGATACAGCAGCAATCATCTGCTTGAGTGGGTCGCCGCCTTTGAGGCCGCCACGCTTTTTGATCACTTTCAAGGCATCGACCAGCGCGACCATGGCGCCGGTGATGGAGGCAGTACGTGTGCCGCCGTCAGCCTGAATCACATCGCAATCGACATACAAGGTGACGTCGCCCAGCTTGGACATGTCCAGCGCCGCACGAAGGGATCTGCCAATCAGACGCTGGATTTCCAGGGTACGCCCGCCTTGCTTGCCACGGCTCGCTTCACGCTGGTTGCGTTCGCCAGTGGCGCGCGGCAGCATGCCGTACTCAGCCGTCAGCCAACCTTGACCCTGACCTTTAAGGAAACGCGGCACACCGTTTTCGACGCTGACTGTGCAGATCACTTTGGTGTCACCGAACTCGACCAAAACAGAGCCCTCGGCGTGCTTGGTGTAGTTGCGGGTGATGCGGATCGAGCGGAGCTGATCGGCAGCGCGGCCACTTGGACGTTTCATTTGGAATACCTGTACTGAGACGGAAATCTGCCGAGCATTATAGTGATCACAACCCGGTGTGGGCAGCTCTAAAAAGCTACCGGTCCGATTCTCACCCGCTTGCGGACGCAGAATCAGCGCTACGCAGCACTTTGTCACCGCGCCAATTTGGGCGCATCCACTGCACTGCGCTACAATCGCGCGCCTTCAAAGCCTGTCGGCTATTTATGACATTCATTGGGCAATTCATCGCCCACGGCAGTTTTCTTCCGCTCCTATCAAGAGGTCGTTTCCATGGTGCACAGCATGACAGCCTTCGCCCGAGTCGAAAGGGCTGGCGCCCAAGGCACCCTGAGCTGGGAATTGCGCTCGGTGAATCACCGTTATTTAGAACCGCATCTGCGTTTGCCGGAGTCGTTTCGTGATCTCGAAGGCGCCGTGCGCGAAGCTCTGCGTCAAGGCTTGTCGCGGGGCAAGGTTGAATGCACGCTGCGCTTCACCGAAGAAACTGCTGGCAAACCGTTGCAAGTCGACCGTGAGCGCGCCGCGCAATTGGTCGCCGCTGCCGAAGTGGTCGCTAGCCTGATCCAGCAACCCGCGCCATTGAATCCGCTGGAGGTGCTGGCCTGGCCTGGGGTTTTAGTGGCAGATGCCAGCGACCCACAAGCGCTGAACAACGACGCAATGGCCCTGTTCAACGAAGCCTTAACCGAGTTAAAAGCCGGTCGAGGCCGTGAAGGCGCCGACTTGGCTAAACTTCTCGACGAACGGTTAGACTCCATCGTTGAAGAGGTCGCCACCCTGCGTGTCTTGGTTCCGCAAATGCTCGCAACCCAACGTCAGAAAGTAATGGATCGCTTTACCGACATGAAGGCGGAACTCGACCCTCAACGCCTAGAGCAGGAGATGGTGCTGCTCGCGCAAAAAAGCGATGTGGCCGAGGAGTTGGATCGCCTCGCCACGCACGTCACTGAAGTACGCCGCGTCTTGAAGACGGGTGGACAAGCCGGCCGGCGCTTGGACTTCCTGATGCAGGAACTCAATCGCGAAGCCAATACATTAGGCTCCAAAGCCTTCGACCCGCGTAGCACTCAGGCAGCGGTCAACCTCAAAGTGTTGATCGAGCAGATGCGTGAACAAGTGCAGAATATTGAGTAAGGCAACCCCGACATGACCCACAGCACCGGCACCCTTTATATCGTTTCTGCACCTTCTGGCGCGGGCAAAACCAGCCTGGTCAAAGCCCTGATCGACGCTCAGCCGCAGATTCGCGTTTCTGTATCGCACACCACGCGGGCCATGCGCCCCGGTGAAATCAACGACGTGAACTATCACTTCGTGGACCGAGCCGAATTCGTGCGGATGATCGAACACGGCGATTTTCTCGAACAAGCCGAAGTGTTCGGCAACCTGTATGGCACGTCGCAAAGCCGCTTGCAGCAGACGCTGGATGAAGGACACGACCTGATTCTTGAAATCGACTGGCAGGGCGCGGACCAAGTGCGCAAGTTGATGCCCGATGCCCGTTCGATTTTCATTTTGCCGCCGACTCAACAAGCGCTGCGCCAGCGCCTGACCAACCGAGGCCAAGACAGCGACGAGATCATCGAAGGGCGCATGCGTGAAGCCGTGAGTGAAATGAGTCATTACGTGGAATACGATTTCATCGTGATCAACGACGATTTCGCCACAGCACTCGAAGACCTAAAAGCGATTTTCCGCGCCAATCAGTTGCACCAAAAACCGCAACAGCAGCGTTTTAGCGAATTGCTCGCCCAATTATTGGCCTGAGTTGGAAGGTTCAAGCGGTAAGCTGCAAGCCTCAAATTGCGCGCGTTTCAGGCGCTTTTACTTGCCGCCTGCCGCCTAAAACTAACGGCTGATGAATTTCCCCTTCCCTAAACGCTGGTGTTTTTTTAAACTATCGAGTCCGCTCGCCCATCCGGGCACCGCGCATACTGCATTTGCTACGAGGAATACCCATGGCCCGCGTGACCGTTGAAGACTGCCTAGACCACGTCGTTAACCGCTTTGAACTGGTCATGCTCTCTACCAAGCGTGCCCGTCAGCTGGCTACCGGTGGTAAAGAACCTAAGCTGCCTTGGGAAAACGACAAGCCTACCGTTATGGCGCTGCGTGAAATCGCGGCCGGCCTGATGAGCTACGCTGTTATCGCTGAAGCCGAAATCGTTGAAGATGAGCCATTGTTCGCGGCCTTCGAGGACGAGTCCAACGAGGCCGTTTAAGCCTATGCCCGGTCGACGTAGTACGGCAAAGGGTCAATGCACTCAGCGAGGGGTATTCCCTTGCCGAGCATAGACGCCCTCGCCGATCGTCTGTCGACCTACCTCGGCAAAGACCAGGTCAACCTGGTCCGCCGAGCGTATTTCTACGCCGAACAAGCCCACGACGGCCAACGCCGCCGCAGCGGCGAAGCTTACGTTACGCACCCTTTAGCGGTCGCGAATATTCTTGCCGACATGCATATGGACCATCAGAGCCTGATGGCGGCCATGCTGCATGACGTAATCGAAGACACCGGTATCGCCAAAGAAGCGCTCTGTGCGCAATTCGGTGAGACCGTGGCCGAACTGGTCGATGGCGTCAGCAAGCTGACCCAGATGAACTTCGAAACCAAAGCCGAAGCCCAAGCCGAAAATTTCCAGAAAATGGCCATGGCCATGGCCCGCGATATTCGGGTGATCTTGGTCAAGCTGGCTGATCGGCTGCACAACATGCGCACGCTCGAAGTCCTGTCCGGCGAAAAACGTCGGCGGATTGCTAAAGAAACGCTGGAAATCTACGCTCCCATCGCCAATCGGCTGGGCATGCACAGCATCCGTATCGAGTTCGAAGACCTTGGTTTCAAGGCGATGTACCCGATGCGTTCGTCGCGTATTGGCCAAGCGGTCAAGCGAGCACGGGGCAACCGCAAAGAACTGGTCAACAAGATCGAAGAATCCCTGAGCCATTGCCTGGCCGTGGACGGTATCGAAGGCGAGGTCAGCGGCCGGCAGAAGCACCTGTACGGCATCTACAAGAAGATGCGCGGCAAACGCCGGGCCTTCAACGAAATCATGGACGTTTACGCGTTCAGGGTCATCGTCGATAAGGTCGACACCTGTTACCGCGTGCTTGGCGCTGTGCACAATTTGTACAAGCCGCTGCCCGGCCGCTTCAAAGATTACATCGCGATCCCCAAAGCCAACGGCTACCAATCGCTGCACACCACGCTGTTCGGCATGCATGGCGTTCCCATCGAAATCCAGATCCGCACCCGCGAAATGGAAGAGATGGCGAATAACGGGATTGCCGCGCACTGGTTGTACAAATCCACGGGCGATGAGCTGCCGATAAGCACCCATGCCCGCGCCCGCCAGTGGGTCAAAGGCGTGCTGGAGATGCAGCAGCGCGCCGGTAATTCGCTGGAATTCATCGAAAGCGTGAAGATTGACCTGTTCCCGGACGAGGTTTACGTCTTTACGCCTAAAGGCCGGATCATGGAGCTGCCGAAAGGCTCGACGGCGGTGGACTTTGCTTACGCGGTGCACACCGATGTCGGCAACAGCTGCATTGCGTGTCGGATCAATCGTCGCCTGGCACCGCTCTCCGAGCCGTTGCAAAGTGGCTCGACGGTTGAAATTGTCAGCGCGCCCGGCGCACGCCCAAATCCGGCGTGGCTGAACTTTGTGGTTACCGGCAAAGCCCGCACACACATTCGCCACGCCCTTAAGCTTCAACGTCGATCCGAGTCCATCAGCCTGGGCGAGCGCCTGCTGAACAAGGTGCTCAACGGGTTCGACAGCACCCTGGAAAAAATTCCGGAAGAGCGCGTGCAGTTGATCCTGACCGAGTACCGAGTGGAGGTTATTGAAGACCTGCTCGAAGACATCGGCCTGGGCAATCGCATGGCGTATGTCGTTGCCCGCCGCCTGCTGACCAGCGACGCCGAGCAACTGCCAAGCTCCGAGGGCCCGCTGGCTATTCGCGGCACCGAAGGCTTGGTGCTCAGTTACGCCAAGTGCTGCACGCCGATTCCGGGCGACCCGATTGTCGGCCATTTATCTGCGGGCAAAGGCATGGTGGTGCACTTGGACAACTGCCGCAATATCAGCGAACTCCGGCACAATCCGGAAAAATGCATCCAGCTGTCTTGGGCCAAAGACGTTACCGGCGAATTCAACGTCGAGTTGCGGGTCGAGCTGGAACACCAACGCGGCCTCATCGCGTTGTTGGCGAGCAGCGTGAACGCCGCCGACGGCAATATCGAAAAAATCAGCATGGACGAACGCGATGGCCGCATCAGCGTGGTCCAATTGGTAGTCAGCGTGCACGACCGTGTGCACCTGGCCCGCGTGATCAGAAAACTACGCGCACTGACCGGGGTGATTCGCATCACCCGCATGCGCGCGTAGCCAAACATTATCCTCAGGAGTTCTTCATGACCAAGACAGTTATCACCAGCGATAAAGCACCTGCAGCCATCGGCACGTATTCTCAGGCGATTAAAGCTGGCAACACCGTCTATATGTCCGGGCAGATCCCACTGGACCCGAAAACCATGGAATTGGTAGAAGGCTTTGAAGCTCAAACGGTTCAGGTCTTCGAAAACCTGAAAGCCGTTGCCGAAGCCGCTGGTGGTTCGTTCAAAGACATCGTCAAACTCAACATCTTCCTGACCGACCTGACCCACTTCGCCAAGGTCAACGAGATCATGGGCAAGTACTTCGATCAACCTTATCCGGCTCGTGCCGCGATTGGTGTTGCTGCGCTGCCAAAAGGCTCGCTGGTCGAAATGGACGCCATTCTCGTCATCGAATAAATCTCCCTGGGCGAACCGTTAATCGTTTCGCCCTCCCCCCTCAAAGGAAGGACCGCCATGCGCTTTGCGCTTGCCCTCTCGCTGCTTGCCGCGTTGTTAAGCGGCTGTGCCAGCAACTCCGACCGTAACCCGGACGGTATCTGGATCAATCAAACCGCAATCGATGCTGCTGTAAAAGGCGGTAACCTGCGTCAGGCGCTTCTCGCTAACGGGCCGAATCTGGAGTGGAATGTCAATTCGAAAGCTGGCCAAGCCTCGTTCTCAAATGGTTTTGAGCTCAGTGAAGGCAAGATCACCAGTGCAGCCGACGGCAAATATCACGTCGATTTCTACGGCAACTTCTTCGAAGACTTGAAGATCAAAGGGGACGATCTGATCCAGGCCGCCAGCGAGTCTGGCCCAGAGCAACGCTTCCAACAGCCAAAAGATCCGGCACCTGTAGATGCACCGCCAGGCAGCAGCTTTGAAAAAGCGCTGTATAGCGCGTACATGGGTGGTAAATGGAAGATCGTCGATGGCGTGGGCGCCGGGAACATCGTGCAATTCCACCCTGACGGCAGCGTCGATGGCTTGCCTGACGACGACCGTTACGCACTGTGCCTGGCTGGCGATTGCGCAGCCATGAGCGGTGAAAACGACAGCCTTTGGCTAGAGAAGAACAAACAGGGCAACGCTTGGATATTCGTCCGCAAAGGCGATCAGCTGGAAATACTGCAAGCAGTAAACCAGGCGAGCACGGATGAAATGCCAGACCTGCATCCCGGCCCGCGTCGCTGGTTGCTTGAGCGCGACTAACGCGCAATCCAACCCCCTTGTTGGCGAAAGACTTGACGCGGTTACACCCGATACACCGCCTCGCCAACAAGTTGGCTCCTACAGATTTCCCTCAAGAATCGCGGCGTACCCTTCTCGATAACTGGCATAGCGTGGCACCCAGCCCAAGGCACGGGCTTTGGCGTTGCTGCACTGCTTGCTACCGGTGCGGCGCACGCTCGCTTCGGCCGACCACTCGGTAACGCCCAAGTACTCACGCAGCCACGCCACAACTTCAGCCAACGGTGCAGGCGCATCGTCGACGCCTATGTAGCAATCATCCAACGCCACCCCGCGAGCGTCTGCTTGTAGCAAGTACGCCAACAAGCCTGCAGCATCGTCTACGTGAATGCGGTTGCCATATAAAGGCGGCTCGGTAACCACGCGATAACCCTGACGCACTTGGGTTAATAACCACTCGCGCCCCGGCCCGTAAATTCCGGTCAACCTCACCACGCTGGCGGGAATACCGCTACCCAGCGCAAGCTGCTCGGCCTGCTGCATCAGCCGCCCTGAATAACCCACCGCTTGGGTGGGCGACAATTCATCGACCCATTCGCCGTGCTGCTGCCCGTAAACGCTGCTGCTGGACACGAACAGCAAACGTTTTGGTTGTTGTCCATTTTGCTTGAGCCAGCTCAACACATGGCTCAACCCATCCACATAAGCTGCTTGATAGCCCGCTTCGTCATGATCAGTCGCGGATGCGCTATAGACCAAATAATCGAGCGGCGACGTTGGCCAATCACCAGGACATCGCGAATCGAATAAATCGCCCGCTACGCCTATAACGCCGGTTGGTAATTGCGAAACAGACCGGCGCAGACCGTAAACCGTCCAATCATAGGCGAGTAGCTGGTTGGCCAAACGGCTTCCAACGTCACCACAGCCAGCAATCAAAACAGAAGGGGGAAACATCGCAAAGCTCCAGGATAAGCGTGCGGTAACAGCACGGTAGATGACTCAAAACAGTCGCAAAACTCAGACCATTTGTTGCGACTAATAGAAAAAAGATTATGAGTTACTTTTGTTAACAAGAACTATTTGCAATAATACCGGCCTGTTTGTTCTCCTCTCTCGGCCTTGTGTCCAGCCCAGGCGCAGAGCATACGCCCCTCTTTTCTTCTCAGGTCCGGCCAGCATGACACGTATTCAACGCTCCGCTTCGCCAACCAAGCTTGCCAGCCTGCCGCGCGCATGGCGCGGCATTGCTGTCCTATTGCTTAGCTTGCTAATTGCCCCAGCCGCGTTCGCCGACGAGCCGGCATCCGCTGCGACACCCGCTGCGCACGCAGCCGCTACCGCGACGGTTCGTGCAGTGGCACCCGTCCAACAGGCCGCGAGCGATCTACCTGCTCAAGCCCTAGATGCAACCCCGGCCGTGGTGGACAACAGCCTCGGTATGGCCAACGACTTGTCGCCCTGGGGCATGTACCAACACGCTGACATCATCGTAAAGCTCGTTCTGATCGGTCTAGCTATCGCTTCGGTCATCACTTGGACCATCTGGATTGCCAAAGGATTTGAACTGCTAGGCGCCAAACGTCGCTTACGCGTTGAAATCACTACGCTGAAAAAAGCCCGCACCCTTAAAGAAGCCAGTGAAGGCGCAAACAAAGAAGGCACTCTGGCCCATTTACTGGTCCACGACGCCCTTGAAGAAATGCGCCTTTCCGCCAACAGCCGCGAACGCGAAGGCATCAAGGAACGCGTCAGTTTCCGTCTTGAGCGTTTGGTGGCTGCCTGTGGTCGCAACATGAGCAATGGCACCGGCGTACTCGCCACCATTGGCTCCACTGCACCGTTTGTGGGTCTGTTCGGTACCGTGTGGGGCATCATGAACAGCTTCATCGGTATCGCCAGGACACAAACCACCAACCTTGCTGTTGTCGCGCCCGGCATTGCTGAAGCCCTGCTGGCAACCGCCTTGGGCCTGGTTGCGGCCATTCCTGCGGTCGTGATCTACAACGTATTCGCCCGCTCTATCGCGGGGTACAAAGCGCAGGTTTCCGATGCCTCTGCCCAGGTCCTGCTGCTGGTCAGCCGAGACCTTGACCACCTGCCGGCGGAGCGCAGCCAGCAGCCGCACGTGGTGAGGGTGGGGTAAGTAATGGGCCTGCATCTGAACGAAAGCGGCGGCGATGATATCGTCGAGAATCACGAAATCAACGTCACGCCCTTTATCGACGTCATGTTGGTGTTGTTGATCATCTTTATGGTGGCGGCACCGTTGGCGACAGTCGATATCAAAGTCGACCTGCCTGCTTCGACGTCCAAACCAGCACCCCGGCCGGAAAAACCGCTGTTCCTCAGCGTCAAAGCCGATCAGAGCCTGTTTTTGGGCGAAGACAAGATCAGCCGTGAGCAGCTTGGCCAGGTGCTCGACGCCAAGACCAAGGGCAAAAAGGACACCACGATTTTCTTCCAGGCCGACAAAAGCGTGGATTACGGCGATCTGATGGATGTCATGAACGCGCTACGTGGCGCGGGTTACCTGAAGGTCGGCCTTGTAGGTCTTGAGACGGTTGGTAAGAAATGATGACTTTGCGCCAAAAACTGACGCGCTATAGCGGCAGTCTGTTGTTGGTGCTCGCCGTTCACGCCGTCGCGATTATTGTCGCGCTGCGCTGGTCGGCACCGCAGGTCATCGAATTACCGCCAGCCGCGATGCTCGTCGAGCTGGCGCCGATGCCTGCGCCCCCAACACCACCGCCACCTAACGTCGTGCAACCGCCGCAGCCTCCGGCCCCGGTTGAGGAAATGCCGTTGCCGAAACTGGCCGAAGCTGAAAAGCCGGAAATTGCCATTCCAAAAGCGGTCAAGCCCAAGGCAAAACCTCAACCGCCCAAAGTGCAGAAAAAGCCCGAACCGCCGCAAGAAAAACCTGCAGATCCAAAACCTGTTGATACACCGCCGGTCGCTTCGCAGCCGGTCAAATCGGACGCTCCCCCGCAGCAACCGAACCCGCCCTCGGACAGCAATGCAAAACGTTCGTGGCAAAGTGATCTTCAGAACCATTTGGGCAAATATCAGAAATACCCGGAAGATGCTCGTCGTCGCAATATTGCTGGCTCCACGCGCCTTAACTTTGAAGTAGATGCCGAGGGCAAAGTCATTTCGGTCTCAATCGCTCAGTCATCCGGCAACGCTTCGCTGGACCGGGCGACCCTGGAAATGATCCGTCGAGCCCAACCGCTGCCCAAACCACCCGCTGAAATCTTGAGAAATGGTTCGATTGAGGTCAATGCGCCCTTCAACTATTCCCTGAAGGACGCAAAATCGCGCTTTTGATCGACATGAGGTCAGTTGATAACGTGCGTCTATCGATTGCAGCCGCTATGCTGGGCTCGCAACCTAATGGACGCACGCTATGACCCTTACAGAACTTCGCTACATCGTTACCCTCGCTCAAGAACAACATTTCGGCCACGCAGCCGAGCGTTGCCACGTCAGCCAGCCGACGTTATCGGTGGGCGTGAAGAAACTTGAAGATGAACTTGGTGTGCTGATTTTCGAGCGCAGCAAGAGCGCTGTCCGCTTAACGCCCGTTGGCGAAGGCATCGTCGCTCAGGCGCAGAAAGTGCTTGAACAGGCTCAAGGCATCCGAGAATTGGCGCAGGCCGGAAAGAATCAGCTGGTTGCGCCGCTCAAAGTCGGGGCGATCTACACCGTCGGTCCGTATTTGTTCCCGCACTTGATTCCACAACTGCACCGGGTCGCCCCGCAGATGCCGCTGTACATCGAAGAAAACTTCACCCACGTGCTGCGCGACAAACTGCGCAACGGTGAACTTGACGCGATCATCATCGCGTTGCCGTTCAACGAAGCAGACGTACTGACCTTGCCGTTGTACGACGAACCGTTTTATGTGCTGATGCCGGCCAATCACCCATGGACCAAGAAAGAAACCATTGATGCTTCGGCGCTGAACGACAAAAGCCTATTGCTGCTCGGCGAAGGTCATTGCTTCCGTGACCAGGTGCTGGAAGCCTGCCCGACGCTGGTCAAAGGCAGCGAAGGCGCGCGACACACCACCGTCGAATCCAGTTCTCTGGAAACCATTCGGCACATGGTTGCGTCGGGCCTGGGCATTTCGATTCTGCCGATGTCGGCGGTCGACAGCCACCACTACGCACCCGGCATCATTGAAGTTCGTCCCCTGACGCCTCCAGTGCCGTTCCGTACAGTGGCGATTGCCTGGCGTGCCAGTTTCCCTCGGCCTAAAGCGATCGAGATCCTCGCGGATTCCGTGCGTTTGTGTTCCGTGGCTCGCCCGAAAGTTGAAGCGAGCTAAGTCGCAATCATGAGCGAGCTGTCAAAGGTCTCCGTTACGGCGCTTAAGGGCGTCGGCGAGGCCATGGCTGAAAAGCTGAGCAAGGTCGGCCTGGAAAACCTTCAGGACGTCTTGTTCCATCTGCCGTTGCGTTATCAAGACAGAACCCGTGTCGTGCCCATTGGCCAATTGCGTCCGGGACAAGACGCGGTGATCGAAGGCGTGGTGAGCGGGGCCGATGTGGTGATGGGCAAGCGGCGTAGCCTGTTGGTGCGACTTGGCGATGGTAGCGGGGTACTTAGCCTGCGCTTCTACCATTTCAGCAACGCGCAAAAAGACGGTATGAAACGCGGCACCCACTTGCGTTGCTTCGGTGAAGCCCGGCCCGGTGCATCAGGCTTGGAGATCTACCACCCGGAATACCGTGCGCTGACTGGCAATGAACAACTTGCGGTTGAGCAGACCCTCACCCCGATTTATCCAAGCACCGAGGGCCTGACCCAGCAGCGGCTACGCCAGCTGTGCCAGCAAAGCCTTGCCCTGCTCGGCCCGAAAAGTCTGCCCGATTGGCTGCCTGAAGAGCTGGCACGCGACTACAAGCTCGCCCCCCTCGACGAGGCCATTCGTTATTTGCATCACCCGCCAGCCGATGCCGACCTCGAAGAGCTCGCGCTCGGCCATCATTGGGCTCAACACCGCCTGGCGTTTGAAGAGCTGTTGACTCATCAGCTCTCGCAGCAACGTCTTCGTGAAAGCCTTCGCTCGCAACGCGCGCCGGTCTTGCCTGTCGCGACACGACTCCCTGCGCAATTTCTCGCCAACCTCGGTTTCGCCCCCACCGGCGCGCAACAACGGGTGGGCAAGGAAGTGGCCTACGACCTCAGCCAGCCGGAGCCGATGCTGCGCTTGATTCAGGGCGACGTAGGCGCGGGCAAGACCGTGGTGGCCGCCTTGGCCGCCTTGCAGGCGCTTGAAGCCGGGTATCAAGTCGCACTGATGGCACCCACCGAAATCCTTGCCGAACAGCACTATGTCAATTTCAAGCGCTGGCTTGAGCCGCTAGGCATTGAGGTCGCCTGGCTCGCCGGTAAGCTCAAAG
This sequence comes from Pseudomonas sp. CCI4.2, assembly GCF_034350045.1. Classification (NCBI taxonomy): domain Bacteria; kingdom Pseudomonadati; phylum Pseudomonadota; class Gammaproteobacteria; order Pseudomonadales; family Pseudomonadaceae; genus Pseudomonas; species Pseudomonas sp. CCI4.2. The sequence continues at coordinate 1,542,832 of NZ_CP133781.1, read as the reverse complement.
GCAAAGCACGGGTCGCTGCGCTGGAGCAAATTGCCACCGGTACGCCAATGGTCGTCGGCACCCATGCGCTGTTTCAGGACGAGGTTCAGTTCAAGAACCTGGCCTTGGTGGTTATCGATGAACAACATCGCTTTGGCGTTCAACAACGCTTGGCCCTGCGCAAAAAAGGCGTCGGCGGATTAATGTGTCCGCACCAGTTGATCATGACCGCGACGCCCATTCCGCGCACCTTGGCCATGAGCGCCTATGCGGACCTCGACACCTCAATCCTTGACGAGCTTCCGCCCGGCCGAACGCCGGTTAATACCGTGCTGGTGGTTGATACACGCCGTGTCGAAGTGGTTGAGCGCGTTCGTGCGGCCTGCGCCGAAGGACGCCAAGCTTATTGGGTGTGTACGCTAATTGAAGAGTCCGAGGAACTGACCTGTCAGGCCGCAGAAACCTCGTTTCAAGAACTGACCAGCGCATTGGGTGAGCTGCGCGTGGGCCTGATCCACGGCCGCATGAAGCCTGCGGAAAAGGCGGCGGTCATGGCCGAATTCAAACAAGGCGCTCTACAGCTGCTGGTTGCGACCACGGTGATCGAAGTTGGCGTCGATGTGCCGAACGCCAGCCTGATGATTATCGAAAACCCCGAACGACTCGGCTTGGCACAATTGCACCAACTGCGCGGGCGTGTTGGTCGAGGCACAGCGGCAAGTCACTGCGTGCTGCTCTATCATCCGCCACTGTCGCAAATAGGTCGGCAGCGCCTTGGCATCATGCGCGAGACGAATGATGGTTTCATCATCGCTGAAAAAGATTTAGAACTTCGCGGTCCAGGCGAGATGCTCGGAACGCGACAGACGGGCTTGTTGCAATTCAAAGTCGCAGACCTGATGCGTGACGCCGATCTACTGCCCGCCGTTCGTGATGCCGCGCAAGCGTTGTTAGAACGCTGGCCAAACCATGTAAGCCCGCTGTTGGATCGCTGGTTGCGTCATGGTCAGCAATACGGACAAGTGTAAGAGTCTCAGCCGATAACAATGCAGAAATAATCAAGCTGGTTATACTCCTTCGACTGTAAGAATTTGGACACAGACCATGACAGAAGCTGCCTTCGCCGATGCAATTCCGCTCGCCCCCTCTGTCATCCGGTTATTGCTTGGCAAACTTGCCATCAGTTACCGCGAAGTCATGGACGACAATAGCCTTTCTGCGTCTAGAAAACTTCAAGCGGTATTAGTCGACGATGCGGTGGGTGCACTCTTGGTGTTATTCCCACAGAACCATTTGCTCGACCTCAATCGCTTGGCAGAGTTAACCGGGCGAAAGCTCACTGCCGTGCCTGAAGAGCGTCTAGTGCGCTTGCTCGGCAAAAGCACCCGCAGCCTGCTGCCCGGCCTGCCAGGCCTGAACGGTTTGCCGTGCCTGTATGAAGAACGTTTGCTGCAAGAATCGACGTTGCTGATCAATTCTGGCGAACCGGGTGTATTCCTGGAAATTTCCAGCGACGACTTCAAGGGCATGGTGAGCAAAGCCAGCGCAGCGAATTTCGGCGAGCCACTGAGCACGATCCGCCCGAACCTTGATCGCCCGGACGATGACCGAGAGGAAATCATCCAAGCGATGCATGCGTTTACCGCGCGCCGTATCCAGCAGCGTCTGGAAGCCACGCTGGAAATACCGCCACTGGCGGAGACCGCACAAAAAATCATCAAATTGCGTGTCGATCCGAACGCCACCATCGATGACATTACCGGTGTGGTTGAGACCGACCCAGCGCTGGCCGCCCAGGTGGTCAGTTGGGCGGCGTCACCTTATTACGCTTCCCCCGGAAAAATACGCTCAGTGGAAGATGCCATCGTCCGCGTATTGGGCTTTGATCTGGTGATCAATCTGGCGCTGGGCCTGGCCTTGGGTAAAACCTTGAGCTTGCCCAAAGATCACCCGCAACAGACTACGCCGTACTGGCAACAGTCGATTTACACCGCCGCCGTCATCGAAGGTCTGACCCGCGCCATGCCGCGCGCTCAGCGCCCGGAAGCGGGCCTGACGTATTTGGCGGGGCTGTTGCACAACTTTGGTTATCTGCTGCTGGCTCACGTGTTCCCGCCGCACTTTTCGCTGATCTGCCGTCATCTGGAAGTCAATCCACACCTGTGCCACAGCTACGTCGAACAGCACCTGCTCGGCATCAGCCGCGAACAGATTGGTGCCTGGTTGATGCGCTATTGGGACATGCCTGAAGAATTGGCAACGGCATTGCGCTTCCAGCACGACCCAACTTACGCAGGCGCTCACAGCGAGTACGCGAATTTGGTGTGCCTGACAGTGCGTTTGCTGCGCAAACACGGCATCGGCTCGGGTCCGGTGGAAAGCATTCCGGATGAGCTGTTTGCACGCTTGGGCCTGTCACGGGAAAAAGCCGAAGAGTCAGTGCGCAAAGTCCTGGAAGCCGAAGTCCTGCTGCGCGAGCTGGCGTCGCAGTTCAACCAGTAACAGCGCAGGAAATTAATCCATTAATTGTAGGGGCTGCCGGGCTGCGATAAGGCTTTTCAGTGCCTACTCTTTTATGTCTGCCCAAGCCTCTGTGGCTTACCAACGACAGCGTCAATGCTGGCGACCCTGGTTTCAGGTCGAAATCAGCGGCGCTGATTACGGGCCTCTTCGCAGGCAAGCCTGCTCCCACCGTATTTACGGCTGCTTGCTATCAACCGTGGTATTGAAATCCCAGAGCCGTTCCCGCTTCGCAGTCTTCGGCCGCTCCTACAATTGCCTGTGTTCGCTGCTAAACGGTCTTTTTCTTTGGCTTCAAATACTTGGTCAAACCCTGGAACCAGATAACCAATCCCGGGTTGCCCTTGATCAGAATGTCTTTGTCCTGAATGCCCTGCATAAACGCCAACTGCTTGTTCTTGGCCTGCATCGTTGCGAAGCCGAATGCCGCATCCTTGAAAGAAATCGCGAACGCAGGCTCATCCACTGCCCCTGGCTTACTGACTAGGCGCTGCCCGCTGACGACGAAATGCCGAGCAACCTTACCGTCGAATGTTTGCAACTGAAAAATCAGCTCTTTATCGGCCAGTTGACTCTGGAAAGCCGGGTTATTGCGACTGGCTTTGGCCATCAAATAGCCAAGCATCCATAAAAGAAAACGAAATTTCATTGCACCGCCTCACAGAAAGCCGCTTAAGTCAAAGCGGCCAGCGCCGCAGTGTACGCAAAAAAAAGGGCACCCGACCGAGTCGGCGTGCCCATTTTTGCTGCTGTACGCCTCCCGCTGAGGCGATTGGCAGATTAAGGATTAACGCTGTCTTTCAAGGATTTCCCAGGCTTGAAAGCCACGGTGTTGCTCGCCTTGATTTTGACTGGTTCACCGGTCTGCGGATTTTTGCCGGTACGGGCCCCACGATGTCGTTGCAGGAAAGTACCGAAGCCGACCAGCGTAACGCTGTCTTTTCGGTGCAAGGCACCGGTGATTTCTTCAAGAACAGCGTTAAGAACGCGATTCGCTTGTTCCTTGGTGAGATCTGCCTTTTCAGCAATGGCGGCTGCGAGTTCTGGTTTACGCATATAAAGCCTCTTTGACGGTTTGGATTTTTGTTGTTATGTCCGTGCCGTTCTTCCCGAACGGCGACCAAAGTGCCGCAACTGCTCTACGTTGCGGCAGACGGGAATGAGGATGGCATGCCGCTGATACCTGCGCCACCCTGGGCGGGACGTTTATCGCGCCAAAAACGTGGCTTATCCGACAGAACGACCGGTATTTATGCCAATAGCGGTGGTAGCACTTTATTAAATGCCAATTTCTCCATTACAGCAGTGCCCGTTAGTGCATAACCGAGCAACTTGCCGTCAACGTCATGGCACAGCGCTTTAATATCGGCGCCCTGCCCTTCAACCGTCCAGACGCCTTCTATACCGCGTGGAGGAGGTGAAACCACCAGCGGACATACCGGCGTTTTTACGGTAATAGGCATCGGACCATAGTTAACCGCGGTCGGGTTGCCGGACAGCGTTTGCGCCAGTGCTCGCGCGCAAGTCATCAGCGGCATGACGTACAGCAGATTCAGACCATCAACTTGGGCGCAGTCGCCCAGCGCATAAATATTGGCATGGGACGTTTTCAGGTAGCGATCAACCGTCACCCCGCGATCGGTCTGTAAGCCAGCGGCGGCCGCCAAGTCCACTCGCGGACGCAAACCGATAGCCGAAACCACGACATCACACGGCAGCACTTCACCGTTCGACAAATGCGCCTCAAGCCCTTGTTCGGTCCGTAACAGACGCGCCAGCACCGGGCCGAGGTGGAAGCGAGCCCCCAAACCTTCCAGCCCCGCTTGCACGGCAGCGGCGGCGGCCGGGTGGAGCAAGGTCGGCATGACCTGCTCGCACGGCGCCACCAGATCAACTTCATAACCTCCAACAATCAGATCATTGGCAAATTCACAGCCAATCAGCCCGGCGCCCAAAATCACCACCCGACGCTTGCCCGCTGCCGCCGTGCGAAAACGCGCGTAGTCCTCCAGATCATTGATCGGAAAAACCAAGTCATTGGCGTCCCCTTCAAGGGGAACCCGAACAGTTTCAGCGCCCCAGGCCAGGATGAGATCGCGGTAATACACCGCTTCCTCGCCTATCCACAGCCGTTGGTGGCCAGGGTCAATGCCGCTCACACAGGTGTGGGTTCGCACTTCGGCCTTCAATTGCTCAGCCATCGCACCGGGCTCAGCCATGCTCAGGCCATCAGCCTCTTTGTTTTTGCCAAAGCCGGTGGAGAGCATCGGTTTAGAGTAAGAACGCCCGTCATCCGCAGAAATGAGCAGCAGCGGCGTGTCGCTATCCAGTTTGCGAAACTCCCTGGCCAGGTTGTAGCCCGCCAAGCCAGTGCCGACGATCACGACAGGTGCGTTCATTACGTTTTCCCGATTGAAACTCAGTTAAAGAGAAATGGAACAGCGATCAACCGATTTCGATCATTTCGAAATCCATTTTGCCAACGCCGCAGTCCGGGCACAGCCAATCTGCCGGCACGTCCTGCCACAAAGTGCCCGGTGCGATCCCGTCATCCGGCCAGCCATCGGCTTCGTTATAGATCAAGCCACAAACAATGCATTGCCACTTCTTCATCGTAAATTCTCTCGGTTTTCAGGCTGTCATGGCCTAGGCGGTCGATGGGTACAGCGATTGCCGCCAAGCTCAGGGCGTTTTGTACTGATCGATGCGTTCAGATGCAAGCGGGATCGACGTAAACGGGTTGCGCCGCAGGCTCAGACCCTGCAATCAAACATGCTAAGATCGCCGCCTCGATTGTTGCCAATAATTACCCACCGTGCCCCAACAAAATCCTCTTCTTGTTGCGTCTGACTGGCGTCTGCAACACCAACTGATGGAGCTGCCCGAGCCCATCGTGCTCGATTGGCTGTTCAATCAGGATTCCCTTACTCGTCGTCTGACGCGTCTGTCTGCAGATGGTTTCAGCATTTTGCCATTGTTCGAAGGCTGGCAAGCCCTGCGCGCCGAAGAGTGCGCAGCGCTGTCGTTACCCGATCAGAGCATCGGTTGGGTACGCGAAGTGTATCTGCGTGGCAACGGCCAGAAGTGGGTGTTCGCCCGCAGCGTCGCCGCCCAAAGTGCGCTGCAACAAGGCGGTCTGAACATGGACGAACTGGGCACCCGTTCCTTGGGCGGACTGCTATTTTGCGACGAAGCGTTTGAGCGCGGCGCACTGGAAGCCTGTCGCTATCCCGCTGCCTGGTTGCCCAACGAAGACACCGCTGACGGTTTATGGGGGCGGCGCTCTTGCTTCAGCCGGGGCGTATTGAGTCTGTTGGTGGCGGAAATATTCCTGCCTGATTTTTGGCATGCAGTCGGAATCGCCGGCGCCGATGATACGGAGCGTCATTGATGTATGTGAGTTTGCTTAAGTCGCTAAATCGCCTGAACCCTCGGGTGTGGGACTTCGTTCAATTGACCCGTATCGACAAACCCATCGGCATTTATCTACTGCTGTGGCCGACACTGTGGGCGCTGTGGATTTCGGCCAAAGGCCTGCCGTCGATCGGCAACCTGCTGATCTTCGTTGTCGGCGTGTTTTTGATGCGCGCCGCCGGTTGCGTGATCAATGACTTCGCTGACCGCAAGGTCGATGGTCACGTCAAACGCACAGAACAGCGTCCATTGGTCAGCGGTAAAGTCAGCACCCGCGAGGCATTGGTGTTGTTCGCGGTGCTAGTGAGCTTGAGCTTTGTGCTGGTGCTGCTCACTAATTCGCTGACAATCTGGCTCTCGTTCGGTGGCTTGGCGCTGGCGGCCTGCTATCCGTTTATGAAGCGCTACACCTATTACCCGCAAGTGGTGCTCGGCGCAGCCTTTTCGTGGGGCATGCCGATGGCCTTCACCGCCCAGACTGGTGACCTGCCTGCTGCGGCGTGGTTGCTCTACATTGCTAACCTGCTGTGGACGGTGGGCTACGACACGTATTACGCGATGACAGACCGAGAAGACGATTTGAAAATCGGTGTCAAATCTACTGCCTTGCTGTTCGGCGACGCGGATCGGGTGATTATCCTGACGCTGCAAGGGCTGGCATTAGGCTGCCTGCTGCTGGCCGGATCACGCTTCGGGCTGGGGACGTGCTTTCATCTGGGCCTGCTGGTGGCCGCCGCGTGCTTCGTCTGGGAGTTCTGGTACACGCGCAACCGTGAGCCGCAGCGCTGTTTCAAGGCTTTTTTGCATAACCACTGGGCGGGATTGGCGATATTTCTAGGGATTGTCGCTGACTATGCGTTGCGTTGACCGTCAGCCTCTACGCTGACGGTCCGCGCGTTACAAAGGTTTGAGTTACTTGGCTACGTGCCAAACATCGCCTTTGCCATCACCCATCATGTCACCGGCTTTTTTGTCCATCTTGAAGGTGTAGAGCGGTTTGCCATCAAACGCCCACTGCATTTTGCCGTCGTCACGCTTGACCATTGTCCACTTACCCATGGCTTTGCCATCGGCGGGTGCCATCAACGGCGGCCAATTGTCAGCGCATTTGTCGTTACACATGGATTTACCGGCCATGGTGTCCTTATCGAAGGTATAAAGCGTCATGCCCTTCTGATCGACCATCATTCCGTCCTTCATCATGGCCGGGTCCATCGCAAACGCCATTCCCGAAGTAGCCAACGCAGCAGCGGTGAGCAAGCCGAGCAAGGTCTTAGAAATATTAGTCATCGGATATGTCCTCTTTTTTGTTTTAAGTCGGAGCCTAAGCTTAGTCCTAGAGCAGGCAGTGATGCCAGCGACGACCCTAGCTGTCACACGACTGCAATAATTCCGTTATCTAATGCGCCCCAAGACAGTTAAATGACAAGAGGATTGAGCATGGCTGGCAGGAGTATTCTGATCGTTGACGACGAAGCGCCTATTCGCGAAATGATCGCCGTTGCATTGGAAATGGCCGGCTACGATTGCATGGAAGCGGAAAACTCTCAGCAGGCCCACGCCATCATCGTTGACCGTAAACCGGATTTGATCCTGCTCGACTGGATGCTGCCAGGCACCTCCGGGATCGAACTGGCTCGTCGTCTCAAGCGTGACGAGCTGACCGGCGACATTCCGATCATCATGCTCACTGCCAAGGGCGAAGAAGACAACAAGATCCAGGGCCTGGAAGTCGGCGCTGACGATTACATCACCAAACCGTTCTCACCCCGTGAGCTGGTCGCACGCCTCAAAGCGGTACTGCGCCGCGCGGGGCCGACCGATGGCGAGGCCCCCATAGAGGTCGGCGGCCTGCTGCTCGATCCCATCAGCCATCGCGTCACCATCGACGGCAAGCCCGCAGAAATGGGCCCGACCGAATACCGCCTGCTGCAATTTTTCATGACCCATCAGGAACGCGCCTACACCCGGGGGCAACTGCTCGATCAAGTGTGGGGCGGCAATGTCTATGTCGAAGAGCGCACGGTGGATGTACACATCCGGCGCCTGCGTAAAGCCCTCGGCGATGCCTACGAAAATCTGGTACAAACCGTGCGCGGCACTGGCTACCGTTTTTCCACAAAGAGCTGAACCACGCTCTTTGCGCATTGCATGCTGAACTGGCTGATTGACGCTTACTCGACAAGGATGCGTTTGAATTGAATCAAAACTGGCACGGCACGCTGATCCGCCACTTGCTGCTGTTGGTCACCGCCTGTCTGTTGGTTGGATTGATCACTGGTGATTACGGCTGGAGCATGGCGGTGGGCCTGGGTATTTACCTCGCCTGGACGCTTAAACAATTACTGCGCATGCACAATTGGCTGCGTGAACATAAACCCGACGAGCCCCCGCCTGACGGTTACGGCTTGTGGGGCGATGTGTTTGACAGCATCTATCACCAGCAACGCCGGGACCAACGCGTGCATGCCCGACTGCAAGCGGTGATTGATCGCATTCAGGAATCGACAGCGGCGCTCAGAGACGCTGTGATCATGCTCGACAGCGACGGCAACCTTGAATGGTGGAACCGCGCAGCAGAAACATTGCTCGGCCTTAAGACCCCCCAGGACAGCGGGCAGCCGGTAACCAACTTGGTGCGCCATCCGCGTTTCAAGGACTATTTCGAACAGAACAACTACGCCGAACCGCTAGAGATCCCCTCGCCGATCAATGACCGGGTGCGCGTGCAGTTGTTGATCACCCGCTACGGCAACAATGAACACTTGATGCTGGTGCGCGACGTCACCCGTATTCATCAGCTTGAGCAGATGCGTAAAGACTTTGTGGCCAACGTTTCCCACGAGTTGCGCACGCCGCTGACGGTGATCTGTGGCTACCTGGAAACCCTGATCGACAACGCTGAGGGGATGAACCCGCGCTGGGTCCGAGCGCTGCAGCAAATGCAGCAGCAGAGCGAGCGCATGCAAGCGCTGCTCAATGACTTGCTGCTGCTGGCAAAGCTCGAGGCGACCGACTATCCGTCGGATAACCAACCGGTCGTCGTGTCCACACTGCTACAAATCATCAAGAACGATGCCTTGGCGTTATCGGCACAGCGCAAACAGCGCATAACACTGAGCATCGATAACGAGGCCAAGCTCAAGGGCAGCGAATCGGAACTGCGCAGCGCTTTTTCCAATCTAGTGTTCAATGCCGTGAAATACACCCAGGCTGAAGGCACGATTCATATCCGCTGGTGGGATGACGAACAGGGCGCACACATGAGCGTGCAGGATTCTGGACCGGGAATTGAAACCAAACATTTGCCGCGTCTGACCGAGCGTTTCTACCGGGTTGATTCCAGTCGTGCTTCTAACACAGGCGGCACTGGGCTTGGCTTGGCGATTGTTAAGCATGTTTTGTTACGCCATCGCGGCACATTGGAAATCGTCAGTGTGGTCGGCAAAGGGTGTACTTTTACCTGCCATTTTGCGCCCGCTCAAGTGATCAATTCTTAACCAGCCCACTAGTCAAGCTGGCCGGTAGCCGCTACATTGCCGGTCTTATGCTCGCCGGTTTAGCTTCGGCAACACACTCATTAGATGATACGGAACCTTTAAAACTCCACCATGGACCCTTCCCCTAGCCTCACTCTCTCCGCGATGTTCGCCGACTTCGGCATGATTCTTTTTGCAATGATCCTGGTTCTGCTCAACGGTTTCTTCGTTGCCGCTGAGTTCGCCATGGTCAAGCTGCGCTCGACCCGGGTCGAATCCATTGCTCAAAAAAACGGCTGGCGCGGGCATATCCTGCGCACCGTTCACAGCCAACTCGACTCCTACCTGTCCGCTTGCCAGTTGGGGATCACCCTCGCCTCTCTGGGTCTGGGTTGGGTCGGTGAGCCTGCGTTTGCGCATTTGCTTGAACCCGTGCTGCACGCCGCCGGCGTACAGTCACCGGAAGTGATCAAAGGCGCGTCGTTCTTCAGTGCCTTCTTCATGATTTCGTACCTGCACATTGTTGTCGGCGAACTGGCGCCCAAGTCTTGGGCAATCCGCAAACCGGAAATGCTGTCGCTGTGGACGGCCGTGCCGCTGTACCTGTTCTATTGGTGCATGTATCCGGCGATCTACCTGCTCAATGCCAGCGCCAACGGTATTCTGCGCATTGCCGGTCAGGGCGAACCTGGCCCGCACCACGAGCACCAATATAACCGTGAAGAGTTGAAACTGATTCTGCACTCAAGCCGTGGCCAGGATCCGAGCGACCAAGGTATGCGCGTTCTGGCCTCTGCGGTCGAGATGGGCGAACTGGAAGTCGTCGACTGGGCAAATTCCCGGGAAGACCTGGTCACGCTGGACTGCAATGCGCCACTCAAGGAAATACTCGCGTTATTCCGTCGCCATAAATTCAGTCGTTACCCTGTTTATGACGCCGAACGCGGCGTCTTTGTAGGCCTGCTGCACATCAAGGATCTGCTGCTGGAGCTGGCGGCGCTGGACCACATTCCTGCGTCGTTCAATCTGGCGGAGCTGACCCGCCCGCTGGAGCGTGTTTCCAGACACATGCCGCTGTCCAAGTTGCTGGAGCAGTTTCGCCAGGGCGGTTCGCATTTCGCTCTGGTTGAGGAGGCGGACGGCAAGATAATCGGCTACCTGACCATGGAAGACGTACTTGAAGTGCTGGTCGGCGACATCCAGGACGAACACCGCAAAGCCGAGCGCGGCATCCTCGCGTATCAGCCTGGAAAACTATTGGTACGCGGTGATACACCGCTGTTCAAAGTCGAGCGACTGCTAGGCATCGATCTGGATCACATCGACGCGGAAACCCTTGCCGGCTTGATCTACGAAACCCTGAAGCGGGTGCCTGGTGAAGAGGAAGTGCTGGAAGTCGAAGGCTTGCGCATCATCATCAAAAAAATGAAAGGCCCGAAAATCGTCTTGGCCAAAGTGCTAAAGATCGATTAACGCCGCGAGCCTGTAGGAGCTTGTGGGCGAGAGGCTCAATGCGACGTGTCAGGTATCTCGCCTCGCCAACACCTTGGTTCTTGCAGCTGATTAATTCCCGCCCAGCGCAAAGTTGGGCAGGCTGTCGACATGCACCGCAAATTGGTACGGAATCGATTCCAGCCCTAGCCCGACGTTGCGCTGTATGACGAAGTGCAGATGGGGGCCGGTGCTGTTGCCGGTATTGCCGGACTTGGCGAGGTCAGTACCCACCACCACGCGCTGCCCCTCCTTGACGCTGACCGAACCGCGCATCAGGTGAAGGTACACGCCCATGGTGCCGTCATCGTGCAGTACCCGCACGAAGTTACCAGACGGGTCCGAACCGCGACCTGACTGACCGTTTTCGACCTTGATCACCGTGCCGGCACGCGCTGCAATAATCTGCGTGCCTTCTGGCATGGCGATGTCCATCGCATAGCGGCTTCTTACCCCGAAATGACTAAACTTGCCATTGGGTCCCTGACTCAGGCGAAACGGCCCGCCCTTCCACGGCAGAGGATAGCTGTAAACGAAGGGCTGACGCTCCGGGTCGCCAAGGGAGTACCGCAGCTTTGGCGTATAGCTGAGCGTTTTGCCCGGTTGCAAAGGGCTGAGCACGACAAATCGAACACTGCTGCGCGCGGGCACGATTCGGTGAATGGCTTTATCGGTAACGCCCAAGACGTTTTTTAGCCCTTTAAGCTGCAACTCGACCTCGACCGGCGCGTAGGTGTCGTTGCGCACGAACAGGCTGTGTACGCCTTTATCCCGCTTGGTCTCAAGGTGTACCTGCTGCTCCAGGTGCTCGACGATTCGCTCTCGAGGCACCACCACCGAGGCGCCCGCCGTCGGCCGATCGGTGAACGACACGACGCCATTGGCATCGGTGAACTTGTAGATAGTCATCGCCGACGCCGTTTGTGCAGTCAGCAGAAGAACACACAGCAGGAGAGGCCGTTTGAGCATAATGATTAATCTGGTTGGCTAGAGGCAGGGGGAGCGTAGCAGCGATCCACTATCTTTTGCGCTCGGCTGAATCAAATCAGTCGTTACTAGATAAGCCCGTTGGTCGCTTATCGGATCCAGGCTTGCGCAACAATCCTCTATGGCCAACGTGTTGGCGAGACGTTAAACCTGACACGCCGCGTTAGGCCTCTCGCCCACACGTTTCCAAATCAGGCGCCGGGGACGAAGTGTTTTTGCGCAGTGCCACGGGCAATCAGGCGCGAGACGTAATCGAGCTTCTGCGCATCTTGGTCAACGAAACGGAACGTCAGTTGCAACCAGTCGCTGTCAGGCTTTTGTTCGTAGGCGACGATGGCGTGCAAGTAGCCGTTGAGACGCGCAACTTCAGCGTTCTCGCCTTGTTCAAGGTCAAGCACCGCGCTGTCGAGGATCTGTGGCAGAACATCGCTACGACGGACCACCAGCAGCGCTTCCTTGAGGCTTAAGCCTTTGATCGCACATTGCTGAGTGCCACTGGGCAGACGTAATTGACCCTGACCACGGCTGGCCGCTGTTGGAGCCGGAGCAGCGGGACGTGGAGCGCCGGTATTAAGCAAACCCTGAGTCGCAGTCGGTGCGGCGGACGGCGAAGCCGGTGGATGAACCACTTGCGCTTTGCCGCCGGTCAAGGCGCTGAGGGAGTCGTTAGCAAATGCAGAATTCATCTTGGTCGGTGCGCTGGCGAGCAACGTGTCCAGCTTGCCAACTTTGGCCAAGGCTTTCTTAACTTTGGTCAGCAACTGTTCGTTCGTGAACGGTTTACCGATGAAGTCGGTCACGCCAGCCTGGATCGCCTGGACTACGTTTTCCTTGTCGCCACGGCTGGTCACCATGATGAAAGGCATGGCCTTAAGGTTGTCCTGCGTGCGGCACCAAGCCAGCAACTCAAGACCGGACATCTCCGGCATTTCCCAATCGCACAGCACCAGATCGAACGTCTCGCGTTGTAGCAAGATTTGCGCCTTGCGTCCGTTGACCGCGTCTTCGATATGGATGCCGGGGAAATAGTTACGTAGACCTTTTTTCACCAGATCGCGAATAAACGGCGCGTCATCCACGACCAACACACTGACTTTACTCATCGACGCTCCTTAGATTCCTGGCAGCATAGCGCTGGCAGATCGCCATTGCCCAGCCCATTTACGACGCCAGGACTTTTCGTTCGCGGGCGGCTTGAAAATACAACGCTCAGAACGGAAAACGCCCAGCAGCGTGCTAGGCGTTTTTTTCACAGGCAGTCTTATTTATCGTCAGGTTTGTCCAAAACATTAGCGTTTTTGCCACTGATGCCCTGCACTTCTTCTTTCATGCGCTTGAGGCCGATGTGTCGTACGTCGGTGCCGCGCACGAGGTAAATAACCAGTTCGGAAATATTGCGCGCATGGTCGCCGATGCGTTCCAACGAGCGCAGCACCCAGATGACGTTCAGCACCCGTGAAATGGAGCGCGGGTCTTCCATCATGTAAGTAACCAATTCGCGCAACGCGGTCTTGTATTCGCGGTCGATGGTTTTGTCATATTGGGCCACCGAAAGCGCCAGGTCGGCATCGAAACGGGCGAACGCATCAAGGGCGTCCCGGACCATGTTGCGCACCTGATCACCGATGTGCCGCACTTCGACATAACCACGCGGCGATTCGCCTTCTTCGCACAACAGAATGGCACGCTTGGCAATTTTCGTGGACTCGTCGCCGATACGCTCCAGGTCGATAACCGATTTGGAAATACTGATGATCAAACGCAAATCCGAAGCCGCTGGCTGACGACGTGCCAGAATACGCAGGCACTCTTCATCAATGTTGCGTTCCATCTGGTTAATCTGGTCATCAACCTCACGAACCTGCTGGGCCAGGCCCGAGTCCGCTTCGATCAGCGCGGTCACGGCGTCGTTGACCTGTTTTTCAACCAGGCCGCCCATCGCCAGCAGGTGGCTACGCACCTCTTCGAGCTCAGCGTTGAACTGCTGGGAAATGTGGTGAGTAAGACTGTCTTTATCGATCATTAGGGTCGCTCCGCGACAGCTTTAAGCGCTTAGCTACAAGCTGCAAGTAGGTATGTGGTGTCCAACATTCACAAAGCCGCGCCTGGCTTGCGGCTTGAAGCTTGAAGCTTGCCGCTGCCCCCTAGCCATATCTGCCAGTGATGTAGTCTTCGGTCTGTTTTTTCGCCGGATTGGTGAACAACGTGTCGGTATCCCCAAACTCGACGAGCTTGCCCATGTACATGAAGGCGGTGTAATCGGAGACCCGCGCAGCCTGCTGCATGTTGTGAGTGACGATAACAATGGTGTATTTGGATTTCAGTTCGTAGATCAGTTCTTCAACTTTTAGCGTCGAAATTGGATCGAGTGCCGAACAGGGTTCGTCGAGCAACAGCACTTCGGGTTCGACGGCGATGGTGCGAGCAATGACCAAACGCTGCTGCTGACCACCTGACAAACCCAACGCCGACTCGTGCAGACGGTCTTTGACCTCATCCCACAACGCCGCACCCTTAAGCGCCCATTCAACGGCCTCGTCCAAAACACGTTTTTTGTTGATGCCCTGAATGCGCAACCCGTAGACCACGTTTTCATAGATTGTTTTCGGAAACGGGTTCGGCTTCTGGAACACCATACCAACGCGACGACGCAGCTCGGCAACGTCTTCGCCCTTGCGATAGATATCGTGGCCATACAGGTTGATCGCGCCCTCTACCCGGCAACCATCGACCAGATCATTCATACGGTTGAAGGTGCGCAACAGGGTCGACTTGCCGCAACCAGACGGGCCGATGAAGGCGGTCACGCGCTGCTTGGGAATGTTCATGCCCACGTTAAACAGGGCCTGTTTATCACCGTAGAACAGATTCAGGCCCGGAACTTCAATCGCCACGGACTCATTGGCCAGATCAAGGCTCTGCTTGTTGCGCCCCAAGGCCGACATATTGATGCCGTGGGTATGGACTTCATGTGGCATGTTCTCACTCCGTTCCTAGCTGCAAGCTCTAAGCCGCAAGCTGCAAGTGTTGTGCAAAACGGCGTGCGGCATTTAGCTTGCCGCTTTTAGCTCGCCGCTTGTGGCTTATGTTTAGCTCTCCAACGCTTTGTATTTTTCGCGCAGGTGGTTACGCATCGTCACCGCTGACAGGTTGAGCAGCGCGATAACCAGCACCAACAACAGCGCCGTCGCGTAAACCAGCGGACGTGCCGCTTCGACGTTGGGGCTCTGGAACCCGACGTCATAAATATGGAAGCCCAAGTGCATGATCTTCTGGTCAAGGTGCAAGTACGGGTAGTTACCGTCCACCGGCAGTGACGGCGCCAGTTTAACCACGCCGACCAACATCAACGGTGCAACCTCACCCGCAGCGCGAGCGACCGCCAGGATCAGGCCGGTCATCATCGCCGGGCTGGCCATGGGCAGTACAATCTTCCACAGGGTTTCAGCCTTGGTTGCGCCCAGCGCCAACGAACCTTCGCGAATTGTGCGCGGGATACGCGCCAAGCCTTCTTCGGTGGCGACGATCACCACCGGCACAGCCAACAATGCGAGGGTCAACGAGGCCCAGAGCAATCCCGGCGTCCCAAATGTGGGTGCGGGCAAGGCTTCGGGGAAGAACAACCTGTCCAGCGAGCCGCCCAGCACATACACAAAGAAACCCAAGCCGAACACCCCATAAACAATGGCTGGCACCCCGGCAAGGTTGTTGACGGCGATTCGGATCAACCGCGTCACCGGCCCCTGCTTTGCGTATTCACGCAGATAAACCGCCGCCAGTACGCCAAACGGTGTGACGATTACGGCCATGATCAGGGTCATCATCACCGTACCGAAAATCGCCGGAAAAATTCCACCTTCCGTGTTGGCTTCACGCGGGTCCTCGCTAAGGAATTCCCACAGTTTCTTGAAGTAAAAGCCCAGTTTGGAAACGACACTCATTGCATTCGGCTGGTACGCATGGACCACCTTACCGACGCTGATCTCAACCTCTTTACCGTGGGCATCGCGAGCGGTCAGGCTGTCCCGGTTGAAGGCTTCGTGCAGCGCGCCCAATCGACCTTCGATGCTTTTGTACTGAGCGTCATATTCAGCGCGCTCGCTGTCCATGTCGGCCTGCGCGACGGCATTCAACTGGCCGTCGAGTTCCAGCTTGCGTTTGTGCAGGCGCAGTCGCTCGATACCGTGGTTGATGGCGCCGATATCTTTTTTCTCGAGCCCGCTCAGTTCATTCGCGAGTAACTCAACGCGCTTGATCCTCTCCTGAAGGATCGGCCACGCGGCTTCACCTTCGGCGATGACCTTGCCGTTTTCCTTGATGTTCACTAAGTAGCCGTAATAATTGCCCCACTCGCGGCGCTCCAGGGTCATCAGTTCTTTTGGCGTGCTTTGCTCGGTTAGCCACTCGCCGACCACCCAGGTGAAGTCACTCGGGTTGATGTCGCGGTTACCCACCTTGAACAGCTCGCGGGTCATGAATTCAGGGCCGGCGTCCGGCACCGGCAAGCCAGCGCCTTTGAGGCGTGCGCGTGGTACTTCTTCTTTCTGCACCACTTCACCGATCAGGACCTGGTTTTCCTGATGAGGCACGTCGTAATGCGCCAACACCACATCTGCCGGCCAGAAATTACCCAGACCACGGACGGCAATCACCATCAACAGGCCCAAGGTCATGATCACGGCAATGGACACCGCGCCCGCGCTCATCCAGACGCCGGGGGCGCCGCTTTTGATCCAGCTCTTGAGGGAGTTCTGTTTCACAGACGTCTTCCTTCCTTAGAGAGATGAGTATTTCTTGCGAAGACGCTGACGAATCAGCTCCGCAAGCGTGTTCATCACGAAGGTGAACATCAACAGCACCAATGCCGCGAGGAACAGCACCCGATAATGGCTGCCGCCGACTTCAGACTCCGGCATCTCCACCGCGACGTTCGCCGCCAGAGTGCGCATGCCTTCGAACAGGTTCATGTCCATGATCGGCGTGTTACCGGTGGCCATCAACACGATCATGGTTTCACCCACTGCGCGGCCCATGCCGATCATCAGGGCCGAGAAAATGCCGGGGCTGGCCGTGAGAATCACCACCCGCGTCAAGGTCTGCCAAGGCGTCGCACCCAGGGCCAGCGAGCCCAAGGTCAAACCGCGTGGCACACTGAACACTGCGTCTTCGGCAATCGAGTAGATGTTGGGAATCACCGCGAAGCCCATTGCCAAGCCCACCACCAGTGCATTTCGCTGGTCGTAGGTGATGCCAAGATCGTTGGAGATCCACATGCGCATGTCGCCGCCGAAAAACCAATTCTCCAGGTGCGAGCTCATACCCAACGACAGCCAACCCACCAACAGCACCACGGGAATCAGGATCGCCGACTCCCAACCGTCCGGCACCCGTAAGCGGATCGACTCCGGCAAGCGGCTCCACAGGAAGCCCGCCAGCAAAATGCCCACGGGGGTCAGCATCAGTAGGCTAAAAATCCCCGGCAAATGTCCTTCCAGATACGGCGCCAAAAACAGACCGGCGAAAAAGCCGAGAATCACTGTTGGCATCGCCTCCATCAGCTCGATCACCGGCTTGACCTTGCGGCGCATGCCCGGTGCCATGAAGTAAGCGGTATAGATCGCCGCCGCGATGGCCAGTGGTGCGGCCAACAACATGGCGTAGAACGCGGCTTTCAAGGTGCCGTAGGTCAATGGCGCCAGGCTCAGCTTGGGTTCGAAGTCGGTGTTCGAGGCGGTGGACTGCCAGACGTATTGCGGCGAGTCGTAATTTTCATACCAGACCTTGCCCCACAGCGCGCTCCATGAAACTTCCGGGTGCGGGTTGGACAAACTCATCGGCAGCAACTTACCGCCCTGCTCAACGATGATTTCGTCGGCCCGTGGTGACAACCCCAAAATACCGGGGCCGCCGCCAGACACTTGATCAACCAGCAATGTGCGGTGCGCGGTGCTGTGGAACACGCCGAGCTTGCCCGAGGCATCCAGGGCGACGAAGCCTTTGCGGCGCTGCTCACCGGTGATGCGCACAATCGGAGAGGTGCCCATTTGAAAATCGCGGATATGCTGGAAACGCATTTCACCATCGGTGTCACGGGCCATGAACCATTGGGCCAGACCACCCGTGGAACTGCCGACGATCAATGACACGCCACCCACCAATTGAGTGCTGGCAGAAATCTCAGCGTTCGCGTCTTCGAGCAATTTGTAACGGCCGTTAAGGCTGCGATCACGCAGGCTAAACACGTCCGCTTGAGCGCGACCGTTAATCACATACAACCATTGCTGACGAGGATCGATGAAGATCGCTTTGACCACTTCGGTCATGCGCGGAAGTTCGATGCGCGTCAGCTCGCTGGTGGTTTCGCCGGTCATCATGTTCTCTTCCTGAGTCAGAGAAAGAACGTGCAGTTGCGCGCCCGTAGCGCCCGCCAGCACCAGCGCTTTATCAGCGGCATTGAGGCTCACGTGCTCCAGGGGCCGACCGCCCTCATCCACGCTAAAAGCCGCCTCGCCATAGGGATAGCTGATGGTCGGGGAGATTGTCTTTTTGTTGTCTGGATAAGTGATCAGGTAATTGTGTTTGAACACCAGCGCCTGGCCGTTAGACAATCCCAGCACCATCAATGGGGTACCCGGCTGGTCTTCACCGATGGACGTTACCGTTGTGCCAGCCGGAACAGGCAGGGCAACACGCTTAAGTTCGGTGCCGTCTTCAACACGGAAGAATATCGCCTCGCCCTTGTCAGAAACCCGAAGGGCAACCTGATTTTGCTCTTCGATAGAAAGCAGCAAGGGCTTGCCGGCGTCTTGCATCCAGGCAGGGTTGAGCGGCATTTGTGCGGTCAATTTGGCGCCTTGAAACAGCGGCGCAACCACGTAGGCGAGGTAGAAAAAAATCAAGGTAATGGCAGCCAACACCGCCAAGCCACCGACTAATACATACCACTGGGTCAGCTTGTCTTTCAGCGCGCGAATACGGCGCTTTCGCTTCATCTCCGGCGTATTGAAATCAATGCGCTCGGGAGGAGACTTTTGGGTCATGGTGGAGTTTGCCAAATCATTCATGCGCTCACCCTAGCCGTCCTTTATGACAAAAACATTACAGTCCTGAGACGCAAAAAATCCGCCGCCCAAACCTACTGGCAGCGGACTAATAAACCTGTAGCGAAAACCGGTCTACCCGGACCCGCTTTATGACTTGAATCGGGGCAAATCAGCGCCTGCCCCAATCGATATTTACTTGGCAGCTACACCCGCAGCGGCTTCTTGCAGACCCAGGTCAGCCAGTGCTTTGGCCGCTACTTTGGCTGGCAATGGAATGTACCCGTCTTTTATGACGACTTCTTGACCCTGTTTCGACAGGACCATTTTCACGAACTCGGCTTCCAGCGGCGCCAACGGCTTGTTCGGTGCTTTGTTGACGTAGATGAATAGGAAACGCGACAGCGGGTATTTGCCATTCAGTGCGTTTTCTTCACTGTCTTCAATGAACTCGGTACCGCCCTTCTTCGACAAGGCTACGGTCTTAACGCTGGAGGTTTTGTAACCAATACCTGAGTAGCCAATGCCGTTCAGCGAGCTGCTGATCGAGCTGACCACCGAGGCCGAACCCGGTTGCTCGTTAACGTTAGCGCGGAAGTCGCCTTTGCACAGAGCTTCTTCCTTGAAGTAACCGTAGGTGCCAGACACCGAGTTACGACCAAACAGCTGAATCGGCTTGTTCGCCAAATCGCCGGTCACACCCACGTCACCCCAAGTTTTTGCTTCGGCCTTAGCGCCACACAAACGGGTCGCGGAGAAGATCGCGTCCACTTGTTCCATGGTCAGGTGCTGAATCGGGTTGTCTTTGTGTACGAAAATAGCCAACGCATCAACCGCGACCGGGATTGCAGTGGGCTTGTAGCCGTATTTGGTTTCGAAAGCCGCCAGTTCGGTGTCTTTCATCTTGCGGCTCATCGGGCCCAGGTTCGAGGTGCCCTCAGTCAACGCAGGGGGCGCGGTCGCCGAACCCGCTGCCTGAATCTGGATGTTCACGCTTGGGTATTCTTTCTTATAAGCCTCAGCCCACAAGGTCATCAGGTTAGCGAGCGTATCGGAACCAACGCTGGACAAATTTCCGGAAACGCCGGACGTCTTGGTGTAAGACGGGATAGAAGGGTCAACCGCTGCAACAGCCTGGGCAGTGGCTACGCCTGCGGCAACAAACGTCAAAGCCGCCATCAATCGCTTAAAAGTCATACCTTGCTCCTGCAAAATTTTATAGGTGCTGAATCGGGGGCAAGTATCTGAATGCCGTGTGACTACTTTATGAAAGCAATATGACAATTGGATGACTGAGGATCAGCGGGTTTTGGAAATAGGCGCGTATGGGCTGGAGGCACTGGTGGGGTTGATTCCGAGGGGTTTTAAGTACGGGCCTTACACGCAGTTTTGCAACAACTGGATACCTTTTGGCGCATGCCAACGGAACCCTCTTACCCGCGATCAGCTGCGAAGCCGTCGTAAAAACAGCGTTCTCAATTTATGACGTTAGCGTGGGTTCAACATTTTTGGGACCGCTTCGCGCTCCATCGCGAGCAAGCCCACTCCTACAAGTTGGTGTTTGCCGCGCAAAAGATACTGAAATTAAGCCAATTATGCTTTCGACATAAACTTCCTAATTTCAATACACTTGGCAAGCCTATACCGCGACATCAGGCGCGCTTGCGCAGTAAATACACAGCCCATTAACATCCCTACCCCACCCAGAAAGCGAGCAGCAAAGCCGCATTCAGCCTACGTCTGACAATGGACCTGTAAGACGCAATCTAACTATAGGGAAATAAAATGGACGTACTTATGGGGTTACTCACTGCCGTGCTGTGGGGCATCACGGACGTGTTGGTCGGCATCAATGCGAGGGCGGTCGGGGTCAAAAAAGCGGTCTATTTTGCGCAGACACTCGGGTTTGTCGTCATGAGTCTGCTGCTATTGGCGTTTCCGGCAATCATTCTTAAGCCTCTTACTGCGCCGTTAAGCGTTTGGCTGTTAGCCGTAGGCGCCGCGATGCTGACCGTCTTCGGCGCATTGGCACTTTCTAAGGCCTTCGCGTTGGGAAAGGCCTCCATTATCGCTCCGGTGGTCACGTCTTACGGCGTCGTGACCACGCTGTTGTCTTGGGCCAGTGGCGAACAGATCAGCAGCGCCCAACTGGCTTGCATCACGGTGTGCGTAGTGGGCGTGACCCTCTCCAGCCGCCATAAGGATTCAACGCTGCCTCATCACACCACGCCCACCCGCTCCATCGGTTACGCACTATTGGCTGCAGCCCTTTATGGCACCAGCTTTTGGCTACAGGCCAAATACACCCTTCCGTTGCTCGGGACGGTTACCACACTGTGGCTCGGCTATCTGGTCGGGATAAGCATGCTGCTGCTGATTGTGCTCAACGTTCCCAATGGCCTGAAAATTCCGCCGTTGAAAAACTGCATCGCCCTGACCGGCGTTAGCCTGGCGAACCTGGCCGGGTTCTCGGCCTACGCGTACGGCACGACGGTCGGCTCAGTTTCCGTGGTCACGGTAATCAGCACACTCTCAGGCGGAGTCGCCGCCGTCCTGAGCTTCATGTTTTTCAGAGAGCGCTTGGCTGCGATTCAGGTTGTTGGGGTGCTGCTGGTGCTCGGCGGGGCGTTCGCGCTTCATGTTTATCGTTGAGACAATCTCTCTGCAAACTGGATGGCGCTTTGTGTGGTTTGAGGTTGCAGCGTGTCAGGACTGAAGCCTTCCCGAATGAATTCGGTCCCACAAAAAACTCGACATCACGAGCCCTCTGCGTTGCATCAGAAATCGGCGCTCGCCCCCGTCAAATGCGTTTTCGCAACAGATACACCCCAATTAACATCCCCATCACACAAAGCACCGCCACGTACCAAGCCGGCCCCATTGGGCTGTTCTTGAGCATCAGCGTCACGACCATGGGTGTCAGGCCGCCGAAGATGGCGTAGGCCAGGTTGTAGGAGAACGACAATCCGGAAAAACGCACGGCGGCCGGGAATGCACGGACCATGACGAACGGTACAGCGCCGACCACGCCGACGAACAATCCGGTCATGGCGTACATCGGAAACAGTGCGTTTGGGTGAGCTTGGAGGGTGTGATAGAACGTCCATGAGCTGACCAGCAGGCCTAGGCAGCCGAAGATAAATACCCAGCCAGCGCCAAAACGATCCGTCAGCGATCCCGCGCCGATGCAGCCCAGGCTCAGGCAGACGATTGCCAGACTATTAGCTTTCAGCGCAGTCGCCGGTGAGAAGCCATACACGGTTTGCAGCACGGTGGGGGTCATCAAGATCACGACGATGATGGCCGCCGAGAGCATCCAGGTCAGCAGCATCGACAGCACAATCGCCCCACGGTGATCACGCAGTACGGTTTTGAGCGGCACTTCTTCGGCCAACGCTTTGCGCAGTTGAAGCTCGGCAAACACCGGGGTTTCGTGCAGCCAGCGGCGCAGGTAGACCGACAGCAGACCAAACACGCCGCCCAGTAAGAACGGAATCCGCCACGCGTAATCGAGCATTTCCTGCGCGTTATAGAGGCTGTTGATTAGCGTAGCGACCAGCGAGCCCAGCAGGATGCCCGCCGTTAGGCCGGCGGTTAGGGTGCCGCAGGCGTAACCGGTACTGCGCGCCGGCACATGCTCGGACACAAACACCCAAGCGCCGGGCACTTCGCCGCCAATCGCTGCACCCTGAATAATCCGCATTAATAGCAGCAGCATGGGTGCCAAGAGGCCGATCTGCGCGTAAGTCGGCAGCAAACCCATGATCAAGGTCGGCACGGCCATCAGGAAAATGCTCAGGGTGAACATCTTCTTGCGCCCCAAAAGGTCGCCGAAGTGCGCCATGACGATGCCACCCAACGGCCGGGCCAGGTAACCGGCGGCGAAAATACCGAAGGTTTGCATCAGCCGCAGCCATTCAGGCATGTCCGCCGGGAAAAACAATTTGCCGACCACCGTGGCGAAGAACACAAAAATGATGAAATCGTAAAATTCCAGCGCACCGCCCAAGGCAGACAACGACAAGGTTTTATAGTCGTTACGGGTCAACTGACGCGAGGTCTGTGCGGTACTTGAGGGCACGGTGGACATAACAAGGACTTCTCTTGGGAGGGGTGGGCATCAGCAACGCTGGCCGATACCTGACGGACTGCACACTCGACGGTTAAGGAAAACTCTGACACGGGCACCAAAATTGCCTGACAGACAGGGCGGTCCAAAGCTGTTTAGGTCCGGCACGATAGCAAACTCTTAAAAAAGCACACAGCAAGAAGGTTTACGTGGTCAAAATGAGAACCGAACGGTCGTCGTGTGACGCATCGCCCGATATACTCGCAGACCGCCAAAAGTAACCAGACAGGCTACGGGTTGCTGTGCGAAGTCGCCGCTGAGCTTTAAACAGCCGTTTTCGCAGAGTTTCCCTAATTAAGACGCACCTGAACCCTGTGGACACAGTCTGTTCACACTCGGCGTTTTTAATGTCTTTTCACCGCGGCAAAAAATAATGAGAGTCATGGGTCAGAGGCACCCTAGGCATGATCGAACTCGAACAAGAAGATCCAATTCCACAAGGCGACCTTGCGTTGCAAATTACGGCGTTGCCCCGAGAAACCAACGGTTTTGGCGATATTTTTGGCGGCTGGCTAGTTTCGCAGATGGATTTGGCGGGCACCGCCATGGCGAGCAAAGTCGCTGGCGGACGTGTCGCCACTGTGGCTATTGACCGCATGACCTTTCTGGTTCCAGTCGCCGTCGGCGCGCAGCTGTCGTTCTATACCCAGGCACTGGAAATCGGCCGCAGCTCGATCCAGATGATGGTCGAAGTGTGGAGCGATGACCCGTTGTCCAGCGAATGGCGCAAAGTCACTGAAGCGGTATTTGTGTTCGTCGCCATTGATGGCAGCGGCCGCACTCGTTCGGTGCCCGCTCGGCGTTAAGCCTAGGTGGGGCATGCCGAGGTAAACTCGTTGGCCGTAACACGGTCTACTTTTATCACTGTCCTTATAGTGAGAGCCTTCGCATGCCAACGCCCAATGTTGAAACCGTAAAACTCGATGAGCTGAACTGCTGGCGCATCCGTCACGGCAACGCTGAGTTACTTGTCGCCCAACAAGGTGCGCACATCCTCAGCTATCAGGTCGCGGGCGAGCAGCCGCTGATCTGGCTGAACAAACAGGCTACGTTCAAACAGGGCAAGCCGATTCGTACCGGGATTCCGATCTGCTGGCCGTGGTTCGGCAATTTTGAACGTAATCCAGACAGCGTGCAGGCGATGCGTCAAAGCGCTGAGCCGGCAAAGGCCCACGGCGAAGTTCGTGCGTTGGACTGGGAGCTGCTGGGCATCAGCAATGACGGCGAAGCGCTATTGGTGGAATTTGTGCTGCCGCAAACCCAAGGCCATCTGCCCGGATGGCCCCACGACGTGGCGCTTAAATTGAGCATTCGGCTGGACACGCAGCTACACGTCAGCCTTATCAGCCACAACAAGGGCCATGAAGACGTCACGCTTAGCCAGGCGCTGCACAGTTATTTCGCGGTAAGTGATGTGCGCCAGGTCAACGTAGAAGGTTTGGACGGGCTGCGGTATATCGACACCACGGACGACTGGAAGGAGTGCATGCAGTCCGGCGCCCTGAACTTCGCCCGCGAAACCGATCGCATATACCTGAACACGCCGAATCACCTGAGTGTGGTCGACCCCGGCTGGAATCGTCGCATCGTCATCAACACCCGAGGATCGAAATCCACGGTGGTCTGGAACCCCTGGACTGAACGGGCAAAGGGCCTCAGCGACATGGCCGATGACGGTTGGCAGGGCTTGGTGTGTGTAGAAACCGCCAACGTCATGGGTGACGTGGTAACCCTCAGCCCCGACGCTTCCCATACACTGACTGTCAGCATCGGCAGCGAGCCGTTGTAACGTCCGACCTATAGGTCCGCTTCCACCACGACGCGGACCTTTGAGGCATCCAGCGCATAGGCCGCATCGGCCATGTCATTGCTCACCTTCTCGACCTTCAACGTTCCTGTTACCCACAGCGGCGTGTAGATATCGTTGAGTTTCAAGCCTTTAGGGTAGCGTACCAGCACCAATTGATTGGGTGGCGGTGGCGGCACATGGATGCAAGCGCCTGGGTACGGAACGAGAAAAAACAGCGTGCTGCGGCCTTTAGCGTCCGTCTCCAGCGGTACGGGATAACCACCGATACGAATATCTTTGCCATTCATGGCGGCCACAGTCTTGGCCGAATACATCACAGCGGGCAGACCCTTGCTTTGTTTCAAGCCGCCTTTGCTGTCGAAGGTTCCCTGAGCTTCCGGGGAGTTATGGTCGATTTCAGGCATGGCTTCGAGGGCTTTTTGATCCGACTTTGGCATCAGTTCGAGCCAATCGGTTTCCGGCAACTCAGCGTGGGCAAGCCCGGACGCCAGCAACAACGTAATCAAGAGAAGGCGACGCATAAGTGGCTCGGCAACATAAAGTAATAAACGGTGCCGAGCATTCTAGCCCTCTACGGGGCATTAGCGCAGAGGGCTGAAGATTTACTGTCAGTCTTTTTTGAGCATGCCATAGATAACCAACAGGATGATCGCTCCCACCAATGCACCCAAGAAGCCGGCGCCTTGGCCTGCTTGATAAATGCCCAGCGCCTGACCACCGTAAGTGGCAGCCAACGAGCCACCGATACCTAACAGAATGGTCATGATCCAACCCATGCTGTCATCGCCCGGCTTAATGAATCGCGCCAATAGCCCAACGATCAGGCCGATAAAGATGGTTCCGATAATTCCCATGCCATTTCCCTCTCTATGAACTGGATAGACCAAGCCTAGTTACGGCGTCGGCATCCTGCCATCAGAGAGCGATGGGCGCTATTGGTTCCTCGGGGTTGCGACATGTTTGGCGAA
This sequence comes from Pseudomonas sp. CCI4.2, assembly GCF_034350045.1. Classification (NCBI taxonomy): domain Bacteria; kingdom Pseudomonadati; phylum Pseudomonadota; class Gammaproteobacteria; order Pseudomonadales; family Pseudomonadaceae; genus Pseudomonas; species Pseudomonas sp. CCI4.2. The sequence continues at coordinate 1,517,015 of NZ_CP133781.1, read as the reverse complement.
AGCCGAAGGCCTTGGGTCAGGCCTTGATCAGCGCTTGAACCTTTTTGATCTGCTGATCGAGGGTGGCCCGATCAACGCAACGCAAGGTCGCGTGCCCGACTTTGCGCCCGACCTTGAACGCTTTGCCGTAGTGGTGCAAATGGCAATCATCAATGGCGGTGACTTTAGCCACCGCAGGCACTTCGCCGATGAAATTGAGCATCGCGCTCTCACCGATCTTGGCCGTTGAACCCAGTGGCAAGCCTGCCACCGCCCGCAGGTGGTTTTCGAATTGGCTGCATTCGGCACCTTCGGTAGTCCAATGCCCGGAGTTGTGAACGCGCGGTGCAATTTCGTTGGCTTTCAGGCCGCCGTCGACTTCGAAGTATTCGAATGCCAACACACCCACGTAATCAAGCTTCTTAAGTACACGCCCGGCGTAATCTTCGGCCAGGGCCTGCAGCGGATGATGGGTGCTGGCGATCGACAAGCGCAGAATGCCGTTGTCGTGGGTGTTGTGGACCAATGGGTAAAACCGTGTTTCGCCATCACGACCGCGCACGGCAATCAGCGACACTTCACCGGTGAACGGTACGAAGCCTTCCAGCAAGCACGCCACGCTACCCAGTTCGGCAAAGGTGTTGACCACGTCCGCCGAGGTGCGCAGGACTTTTTGGCCCTTACCGTCGTAACCGAGAGTGCGGGTTTTCAACACTGCGGGCAGACCGATGTTGGCGACCGCCGCATCCAGATCGGCTTGCGAATGGATATCGGCAAACTCCGGGGTGGGAATCCCGAGGTCTTTGAACATGCTCTTTTCGAACAAGCGGTCACGGGCAATACGCAACGCTTCGGCACTTGGATAAACCGGGACGAACTGCGACAGGAAAGCGACGGTTTCTGCGGGCACGCTTTCGAATTCAAAGGTCACTAGATCAACTTCATCGGCCAACTGCCGCAAGTGATCCTGATCGCCATAATCGGCACGCAGATGCTCGCCCAACGCAGCCGCACAAGCGTCTGGTGCAGGGTCAAGAAAAGCGAAGTTCATCCCCAGCGGAGTGCCCGCCAGAGCCAACATGCGACCCAATTGGCCGCCACCGATTACACCGATTTTCATAGAAAAACCTCAGGCGTCGCGCGGATCTGGATTGTCCAGGACGCTGTCTGTCTGGTCAGCGCGGAATTTTTTCAGCACTGTATGGAATTGCGGGTGCTTGGCGCCAAGAATACTCGCCGACAGCAACGCTGCATTGATCGCGCCTGCTTTGCCAATGGCCAAGGTGGCCACGGGAATCCCGGCGGGCATCTGCACGATCGACAGCAAGGAATCGACACCCGACAGCATCGACGACTGCACCGGAACGCCCAACACCGGCAAATGAGTCTTGGCCGCACACATGCCCGGCAAGTGTGCAGCGCCACCAGCGCCAGCAATGATGACTTCAATGCCCCGCGCTTCGGCCTGTTCGGCGTACTGGAACAGCAGGTCTGGCGTTCGGTGAGCTGACACCACCTTGACTTCGTAAGGGATGCCTAGCTTATCCAGCATATCGGCGGTGTGGCTAAGGGTGGACCAATCGGACTTAGAGCCCATGATCACGCCAACCAGTGCGCTCATCGTCGTGCCTCTTCTATTGGGCGCCCGCAAGCGCGTCAAAAAACAACAAGCCACGCGGGGAAAACCGGCGTGGCTTGTTGTACGAATAATGACCGGTCGAACCGGCCAAAGGCCGCGCAGTATACCGTAAAGCAGCGGGAAGACAGCCCCTTTGTGACCAGTAGTCAGCAGCGTGTCGCAGCGGCCTTGGTTGAGATGTTGGAGCTCAACCGCTTATAGACGACCTGACACACACTAGTCGTCAGACCTAAGGAAATTGGCGATATTCTCCCGATTCTTTAAGCTGTACCGGTATGCATTACCCCGTTTCCTATCTCGATGCGGATACACGAATGTCTCACTGAGAAGGCCGAATGAATTATATTGCAACTCCGCATCTTCATGGGTGGCGCCGAAACTATGCCCTAGTTCATGACCAATATTCTGATAGGCCACCAACGAAGAGATCAAACAGTTGTGCCCCTCGTAAGTTACACCCAATATTGTATCGTTTAGTTTGTCGCTAGTGACTAACAGGTAGCGGTAGGTTTTCTTCCAAGAGAGGTTATTTTGTACTACATAGCCTCCAACCCGACGAATCCAGTCTTCCAGCACCGTTCTCTCGTGGCCTTTGTAATTGAAGTCTGTCACGCCTTCGATGGAACGCTTGTACTCAATAATGCATTCACGGCCAGTGATTTTCTTAATTTCGACAATACAGTCTTTCAGGTAATTACGAGGAACAATACGTTGCGTGTCGGCATCGACATCGTCGTGATAAAAAACGAATAGTCGAATGGGTTGTTTGGCTGACATGTTAAATCCCTTTAATAGTACTCGCCCATCGTCATGACAGGCGGAAGATCGAGGGCACTTACCCTCGACCTCAAAATTACAACTTAAAGAATTTAAATACACTCAGACATCAACAACAAAGAATGTAGTCTCTGCTAATTGCAACATGTAGGAAACGCACTCCTTGCGCCATCGCACTGCTAACTCCCTAACTGCCGTCGTGAGACGCCGACTGCCCCGCAGTCTCCAACTTGCGCCACAACAACCGCACATTCGCCTTGCGCACCAGCGCGCAGCGATACAGACGAATTTCCAGTGGCACATGCCATTGAACGCCGCCGCAGACCACCAATTCGCCCCGTGCCAGCTCCGCGCGAACGCTTAACTCCGGTACCCACGCGATGCCCAACCCTTCAAGCGCCATGCCTTTCAAGCTGTCGGCCATGGCCGTTTCGTAGACCGTGGTAAAGCGCACGCTGCGCTGACGCAGCAGTAAATTTACTGAGCGCCCGAGAAACGCCCCGGCGCTGTAGGCCAACAACGGCACGCTGGCATCGCCCTCCAGATCAAACATCGGCTGGCCATCGGCATCAGCTGCGCACACCGGCAGCATTTCGGTGTGTCCCAAATGCAGCGAGGGGAAAATCTCGTTATCCATTTGCAACGCGGCGTCCGGATCATAGAACGCCAGCATTAAATCGCAACCGCCTTCGCGCAAGGCATGCACCGCTTCACCCACATTGGTCGCCACCAACCGCGTAGCGATGTTTAGGCCTTCATTACGCAACTGAGCGATCCAGCGCGGAAAAAAGCCCAACGCCAGGGAGTGCGCAGCCGCGACCTGCATGACTTCGCCCTGTCCGCCCTCCAAGTGGTGTAGGTGGCGTAACACTTCGCCCAGTTGTTCAACGACGGTCCTCGCGGTCACCAGAAACAATTGCCCGGCAGCCGTGAGTTCTATGGGCGTGCGCGAGCGATTGACCAACGTCAGGCCCAGCGCTGATTCAAGGCTGCGAATTCGGCGGCTGAAGGCGGGTTGTGTCACAAAGCGGCGCTCGGCCGCCTGGGAAAAACTACGGGTCGCGGCCAGGGCACTAAAGTCCTCCAGCCATTTGCTTTCAAGATTCATGGGGTCTCCTGCCAAAAAACGCATACCTGCGTCTACATACGCGTTTCAAAATCGTAACGTCACATCAACAGTATGCCGTTTACGCATAGGTCAGCGCTTAACAGCATTTGCTCCAAATTGCCTACAAGCCTAGCATCATCAGCGTTCCGGCACCCTTCGTGCCTCTCTTGAGACTATCTCTATCATGTCCTCCGCCGCATCATCGCGTACCGAAAAAGACCTGCTTGGCGTTCTCGAAGTACCGGCTGATGCCTATTTCGGCATTCAGACGCTACGGGCGGTGAATAACTTTCACCTCTCTGGCGTGCCGATTTCGCATTACCCAAAGCTGGTTGTGGCATTGGCGATGGTCAAGCAAGCCGCCGCTGACGCAAACCACGAGTTGGGCCACCTGAACTCAGCCAAGCATGCAGCGATCAGCGAAGCCTGTGCACGGCTGGTTCGCGGCGATTTCCACGACCAGTTCGTGGTGGACATGATTCAAGGCGGCGCGGGCACTTCAACCAACATGAATGCCAACGAAGTCATCGCCAACATCGCGCTGGAGGCCATGGGCCACAGCAAAGGCGAATACCAGTTCTTGCACCCGAACAACGACGTGAACATGGCGCAGTCGACCAACGATGCTTACCCGACGGCTATTCGCCTGGGCCTGCTGCTGGGTCACGATTCACTGCTCGCCAGCCTCGACAGCCTGATCCAGGCCTTTGCAGCCAAAGGCAAAGAATTCAACCACGTCTTGAAAATGGGCCGGACCCAGTTACAGGACGCTGTACCGATGACCCTTGGACAGGAATTCCGCGCCTTCGCTACTACCCTCAATGAAGACCTCAATCGGCTGCGCACCCTGGCGCCAGAACTGCTGACCGAAGTAAACCTTGGCGGCACCGCCATCGGCACCGGCATCAACGCCGACCCGCGTTATCAGCAATTGGCGGTAGATCGTCTGGCAATCATCAGCGGCCAACCGCTGGTACCGGCTGCCGACTTGATCGAAGCCACTTCCGACATGGGCGCCTTCGTACTGTTCTCCGGGATGCTCAAGCGCACCGCGGTCAAGCTGTCGAAGATCTGTAACGACTTGCGTCTGCTGTCCAGCGGCCCACGCACCGGGATCAACGAAATCAACCTGCCAGCACGTCAGCCAGGCAGCTCGATCATGCCCGGCAAGGTCAACCCGGTCATCCCGGAAGCGGTCAATCAGGTGGCTTTTGAAATCATCGGCAACGACCTGTCGCTGACCATGGCGGCGGAAGGCGGTCAGCTGCAATTGAACGTGATGGAGCCGCTGATCGCTTACAAAATCTTCGACACCATTCGCTTGCTGCAGCGCGCCATGGACATGCTGCGCGAGCACTGCATCGTCGGCATCACCGCCAACGAAGCGCGCTGCCGTGAACTGGTCGAGCACTCGATTGGTCTGGTGACTGCTCTGAACCCGTACATCGGTTATGAAAACGCGACCCGTATCGCTCGTATCGCCCTGGAAACCGGCCGTGGCGTGCTGGAATTGGTACGCGAAGAAGGCTTGCTCGACGACGCCATGCTCGCCGACATCCTGCGCCCGGAAAACATGATTGCCCCGCGACTGGTGCCGTTGAAAGCCTGACTTTAACGCCACGTCGCACAACGTTCACCAGGTCGAGGGACTAGACACCTCTCACCTTTTGAGGGCCTGAAGATCACTCTCCAGGCCCTTTTTTTGCCTGCTTGTTTTTACTTTTAACCGTCTACGCCATACCTTACGACTCACGCCAATCCCTGACCTGTCTAGAGAAAACCCAATGAATAGCGACACGCAGTCACCCGCTCAGCAGGTCATGGTGCTTTATACCGGCGGCACGATTGGTATGCAGGCCAGCGCCAACGGGCTGGCCCCGGCGTCGGGATTTGAAGCGAGGATGGCCGAACAACTGGCCGCGCAACCGGACCGTCAGGTGCCCAACTGGCGGTTTCGAGAATTGCTGCCACTGATCGACAGCGCCAATATGACCCCTGCCTATTGGCAGCGCTTGCGTGAAGCGGTGATTGAAGCAGTGGATGTCGATGGCTGCGATGGCGTGCTGATTTTGCACGGCACCGACACTTTGGCCTACAGCGCGGCTGCCATGTGTTTCCAGCTGATTGGATTGAATGCGCCAGTGGTGTTCACCGGCTCGATGCTGCCCGCTGGCGTAGATGACAGCGATGCCTGGGAAAACCTCAACGGCGCCCTACTCGCCCTTGGCAAAGGCCTGAAATCCGGCGTACAGCTGTATTTCCACGGTGAACTGCTGGCGCCGACCCGTTGCGCGAAAATCCGCAGCTTTGGGCGGCATCCGTTTGCGGCGTTGCAGCGCACGCGGGGGGCGAGTCGGCGCAGCCGATGCCGAACGCTCTGGATTATCGCCAGCCTAAAACCATCGCCAACGTCGCCGTGCTGCCGCTGTTTCCAGGTATCAACGCTCAGCACCTAAACGCGGTGCTCGACAGCGGCATCCAAGCGCTGGTCCTCGAATGCTTCGGCAGCGGCACCGGCCCGAGCGACAACCCAGAGTTCCTCGCCAGCCTGAAAAATGCTCATCAACGTGGCATCTGCGTGGTAGCAATCACCCAATGCCATGAAGGCGGCGTCGAACTGGACGTTTACGAAGCGGGCAGCCGCCTGCGCGGTGTCGGCGTATTGTCCGGCGGCGGCATGACCCGAGAAGCGGCGTTCGGCAAACTGCATGCGCTGCTGGGTGCGGGGCTTGGGATAGAAGAAGTACGACGGTTAGTTAAACTGGATGTGTGTGGGGAATTGCTCTAACAAAAAACGCCAAAGCCTTTGTAGGGGCCAACTTGCTGGCGAAGTGGATACCGCCTCGCGAACAAGTTCGCTCCTACAGGGTTATAAATAATCTATATATCAACCCGCTCCACCTGAGCATCCCGCAACATTGAGTCCAAGTTGCGCTCGATATTCGTGCACAGCGCTGTCATTTGAATTTCATGCTCGCTGGCCAGAAACGGGCTTTGCAGATCGGTGCCGATTTTCTCAATCGCCAGCAGCATGAAACCCACTACGGTGGAGGCCAGCGGCGTGAACCAGCCAAGCGTTTCCACCAGACCGATGGGTACGATCACGCAAAACAGGGTGATGAACAGCCTTGGAAAGGCCACATACGGGTAAGGCAACGGCGTGTTAGCGATGCGTTCCATGCCGCCTTGGCAATTAGAAATTTCCACCAGCGTGGATTCGATTCGTGCCAACCGAATGCTGTCCAGGTGACCGGACTTGAACTCTTTGGCCAGCAGCGCAGCAGAGGCATTGAGCAAATCATTGGGAAAATTGTTGGTATCGTGACGACGGTCAAACTCCTCGGGGGAGATCAGCGCCTGCACTTCTGCGCCGCAGGTCTCACCTTTTAAATGCGCCGATAAACATTTCACGTAAGCCACATGCCGGCGTAGCAGCACGGCTTTAACCGGATTAATGTCTCCATTGTCGTCAATAAACGTCAAGGCTTGCCGGGCAAAACTGCGGGAATTGTTGACCAAACCGCCCCACAAGGTTCGGGCTTCCCACCAGCGGTTGTAGGCACTGGAATTGCGAAAGCTGGTCAGCACGACCAACGCCGAACCCAGCAGTGTCAGTGGCAGCGGGGGCAAGGTGACCTTGCGCTCCAGATAAAGCATGAAATCGACGGTGACGATGACATCCCAGACCAACAGCCAAACCAGCGACCACCCCACATAAGACAGGGTTCGGACCAAAAACTGATACTTCTCAACGATTGCCTGCTGCAAGCGATTACCTCGTTCGACGACAACACGAGCGCTGTCCCCTGGGGTTCGAATGCTTTTTGCTCAAATGGTTCGGCACCGACGGATCTGAAGTTTCATGGAACAAACTCGCCTTTTTCGTGCTCAACACCTATCTGGATGTTCAGCAGCACGTCACCGAGGGTAAATTCAATGGGCTCGTCTTCAACGTCTTCCTCCATCGAACAGCGCACCACGCGCGACCAACTGTGCATTAACACCATTCGCACGCTCGCCATGGATGCCGTCCAAAAAGCCAACTCCGGCCACCCTGGAACACCGATGGCACTGGCGCCGGTAGGTTACACAGTCTGGAATCAATTTCTGCGTTATCACCCCGAGCACCCCGATTGGCCAAATCGCGACCGCTTTGTGCTGTCGGTCGGCCATGCATCGATGCTGCTGTATTCATTGCTGCACCTGGCCGGCGTGATCGAAATCGACGAACACGGCCAACCTTCAGGCAAACCGGCGGTCAGCCTGGAAGACATCAAACAGTTCCGTCAGATGGACTCCAAAACCCCCGGTCACCCGGAATACCGCATGACCACGGGCGTCGAAACCACCACCGGCCCGCTGGGCCAAGGGTGTGCCAACAGCGTGGGCATGGCCATGGCTGAACGCTGGTTGGGCACGCGCTTCAACCGTCCCGACGCAACGCTGTTCGATTACAACGTTTACGTGCTGTGCGGTGATGGCGACATGATGGAGGGCGTGTCGTCCGAAGCGGCATCGATTGCCGGCCATCTCAAGCTCGCTAACCTGTGCTGGATCTACGACAACAACACCATCACCATCGAGGGCCACACCGAGCTGTCGTTCAACGAAGACGTGCAGACCCGGTTCAAGGGCTATGGCTGGAATACGCTGCACGTCACCGACGCTAACGATACCGTGGCGCTGGCCAAAGCGATTGAAACCTTCAAACACAACCAAGACGCCCCCACATTGATCGTGGTTGACAGCGTGATTGGTTATGGCGCGCCGCATAAGCACAACACCGCAGCGGCCCACGGCGAACCCTTGGGCGTGGAAGAAATTCGTCTGACCAAAAAATTCTATGGCTGGGACGAGAACGCCAGCTTCCTGGTGCCGCAAGAGGCCCAGCACTGCTTACGAGACGCCCTGATTGAACGCAATAGCGCAGAGTACGAAGCGTGGGAAAAAACCTTGGCCGAGCTTGGCAACAGTGACCCGACCCTAGCCGATCAGTTGCGCCGGATGCGTGCTGGCGAGATGCCCGACGATTGGCAGGATGAGCTGGAACAATTCGAAACCGACGCAAAAGGCATCGCATCCCGTGCCTCCGGCGGCAAAGTTCTCAATGCGTTCGCCTCGAAAATCCCATGGCTGATGGGTGGCTCTGCCGACTTGTCGCCCTCGACCAAGACCAACCTGACATTCGACGGCGCGGACAGCTATTCGGCCGAAAACTATGGCGGGCGCAACCTGCACTTCGGCATTCGCGAACACGCCATGGGGTCAATTGCCAACGGCATGGCGCTGTCATATATCCGCCCGTACACCTCGACATTCCTGGTGTTCAGCGACTACATGAAACCGCCAATTCGTCTTGCGTCGATCATGGAGCTGCCGGTGATTTTCGTCTTCACCCACGACTCCATCGGTGTCGGTGAAGACGGGCCGACGCACCAACCCATCGAACAGCTGACCCAACTGCGCTCGACGCCCGGCCTGCTGACATTGCGCCCCGGCGATGCCAATGAAACCGTTCAGGTCTGGAAGATCGCCCTGGCGCAAACCAATCGGCCGTCGTGCATTGTGCTTTCGCGCCAACCGCTGCCGACGCTGGATCGCTCGGTGTATGCCAGCGCAGAGGACACGGCTCGCGGCGCTTATGTGTTGGGTGACGCAGGGCACGGTCAGCCGGAAGTAATCTTGATCGCCACCGGCAGCGAAGTCGGCATGACCGTACAAGCGTACGAGAAGCTCAAATCAGAAGGCATCGCGGCGCGGGTGGTTTCAATGCCCAGCTGGGAACTGTTCGAGGATCAAGACCAAGCCTACCGCGACAGCGTATTCCCGCCGAGCGTCACTGCCAGGGTGGTGGTTGAACAAGCTGGCCCCGTGGGCTGGGACCGCTACGTCGGCAACACCGGAGCCAAAATCGTCATGAACACCTTCGGCGCCTCGGCTCCGATTGAGAAGCTCCAAGCCAAGTTTGGCTTCACCGTGGAGAATATTGTGAAGGTGGCGAAGGCGCAGCTAGAGAAATAGCCTGCGGGCGAGAGATAAATGCAATTATTCCTGCGCTAAATTCATTCTTTAGCCAGAATAATTGCATTTTTTGTCTAAACAATCGCTGCAGTTACCGTTCCTATTCAGCACCCACTCAACGCCACCTGCGGACGCTCACCGACAAAGAAATACGGCCGCAATTTCACCCCGACGCCATTCCCAATAAACGCCGCCACCAGCCACACCCAGCCGTGCAAGCTGCCGGAGGCGATGCCGCTGAAGTAGGCGCCGATGTTGCAGCCGTAGGCCAGGCGAGAGCCGTAACCCAACAACAGACCGCCGATGACTGCCGCGATCAATGAGCGGGCGGGGATTTTCAGGTTGGGTGCGAAACGTCCGGCCAGCCCTGCTGCCAACAGCGCACCCAGCATAATGCCGATGTCCATGACACTGGTGACGTCTTCCCATACCGGCGCAGCCAAGGCTTTGGCGTTGCCCGGGAGTTGCCAAAACACCCAACTGCCAACGTCCACGCCTAGACCACTGGCGACTTTGGCGCCCCACAACGCGAAAGCCGAGGTGATTCCCCATGGCCGACCGGCGAGTGCCAAGGTCGCGTAGTTGAGCAACGCCAAACCAATCGCGCCCCATACCAATGGCCAAGGCCCGCGCAGAAAACGGCGCAGGCCGATGTGCTCGCTGGTGACGCCTTCCTCAAGCTGACCATGACGGCGCTTTTCCAGGCGCACGGTCACCGCCGCAATAATCGCGAACAGCGCCAGGCTCATCACCAACGCGGGATAAACCCCGAAGCTTTTGACGATGGAAATCGCCGGAAACGACGGCAGTGAAAACCACCAATCGACGTGATGAGTAGCGATAAACGATCCGACAATGAAAAACAGCAGCGTCACTAACATCCGCGCGTTGCCGCCGCCGACGGTGAACAAGGTGCCCGATGCACAGCCGCCACCGAGCTGCATGCCAATACCAAACATGAACGCGCCGACCACCACGGAAATACCCGCAGGCGCCACCAGACCCACCACTGGCTGACCGAATAAGCTGCCCGCGCCCAGTGCGGGAAAGAACAGCACCACGGCCACCGCCAGCATCACCATCTGCGCGCGCAAACCGGCGCCACGGCGATCACTGATAAATACCCGCCACGCCGAGGTGAAACCGAACGCGGCGTGGTAAAGGGTTAGACCCAACGCCGCGCCGACTACCAGCAACAACACCAGGCGCGAACCCACGCTGTTTTGCAAAAACGCAGCGCCGAATAACAACAAAACAAAGGCGATTAGTGGCGCGGCGGGCTTGCGTGCAGGCGTCGCAGAGAGAGGAAGACTCATAACGGATCTCGGTGAGTGAAGTGCAATGGCGCGAGTATAAACGCTTAATTCGCCCACACTTGGCGCAGCTTATCCAGCGCCTCGCGAATGCTTGGCTCAGGCATGGCGGCGAAACCCAAGACCAACCCTGCACGGTTATCCACAGGCTCAGAAGACGTCGGCAACCAATAATCGCTCAACGGGTTGATCTCAACGCCGACGCTTGCGGCCTTGTCGATCAATTCTCCCTCACGGGCCAAGGTGGATACCGGCACCGCAACGTGCAGTCCGGCGACGACCTTCGGCATCGCGCCACAGCCGCTGATGCCGTGCGGCCAGCCCGCCAACAACGCATCCCGACGACTCAGCGCAGCGCGGCGCATGCGACGGATGTGTCGCTGGAAATGCCCGGCGGCGATGAATTCAGCCATGACCGCCTGCGTCCCGACTTCGGAGTGACGCATGTCCACGGCTCGGCGCTGACTGAAGGCTTCCACCAACCCCAGCGGTAGCACCAAATAGCCCAGGCGCAGGGCCGGAAAAGCAATTTTGCCAAAGGTGCCGACGTACAACACCCGTCCGTTCTGATCCAGCGCCGCCAAGGGTGCCAATGGCGCACCGCTGTAACGGTACTCACCGTCGTAATCATCCTCGACGATCCAGCCTTGAGTCCGTTCTGCCCAAGTAAGGATTTCAAGGCGCCGCGCCAAACTCATGGTCACGCCTGTCGGGTATTGGTGTGACGGCGTGACATACGCCAGGGTGCAATCGCTGTGCAGTAGTTCGGAACAACGCATGCCTTCGTTGTCCACGCCGATGCCGTGCAACTGCGCCCCGGCGATGGCGAATGCGTGGGCCGCTGCGCGATACCCCGGATTTTCCACCGCCACCGCGTCGCCCACTTCGACCAACAGCTGTGCACAAAGGCTAATCGCTTGCTGTGCGCCACTGGTGATTACTATTTGTTCAGGGCTGCAATGCAAGCCTCTGGAACTGCGCAAATAGGCCGAGATCAACTCGCGCAGGCGCCAGTCTCCTGCGGGCTCGCCGTATCCCAGCTTGCCCAAGTCCGGGTTGCGCCAAAAAGCGGCGTGTAACTTACCCCAAACGCCGAATGGGAACAGGTCAAATGCCGGCACGCCCACCCGAAACGCCCGTGGAGCATCGCCTCGCGGTGGCGGCAAATGATGCTGTTGAAGCAAATTCAGTGCGGTGTTGTAGACAACTTTTTCAGGCTGAACGTGACCCGAATCAGACGAAACTGTGGATAAGGCTGTGGGTAAGCCTGTTGATAAGCCTGTGGACACTTTTGTGGATAACTTAACTGCCTTCTTTGACGCGACCGATGGTGACGCAAGCTGCGCAACGTAAGTGCCGTCGCCAATGCGCCCTTCGGTAAAACCCTCGGCATAGAGCTGGTCGTAGGCGCGCATGACGCTGTTTCGGGAAATCGACAACGACGACGCCAGATCCCGGCTGGCGGGTAACCGTGTGCCACTGCTCAAACTGCCGTCGAGAATCCGCTGGCGTAGCGTTTGATAGAGCTGACGGCTCAGCCCACGGCTGGGATCAAGTTCGATACCGGCAGGATCGAATGGAAAAGAAGAAGTGCTGAACGCCATGAATTGGCCCTACGAAATTGATCGTTAATGGCTCTTACAACCAACCAATAGCGTGCCTAAGATTTAGCCATCCGCCAAGGAAAAACTCATGTACCTACCCAGCGCATTTAAAGAAGAGGATCTCGCCCTCCTGCACCAGCAAATGGAAGGCACGCGCCTCGCCGTTTTGGTCACCCACGGCGCGCTGGGCTTACTGGCGAACCATGTGCCGCTGCTGCTCAGCCCGGACCAAGGCCCGAACGGCACGCTGCACGGGCATTTGGCCAAAGCCAACCCGCAGTGGAAGGAGCTGGCCAGCGGCGCCGAAGCCCTGTTGATCTTCGCCGGCCCGGACGCCTACGTCAGCCCGTCGTTTTACCCGAGCAAGGCCGAACATGGCCAAGTGGTGCCCACCTGGAATTTTTTGGCGATTCACGCCTATGGCACGCCCGAAGTGTTTCACGACGCGAGTCGACTGCTTGATCTGGTCAGCGCTTTGACCGACAAGCATGAAGCCGGACGCGCCATGCCTTGGGCGGTGGAGGACGCGCCAAAGGAGTACATCGACAAAATGCTCGGCGCCATCGTCGGGTTTGCCGTGCCGATCACCCGGCTCGAAGGCAAGCGCAAGCTCAACCAGAACCGCAACGCGGCTGACATTGCAGGCGTCCGTGACGGACTCGCCGCCAGTGCCGCGCCCAATGACAACGAACTCGCCCGACTGATGCGCTAAGGAGCCATTGATGACCGACATACAGATCCGCCCCGTCACGCCGGAAGACCACGCCGCTTGGCTGCCGCTGTGGAAAGCCTATTTGACGTTCTACAAGACCGAATTGCCCGACAGCGTCAGTGACGTCACTTGGCAGCGAATCCTAAACCCGAGCGAACCCACCAACGCTGCCCTCGCCTGGAGCGGTGACAAAGCGGTTGGCATGGTTCACTTCATCTACCATCGCTCTAACTGGAGCATCAAGAACGCTTGCTACCTGCAAGACCTGCTGGTCAGCCCGGAGCAGCGCGGCACCGGGGTCGGCAGGCAGTTAATCGAATACGTCTACGCCACCGCCGCTGAAAATAACTGCGACAAGGTTCATTGGCTGACCCACGAAACCAATGCCACCGCCATTCAGCTGTATGAACGCATTGCCGAACGCCCCGGTTTCATTCAATTTCGTAAACCGCTCTAGCCCTGGAATTCTGCTCATGTCGACCGCTGAACTGCACTGGCAAACGGCTAAGTTGCCGAATGCCAAACCCATCGAAGGCCGCTTCATACGTCTTGAAAAACTGGACGCCGTGCGTCACTGCGATGGTTTATGGACCGCTTTGCAGGGCCCGAATTCCGACCCGAAGCTGTGGGATTATTTGCCGTATGGCCCGTTCAACCAACGCGCCGAGTTCGACAACTGGCTAAGTCGCCTCGCAGCGGGGAACGACCCTTGGTTTTACACCGTGATCGACCGCGAGACCGGAATCGTGGACGGCTGCCTGAGCCTGATGTCGATCGTCCCTGATCATGGCCGAATCGAAATCGGCCACGTGATGTTTGGCGGCGCCATGCAACGCACCGCCAAAGGCACCGAGGTCATTTACCTGCTGGCCAAAGAGTCCTTCGCGTTGGGCCATCGGCGTTTGGAGTGGAAATGCAACGACAGTAACCAGCGCTCCAAACGCGCCGCCGAACGCTTCGGCTTTACCTTCGAAGGCACCTTCCGCCAGCACATGGTGGTGAAAGGGGTCAATCGGGACACCACGTGGTACTCGATAACCGACGCGGAATGGCCAGCGTTGCAGCAAGCGTTTGAAGGCTGGTTGGCCGTGGATAACTTTGAGGGTGGGCAGCAGATTCGATCGTTGGAAACTTTCCGAGGCTAATGGCACAGGCCGTAACTGTGGGACCGATTTCATTCATGCGTTGAGGTGGTCTCAGTAAACACCGGCAACTGAGCTGCCGAAGGCTGCGAAGCCGGCACGGCTCTGGGGTTTCATTGGCACGGTTGATAGCAAGCAGCCACGAATCCTGGGAGTAGGCTTGCCTGCGAAGAGGCCCATAATCACGCCGCTAATGTCACCCTGAAACCTGGGTCGCCTGCATTGACGCTTTCGTTGGCAAGCCAACTTGTATGTTTAAACTTGAAGGGGTGGGTGGGACAAAAAGCCAAACATCTGACTCGTACAGTACAGACCGTGGGAGACTTTCGTCCCACCCCTTCACCCAATGCGCCGATAAGGAATGCATCGGCTCAGACCGACAATAGAGACAAGTCAGCGCAACGGTGAACCCCGACAAGTCCTTAAACCCTAGCTCGGAGAACATGCGATGACAATCCTAACTGCACAGGTGGTCGTCGGTGTGGATGTTGCGAAGGCTGAAATCGTTGTTTATCGGTCCGATCTGCAACAAATCGAGATCGTTGCCAACGAGCGATCCTCGCTCAGAAAATGGCTCAAAAAACTTCCGGCGCACACTGCGATTGGACTTGAGGCCACCGGTATCTACCACCTTGATACGACCGAACTGGCCCATGACATGGGTCACGACGTGTATGTCATTGATGGCAGTCGTGTTAGCAAATATCGCGAGTCTCTTGGTATTCGTGCAAAAACAGATGCCTCGGATGCTCATTTGCTGGCGCGTTACCTGACTAAAGAGTCCGATACACTGAGGATCTGGAGCCCGCCTCCAAGAGCCTATACACAGCTCAAAAGCCTGCTTCTGCGCCGTGCCAAGTTGATTCAATGCCGCGTAAAAATGAAACAAAGTTGGGAAGCTGAAAGCCAGATGGAAGAGGCGTTTGACGAGTTTTTGGCCGCGATTGATCATTTCGAGAAAGCGATCCAGACGACTCTGAAAGCCCTTGCTGAAGAAGCTGGAATACAGGAGCAAGTGAAACGCTGCCAGGCCGTAGAGGGCGTGGGCGTACTGACCGGAACTGCAATGGCCACTGCATTTATACGAGGTGATTTTGCCAACAGCGACGCGTTTATCGCCTTCCTGGGGCTGGACCTGCGCGTCAGGCAGTCAGGACAAAAGGATCAAGAAAGGCGCCTCTCCAAACGAGGGGACTCGGAATGGCGGCGTCTGCTGCACAACAGCTCCATGGCTGCCAGTCGGTCTAAAACGTGGAAACCCTTTTACGAGAGTTACCTGGCTAGAGGATTCAAGGCCACTCAAGCGCTGGTGATCCTTGCTCGCAAGCTGGCGCGGGTAATGTTTTCCCTGATGAAAAACAAAACGAAATACACCCCCAAAATTTGGTCTGGGGGTTGCGCTCAAACATAGAATCTCCCACAGAGTTTTTTGGCAGACACGAAATAGTCGGCACTGAAAAATCTTATCGCAGCCTTGGGCAGCTCAGAATTCTGAAAACAACGACATATGTGGGACCGAATTTATTCGGGAAGGCGTCGTATCAGGCGCCGATGAGGTTGGATGTGAAATCCATTCCCGAATAAATTCGGTCCCACAGAATTTCGGGCAATCCCACAGGTTGAATTCGAAATTAAAAAAAGGGGAGCCACAAGTGCTCCCCCCAGAGTAAACAGTTAAGCGGGTATCGAATCAGCCCTCGATTTCCACCAGGATTTCGCCTGGGTTGACGCGGTCCCCTTTGGCGACATGAATCGCCGTGACTTTGCCCGCGATGGTGGCCTGTACTTCAGTCTCCATCTTCATCGCTTCGGTGATCAGCAAGGCCTGACCGGCTTTGACCACGTCGCCCTCTTTGACCAATACTTCGACGATGTTGCCCGGCATGGTGGTGCTCACATGGCCCGGTTCTGTCGCTTGCGCGCGCTTGCCGATGCCGCCACCCACGAATTCGTTGAGCGGTTCGAAAACCACCTCTTCCGGCATGCCATCGATGGTCAGGTAGAAGTGACGCTTGCCGCCGGCTTTGACGCCGACACCGGTGATGTCGACGCGGTAGCTTTCACCGTGTACGTCGATCACGAACTCAGTCGGTACGCCCTCGCCGCCCGCTTTGCTGACACCGCCCGCTTCGGGAATTGGCAACAGCTCTTCAGGTTTCAACGTGCCCGCTGCGCGCTCTTCGAGGAATTTGCGCCCGATATCCGGGAACATGGCATAGGTCAGCACGTCTTCTTCGGACGTGGCCACCGCACCTATTTCAGCCCGCAGCTTGACCATTTCCGGCTTGAGCAAATCCGCAGGGCGCACGTCGATCAGTTCTTCGTTGCCAATGGCCTGACGGCGCAGCTCTTCATCCACGATACCCGGCGCTTTACCGTAACCGCCTTGAAGGTACAGCTTCACTTCGTTGGTGATGGTTTTGTAGCGCTCACCGGCCAGCACGTTAAAAAACGCCTGAGTACCGACGATCTGAGAAGTCGGGGTGACCAGCGGCGGGTAGCCGAGGTCTTTACGAACCCGAGGAATTTCCGCCATCACTTCGGCCATGCGGTTCAGCGCGCCCTGCTCTTTGAGCTGGTTGGCCAGGTTGGAAATCATCCCGCCCGGCACTTGGTTGACCTGCACACGGGTGTCGACAGAGGTAAATTCACTCTCAAACTGGTGGTATTTCTTACGCACTGCGTAGAAGTACAAACCAATTTCCTGCAGCAGTTCCAGGTTCAAACCGGTATCGAATTCGCTCCCCTTGAGCGCAGCGACCATCGACTCGGTGCCCGGATGGCTGGTACCCCAAGCGAAGCTGGAGATGGCGGTGTCGATGTGATCGGCGCCGTTTTCAATCGCTTTCAGCTGACACATGGCGGCCAGACCAGCCGTGTCATGGGAATGAATGAACACCGGCAGCGATTGCTCAGACTTCAGCGCCTTGACCAATTCGCCAGTGGCATACGGCGTCAACAGGCCGGCCATGTCCTTGATCGCCACCGAGTCGCAACCCATGGCTTCCATTTGTTTGGCTTGGGCGACAAACGCGTCGATGGTGTGCACTGGGCTCGTGGTGTAAGCGAGGGTGCCTTGGGCATGCTTGCCCGCCGCTTTCACCGCTTCAATCGACACCCGAAGGTTACGAACGTCGTTCATCGCATCAAAAATACGGAACACATCGATGCCGTTGACCGCTGCCTTGGCCACGAAAGCACGCACCACGTCGTCACTATAGTGCCGATAACCCAACAGGTTCTGACCGCGCAACAGCATCTGCAAGCGAGTGTTAGGCAACGCCGCACGCAACTGGCGCAGGCGCTCCCACGGGTCTTCTTTCAGAAAACGGATGCAGGCATCGAACGTCGCGCCGCCCCACACTTCCAGCGACCAATAGCCAACCTTGTCGAGCTTTTCGCAGATCGGCAGCATGTCTTCAGTGCGCATGCGAGTGGCCAACAGCGACTGATGAGCGTCACGCAGGATGGTGTCAGTGACGAAGATTTTCTTAGACATTCAAAAGCTCCTTATAGCGACAAGCTGCGAGCTTCAAGCGACAAGAAAAAGCGTAATCGGCTTTTACTTGCAGCTTGCCGCTTGAAGCTTGCCGCTAACTTATTCATAGGCCTGCGTGGGCGGCAATGGCGGCGGCGATGGCCAAGGCCAGCTCTTCGGGTTTGCGCTTGATCGAATAGTTGGTCAGTTCTGGGTGGGCTTCAACGAAGCTGGTGTTGAACTGGCCGCTACGGAATTCCGGGTTACGCAAAATTTCCTGGTAGTACGCCGCCGTGGTCTTGACCCCTTGCAGGCGCATGTCGTCCAGCGCGCGCAGGCCACGGTCCATCGCCTCTTCCCAAGTCAACGCCCAGACGATCAGCTTCAGGCACATCGAATCGTAAAACGGCGGAATCGTGTAGCCGGTGTAAATCGCTGTGTCCGTGCGCACGCCGGGACCGCCGGGCGCGTAATAACGGGTGATCTTGCCGAAGCTCGGTAGGAAGTTGTTTTTCGGGTCTTCGGCGTTGATCCGAAATTGCAGGGCGAAACCACGGTGAATGATGTCTTCCTGCTTGACCGACAACGGCAGGCCGGAAGCGATGCGAATTTGTTCACGGACGATGTCGATGCCGGTGATTTCTTCGGTGATGGTGTGTTCCACCTGCACCCGAGTGTTCATTTCCATGAAGTACACCTCGCCCTCGGCGAGCAGAAACTCCACGGTGCCAGCGTTCTCGTAGCCCACCGCCTTAGCCGCACGCACTGATAAGTCGCCGATGTAAGCGCGTTGTTCAGGGGTCAACTGGGGGCTGGGGGCAATTTCGATCAGCTTCTGGTTACGACGCTGGATCGAGCAATCACGCTCGAACAGATGAACGACGTTGCCGAAGCTGTCGCCGAGAATCTGGGCTTCGATGTGCTTGGGATTGACGATGCATTTTTCGAGGAAGACTTCCGCCGAGCCAAAGGCTTTGGTGGCTTCCGAGATCACCCGAGGAAACGCCTGCTCCAGTTCTTCAGGGCTGTTGCAACGGCGAATGCCGCGACCGCCACCGCCGGAGGTCGCCTTGAGCATCACCGGATAACCAAGGCGCTCGCCTTCGACCAACGCTTCGGCGATGTCCGCAACGTTGCCTTCGGTGCCCGGCGTCACGGGCACGCCCGCCTTGATCATGCTGCGGCGCGCTTCGGTTTTGTCGCCCATGCGGCGAATGACTTCAGCCGACGGACCGATGAATTTGATCCCACGCTCAACGCAGATATCCGCCAGTTCAGCGTTTTCCGAAAGAAAACCATAACCGGGGTGTAACGCGTCACAACCGGTTTCCACGGCCAGATTGACCAGCTTGCGCGGGTTCAAATAGCCAGCGAGCGGTTCGGCGCCAATGCTGTGGGCTTCGTCAGCGCGTTTCACGTGCAGCGCATGACGGTCGGCGTCGGAATAGACCGCAACCGAGCGAATGCCCATCTCGGCGCATGCACGCACGATCCGGACAGCAATTTCACCGCGGTTGGCGATCAGGATTTTTGTTATCACTGGCATTCCTCGACTGATAAGCCTCGACCGTTAGAACAGACGAACCGGCTGAGCCGTTCGGCGTGTGACCCGCATACTCCGATGAAGTCGCATGGCGAGAGCTACCCTAAGCCGTGAGCAAGATTAATAAAAATCAGTAAAAGTTGGGTTGTGTATAAGTAAAACCTTATAGTTGCTTTCATCGGCGTTTAGAGAAGGTGAAAAGTATGCGCAAGTCATTGATGCGTATGACATTAAGACAGCTGCGAATTTTTAATGAGGTCTGTGACTTGAAATCCTACAGCCGGGCGGCTGAGGAAATGTCTCTTACACAACCGGCTGTTAGCCTACAAATTCGTCAGCTAGAGGAGCTTATTGGGCAACCGTTGTTTGAATACGTAGGCAAAAAACTCTACCTGACGGAGGCTGCGGACGCGCTCAAAGCCGCCAGTCGCGACATTTTTGGGCGCCTGGAAAACCTCGATATGCAACTGACCGACATGCAGGGTTCGTTGCAGGGTCAGCTCAAATTGGCTATTGAATCCAGCGCCAAGTATTTCGTGCCGCATTTGTTCGCCGCGTTTAAACGGCAATACCCCGACGTCATGCTGAACCTGACGGTGGTCAATCGGACGCAGGTTATCCGGCGGCTGTCGGACAACCGGGATGATTTGGTGGTGATGTCGATGGTGCCGCAGGACATGGGCTTGGAATTCATGCCCTTTCTCAACAATCCGATCGTGGCCGTGGCACCGCCGGATCATCCGTTGTGCACTGCCGAAACGCTGACGCTGAAGGACCTTGAACCGTACTCACTGGTGATTCGTGAGGCCGGCTCAGGCACGCGCAAAGCGTGTGAAGAATACTTCAAGGAAAAGCGCGTGCACTTTAGTCACACGCTGGAAGTCGCATCGAACGAAGCCCAGCGTGAAAGCGTGGTAGCCGGTTTGGGGTTAGCGATGCTGACTCGCCACGCGTTAAGCCTGGAACTGGCCACCGGCATGCTGCGCGAGCTGCCGGTAGCCGAGTTGCCGCTGTACCGCAGTTGGTGCGTGGTGCAAGCCAAGGACAAACCGTTGTCGCCAGTTGCCCATGCCTTTCTTGCTTTCATCCGCGCCGAACGTGCGCAGATTAGCCAGCTTGTTGAGCGTTTCGACGGGAATCTACCGCGCTTTGTTGCCACACGCTCGTGACTGGGCCCAAGTCGAAATAATCAGAAAGCTCTTGGGCCAGCTGTCGTTGTTCGGAATAACTTTCGATGGCGCGTCGGAACTCCATGCGGCGCTGATCTTCCTGCTGCCGACGGGTATTTTTGGAGGTGTTGCCAGCGGTCGTGGTCGTGGCGTGCTGTTGTGATTCATCGTAGTGCCGAAGCATGTCCTGTCTCCCATCACGTTGCGGGAGCTTGAGCATGAACGCTGGGAATGACGATTACGCGGCGATCAGATGACAGAGCGATGAATGATTTTTGACGAGATTCTGCTGTTAACCGTGTGAACTTCTTCGCGAATGAATTCGCTCCCACAGGGGAATGCAATTTATCTGTGGAGCGAATTCATTCGCGAAGACGGTCTTTTAGTCGTCGAGGTTTTTGATTGATTTTGGCGATAAGCGAAGGCTACGAAGGCTGCGTTTTACACTTTTGAGGTGGTTAACCAAACTCGGCCCGCGGGCCATGGCCACGCCCATCGCCAGTACATCGATGACGACCAGGTGGGCAATGCGAGACGTCAGCGGCGTATAGATTTCTGTGTCTTCATGCACATCAATGGCCAGGTTGATGGTGGCCAACTCCGCCAGCGGCGTTTGGCTTGGGCACAAGGTGATCAACGTGGCACCGCTCTCGCGGACCAGATTAGCGGTGATCAGCAAGTCCTTGGAGCGACCCGATTGGGAAATACAGATCGCGACGTCGGAGGGCTTGAGCGTTACGGCCGACATGGCCTGCATGTGCGGATCGGAATAAGCGGCAGCGGTCAGCAGCAGGCGGAAGAATTTATGCTGTGCGTCTGCCGCCACCGCGCCAGAAGCACCGAAGCCGTAAAACTCGACACGTTGCGCAGCCGCCATGGCCGTTACCGCAGATTGCAGCGCGTGGGGATCGAGATTTTCACGAACCTCCATCAGCGTGTGCAGCGTGGTGTCGAAAATTTTCAGGCTGTAATCGGCAACCGAATCGTCTTCATGAATGGCGAACTGACCGAAGCTTGCACCTGCGGCCAAGCTTTGCGCCAGCTTCAGTTTCAGGTCCTGAAACCCGGTGCAACCAATGGCACGACAAAACCGCACGATCGTGGGTTCGCTGATGCCCACGCTGTGGGCGAGGTCAGCCATGGAGCTGTGCATCACGGCCGCAGGGTCAAGCAGCACGTGGTCGGCAACCTTGAGTTCCGACTTGCGTAGCAGATGGCGTGACTGGCCGATGTGTTGCAACAGATTCAAAGGGGAGGACTCAATGATGACGGCTTGGCCGGGATGTAGCTTTCTTGTAGTTATACTACATGACCTGCGGGCCGCACAGCTAAACGAGCCGGGGCGGAAGATATGTCGAAAATGACGCGCTCAAAATAAGAAATATCCGACGCGTCATCACGGACAATTCGGTGCCTATTTCCGGTCACTACGGATGCTTACCAGTTTCCCGTCAATGAAGCGCAAGTACTGATAAAGGCCGTTGGTCGGACCATACACCCAGTCCTCGACGGTGAGTGATTTGTAGGCCTGAACACCGTCGGCATTCACGGCGGGCGCCGACACTTGGCGATGGGCAGGTTGCCCGCACGTACTGACGACCACGCCGACAGTGTCGCCCTCATCAATCAAGCCGCTCGCGCAGCGCATCGATGCTTGGGCGCTGCCGCTTGCAGCCAACAACAGTGCGACGCCGATCATCCCTCTATTCAATGTCACACCACCTCTCCCATCACTGGTTCCGCGGGAGGGTCCGCCACGTCTTCGACGCTGCGCTGTCGCGCAGCAAACTGGGAAGCACTTTGTGTGCTTAGAGATTGCAGCGTGTCAGGACGGAAGCCTTCCCGAATAAATTCGGTCCCACAGATTTTGGCGCTGCACCGATTTTTGTAGGAGCTGCCGAAGGCTGCGATCAGGTCCGAAGGACCTTCGCCAACACGTTGGCTACAGATGGTCGCCCGCCTGTAGATCGCCCGTGAATTGAATATCAAATTACGGAAAGAGGCCCCGTGAAACCATGCGGCCGAACGCAGGCGTTGCGCAGGGGGTGACGAGGCAAGGATGCCGAGTAAGCCGTGCGCGGCCAGGGACGGCCGCTCACGGCGACCCCCGGAGCAACGCCGGAGTGAGGGAAGACCGAGCCTAAGCGAGGTCCTGCATGGTGGGGCAAGCGTTTTGGGTTACCTTTTTGGCGGTTGAAAAAGGTGACTCGCTGTAAAAGCGAAACCATAAGCTCAGCAACCACAAAGGCCGGATATACACGCCAAACCCGCGCCAACCCATTGTTTTAAAAAGATTAAAAAATAGTTTGATAAGAGCCAACTTGTTGGCGAAGCAGCATACCTGACACACCGCATCAGCCGCCTCGCGAACACGTTCGCTCTTACAGAGTCGTAGGTCACATCCACGTACCCGGCACATATTCGCGCAACAATTGCCCCACAGCGTCTGCCTCCACTGGCCGACTAATCAAATAGCCCTGCACTTCATCGCACCCGTGAGCGCTAAGAAACACCAACTGCTCGCGGTTTTCCACGCCTTCCGCGACGACTTTCAGGTTCAGGCTATGAGCCATCTCAATAATGGCGTGGGTGATCGCTGCGTCTTCGGTGCCCTCGCCCAAGCCTCGGATGAAGGTTTGGTCGATCTTCACGTAGTCCACCGGGAAGCGTTTCAAATAACTCAATGACGAGTAACCGGTGCCGAAGTCATCAATGGCCAGCTTCACGCCCAGGCCTTTTAGCTGATGGAAGGTTGCGATGATGTGCTCCACGCTGTCGAGTAGCTGGCTTTCTGTTAGCTCAAGCTCAAGGTATTGCGGCGCAAGCCCGGTCTCTTCCAGTACTTGGCGAACCAGACTGACCAATTTTCCCTGACGCAATTGATGGACCGACAAGTTGACCGAGACCCGAATCGGCTCAAGGCCCTGACGCTGCCATTCGCACGCTTGCCGGCAAGCTTGACGCAACACGAACTCGCCAATCGGTCCGATCAGGCCGGTCTCTTCGGCCAGGCCGATGAAGTCCGCGGGCGGCACCATGCCAAGTGTAGGATGGCGCCAGCGCACCAAGGCTTCGGCAGCGTTTAAACGGCCCGTCGCAAGGCACAGCTTCGGTTGATAAAAGACCTGCAACTGCTTTTCATCGATAGCTTTGCGCAGCTGATTTTCCAATTGAAGACGCTCCAGCGTGCTGGCCTGCAAGCTGTCGGTGTAGAACTGGAAATTGTCGCCGCCCAAATGTTTGGCGTGCTGCATGGCCATGTTGGCCTGGCTGATCAGCGCGGAAATCTCCCGGGCCGAATCAGGCAGTAAGCTAATTCCGACTGAGGCACTGATCACCAACTCTTGTCCATCAACTATCAACGGCATGCGCAGCTTGGCCAACAACCGGCTGGTCACCCGCGCCAGGCTGGATAAGTTGCCGTAGGCATCGAATAGCACGGCAAACTCATCCCCCGACAACCGCGCAATCGTGTCGGCCTCAGGCATTGCACTGCTCAAACGTCGGGCAACCTGACGCAATAGCTGGTCGGCAACCTCATGACCCAAGCTGTCATTGAGCAACTTGAAGCGGTCCAGGTCGATGTGCAGCAGCGCCAGCCCCCTGCCCCCCTGACGCACGCGCTGGTTGGCTTCGCGTAGACGCTCCTTGAACAACGAACGATTGGCCAGGCCGGTCAGCTCGTCGTAATGAGTGAGGTAACGCATGCGTTCCTCGGATTCACGACGCGCCGACAGGTCGGCGAAGAAGCCGACGATGTGGCTAACGTTTCCCCGAATATCGCGCACGACATTCAATTGAAGCCACTGCGGGTATAACGCGCCATTCTTGCGGGTTTCGACCAGCTCGCCTTGCCAACTGTCTGTGCGCCCCAACGACTGATGAATCGCAGAGAAGTGACGTTTTACATCTCGGCTGCACGCCAGTTCGGTGACGTTGTGCCCCAAAATGTCTTCCGGCGAGTAACCGGTAACCCGGCTGAACGCTTGGTTGGCGGTGACGATGATGTAATCCGGGTCGAGGATCACAATACCTTCGCTGGCAGCCTCGAAAACCGTTGCGGCTAACCGGCGGTGTTCTTCGAGGTGGTTGCTGGCGCTGACCTCACTCTCGCTCAGGGCCTGATTGGCCACGTCCAGTTCGCGGCCGCGCTGGGCGACTCTGGCTTCGAGTTCGATCTGAGCCTCGCGTAACGCCCGTTCAGCTCTGCGCCGCTGCTCGACTTCATGCGCCAATTCTTGATTAAGCTGTTCGCTCTGGGCATGGGCTTGCTGCAAACGTTCGATCAGCGCCTGATTCTGGAATCGCCTCAGCAAGCCTCGACGGACCAAGCGGTTGGTCTGCACCGCCACCACAATCAACGCCACCAGCAAAATCAGCCCGAGCCAAGCCCACCCGCGCAACTGCCCATCACCGCGCAAAAACAAGTAGACGATCGAGGGCACCAAGGACGTCAGGATGAAACTCAGGAACGCCGGCATGCTCACTGCGTAGGCGACGCTGGCCGACAACGTCGCCGCGCCGATCAGGCCGAACACCCAGGCTTGCTGCACGAAACTGTCGGAGGGCGTCAGGGCGAAGGTAGCGCTGGCAAGGGTCAGGCCACTGATCGAGGCCCCCAGCAGGAACATTCTGCGCCAGATCGGTTGTGCCTGACGCGACGGCGACGCCGCGTTAAACGCGGCTACCTGGATGACGCGCAAGCCCACTAATATCGTCAGCCAACCCAGCCAGATGCTGATCAGCATCTGACGCTTGGGACTCCACAATAACCCGCTGCAGATCAAACCATTGAGCAACATGAAGAGGGTCGGCAATAGCGACCCTTGATAAAGCAAACGTGTGCGATCAGTGGCAATCTGCTGGGCAAATCGCTCGCGGATCACTCGCCAGGTCGCAACAACGGCGCCCGAGGAGCTGATGCTAGAAGTCATAGGCGGTGTTCTTATAATGGTCTGGGCCTTAAACGTGGACGGAGCATACACAAGGCGCCCTCTACACCAAACTGTCGATGACATATAATCCTTGCGCTGCTTGGTTTGAACACCCTATTCCAGACGGCTCAGCCACGGCCCGCGCAGCTTCCAGCCCTGACTAACCGGTCATCCCCGGCATCGCTTTTATCGGCTAATGCAAAGCTTGGTTTGCCCGACATAGCCCAGCACCCTAGAATGCGCCGATGCGCGATGATCTCTCCCTTCTGCTGAACTCCCTCAACGATGCCCAACGTCAGGCCGTAGCCGCCTCCGTGGGTCGTCAGTTAGTCATTGCCGGCGCTGGTTCCGGCAAAACCCGCGTGCTGGTGCACCGCATCGCCTGGTTGATCCAGGTCGAGCAAGCCTCATCACACTCGATTTTGTCGGTGACGTTCACCAACAAAGCCGCTGCCGAGATGCGTCACCGCATCGAGCAACTGATGGACATCAGTCCGGCGGGCATGTGGGTCGGTACGTTCCACGGCTTGGCGCACCGCTTGTTGCGGGCGCATTGGCAAGAAGCCGGTCTGAACCAGAACTTTCAGATTCTTGACAGCGATGACCAGCAACGGCTGGTCAAACGCGTGATGCGCGAGATGAATCTGGACGAAAAGATGTGGCCGGTGCGTCAGGCGCAATGGTTCATCAATGGCCAAAAGGACGAAGGCCTCAGACCCAAGCATATTCAGGCGGGCGGTGATTTCTTTCTGACCACCATGAAAGCTGTCTATGAGGCTTACGAAGTCGCGTGCCAGCGTGCAGGGGTGATCGACTTCTCAGAACTGCTGTTACGCGCCCTGGACCTGTGGCGTGACAATGCCGGGCTTTTGAAGCAATACCAGCGTCGTTTCCGCCATGTGCTGGTCGACGAATTCCAGGACACCAACGCCGTACAGTACGCATGGCTGCGATTATTGGCTCAGGGTGGCGACAGCTTGATGGTGGTCGGTGACGACGATCAGTCGATCTACGGCTGGCGCGGCGCAAAAATTGAAAACATTCACGAGTACTCGTCAGATTTTCCTGACACAGAAACCATCCGCCTGGAACAGAACTACCGTTCTACCGCGAGCATCCTGAAAGCCGCCAACGCGTTGATCGTCAACAACAGCGGGCGCTTGGGCAAAGAGCTGTGGACCGACGGTGGCGACGGTGAGCTGATTAACCTGTACGCCGCGTTCAACGAACACGACGAAGCGCGCTACGTGGTCGAGACGATAGAAAGCGCCCTGAAGACCGGCCTGATGCGCAGCGACATCGCGATTCTTTACCGCTCTAACGCCCAATCGCGGGTGCTTGAAGAAGC
This sequence comes from Pseudomonas sp. CCI4.2, assembly GCF_034350045.1. Lineage (NCBI taxonomy): Bacteria > Pseudomonadati > Pseudomonadota > Gammaproteobacteria > Pseudomonadales > Pseudomonadaceae > Pseudomonas > Pseudomonas sp. CCI4.2. The sequence goes on along the minus strand of NZ_CP133781.1, from coordinate 1,490,248 downwards.
GTTGCTGCGCGAGCGAATTCCGTACCGGATCTATGGCGGCCAGCGCTTCTTCGAACGTGCTGAAATCAAAAATGCCATGGCGTACCTGCGCTTGCTCGACGGACGCGGCAATGATGCAGCACTGGAGCGGGTGATTAACGTTCCAGCACGCGGCATCGGTGAAAAAACTGTAGAGGCCATTCGCGAACACGCGCGCCATGCCGACGTGTCGATGTGGGAGGCCATGCGCCAACTGATCGCCAACAAAGGCCTGACTGGTCGCGCAGCCGGAGCGTTAGGTGGGTTCGTTGAACTGATCGAGAACTTGGCAGCGAAAGTCATGGAGATGCCGTTGCACCTCATGACACAGACGGTGATCGAGCAGTCCGGGCTAATCAACTACCACAAGGAAGAGAAAGGCGAAAAAGGCCAGGCTCGGGTGGAAAACCTTGAGGAATTGGTCAGCGCCGCACGCAACTTCGAAAACGCCGAAGAAGACGCCGATCTGACGCCGTTGGCGGCTTTCCTTGGTCACGCTTCATTGGAAGCGGGCGATACCCAAGCAGAAGAACACGAAGACAGCGTGCAACTGATGACCTTGCACAGCGCCAAGGGCCTCGAGTTTCCGTACGTGTTCCTGGTGGGCATGGAAGAAGGCCTGTTCCCGCACAAGATGAGCCTGGAAGAACCTGGCCGCTTGGAAGAAGAACGCCGGCTGGCTTACGTCGGCATCACTCGCGCCATGCAACAACTGGTGATGACCTACGCCGAAACCCGTCGTTTATACGGCACCGAGACCTACAACAAGGTGTCGCGCTTCGTTCGCGAGATTCCACCAACATTGATTCAGGAAGTCCGGTTGTCCAACAGCGTCAGCCGACCGTTCGGCGGCGTGCAAAAGATGGGCACCAGCAGCCTTTTCAATGGCACCGGCATTCCAGATACTGCGTTTAGTCTGGGCCAACGAGTGCAGCATTCGGTGTTCGGCGAAGGCGTAATTCTGAACTTCGAAGGCGCGGGGGCTCAGGCTCGAGTCCAAGTGAATTTCGAAGAAGGCAGTAAATGGTTGATGATGGGCTACGCGAAGCTTGAAGCGATTTGACTTTAAGCCTGGACCTGGAGCCAACGTGTTGGCGAGGAACATGTTATGACTTCTCGCCAACAAGTTGGCTCCTACAGGTAATGTGTCAGTCGTAGCGGAAGGAAATGCCTTACAGGCTATGCAGAATCGGACCTCGCCTTTCCAGGTAAAAGCCCGAAACATTTAGTCGCTAGCTATCGCCATGGCTCATGTGCAACATGACGCGCGTGCAATCCACAAATGGGAATCCCTTATGCAACGTTTTTTTAGCATCGTAATGGTGTTGTGCATCGGGCTCACAATGAGCCTCGACGCCAACGCGCGCTTCGGTGGCGGCAAGTCCTTCGGTTCAGCGCCAAGCCATCAAATGCGCCAAGCGCCGACTTCTTCTCCATCTGCCGCACCGGGTGCTGCAGGTGCCGCAGCCGCTGCTGCTCGTCCTGCTGGCGGCGCGTCGCGCTGGTTGGGTCCTTTAGCCGGCCTCGCAGCCGGTGGCTTACTGGCCTCGATGTTCATGGGCGGCGGCTTCCACGGCATGCAGTTCTTCGACATCCTGATCATGGCCATCATCGGCTTCGTGATTTTCCGGTTTATCGCCGCACGTCGTCGCAAGCAGCCTGACATGGCTGCCGCTGGCCACACGCCGTTTCAGCGTGAAACCCATGAACCACCGGCTCAAGCCTCAATGTTCGGTGGGTCGTCCGCAGCTTCTGCACCGGCGCCAGTGATCCAAGCGCCAGCCTGGTTTAACGAATCACGCTTCCTAGACGCCGCTCGTGGCCACTTCCAGTCGCTGCAACAGCACTGGGACGCCAATGAGATGGACAAGATTGCCGAGTTTGTGACGCCACAGATGTTGCAGTTCCTCAAGCAGGAACGCGCAAACCTGGGAGACGGCTTTCAGTCGACCTACATCGACAACCTGACTGTACAACTCGACGGCCTGGATGATCGCTCGGATAAAACCGTCGCCACGCTGACCTTCTCCGGCCTGTCCAAGACTTCGCGCTTCGATCAAGGCGAAGTGTTCAGCGAAAGCTGGAACATGGAGCGTCCACAAGGTGATAACCAGCCTTGGCTGGTAGCCGGTATCCGCCAAAACGGCTGATCCGCGCTACAACACACAGAACCCCGGTCTTTGGCCGGGGTTTTGTTTTATCCATTCGGGTAGTTATTTTGAGAAACGCTTTACGCTACTGTATAAACCGCGCCAATAGTTTAGAGGATCCAGGTCGTGGAAGAAGTCATTGAAGAGCTGCGTGAAAAGAACGAACGGGTACCAGTACCCCTTGAATTGCCTGACGATGATGTCCTGGTAGAAATCGAGGAACAGCTGTTTATCAATATTCCGTTCGTGTTCAAGGAATTCCTGCTCACCGTCAGCGACGTGGTTTACGGAAGTTTGGAACCGGTCACAGTGATGGACCCGCAATCGCACACTTATCTGCCAGAAGTGTGCGCAACGGCGTGGGACATCGGCGTACCACGTGAATTGATCCCGATCTGTCAGGACGGCGACGATTATTATTGCGTGGAAGAAGACGGCACCGTAGTGCAATGGTCCGCTGAAGAAGAGCTGGTGACTGAAGAAAGCTGGGAGTCAGTCTGGCACTGGGCCCGGGATGTCTGGCTGGAAAGCTGAGTCGACATCAGGACGCCGTTCCGGCGCAATGCCAGGACGGCTCCAGCTGGATGTAACTATGTGGGACTTTACACACACGCCTACGTGACGGCGGCGACGTCGCCGCCGTCCCGAATAATGCTGTATAAAAATTGATCCAAGAACATGAGCGCCACCCTAAGGTGCACTTCTGACACACCCCACCTGTGAGTACGCTATGGAACCCGGAAACGCTCAACTATCGATGACTGTCTTGATGACCCCGGACATGGCCAATTTCTCTGGCAACGTTCACGGGGGCACTTTGCTCAAATACCTCGATGAGGTCGCTTACGCCTGCGCCAGCCGCTACGCCGGGCGATATGTGGTGACGCTGTCAGTGGACCAGGTGATTTTTCGTGAACCTATTCACGTGGGCGAACTGGTGACCTTTCTTGCATCGGTCAACTACACCGGCAATACCTCGATGGAAGTCGGGATCAAGGTGGTGACTGAAAACATCCGCGAACGCTCGGTTCGACACACCAACAGCTGCTTCTTCACCATGGTGGCCGTCGACGATCAGCGCAAGCCGGCCACAGTACCGCCGCTTGAACCGGCCAACAGCGAAGATAAGCGTCGTTACGTTCAAGCCAAGCAACGGCGTCAAATTCGTCAAGAGCTTGAAAAGCGTTATCAGGAAATCAAGGAAGAAGCGCCTTAACGGCAGATGAACAAGAACGGAATTGAACGAAATTTAGGTCGACCGGTATGGCTGAAAATCGTCATACCCAGTTAAGCTGGACGTCCTTTGGTGGAGCACACTTTCATGCTGACGCTGGGTAATCTTTTTGTCTTGATGGTCTTGGCAACCTGCGCCGCATGGCTCTGGCATTCCCATGGTTTGCGTGAGCAAGCATTGGCGCGGGTTAAGCAACACTGCGCCAAACTCGACATCGAATTGCTTGACGGCAACGTAGCGCTGCGTCGCCTGACATTTGCACGCGATGCCAATGGCACAAAGCGCTTGGCTCGCGTGTATAACTTTGAGTTCACCGTAACCGGCGAGCAGCGGCACCCCGGCACGATCACAATGTTCGGCGCCCACACCGCGCAAATCGTGCTGGCACCCTACCCGTTTGAAATCAAAACTCCACCGCCAAGCGCCAACGTCATCGAGATGAGCGAATGGCGCGAAAACCATATCAAGCGCAAGTTGTAATTAAACGTGCATAACTAGACGGGGCTGTGCATAACCCGTTTAGATCAAGCAGGCAGCCAGTCCCGCTTGCAACGCCGCCTCGTCCTGGGGCGTGCTGAAAATCAGCTCCAGCCGTGAGTCTCGACGCCATTCGCTGTTTTGCCAGTGAATTGCAGCGCCCTCCAGCGCATTGCCTGACAACCACCCCGCGTTGCTGTGAATAACCAGCTTGGCCCGCCGCCACGCCTGACGATTAAGCCACTGCTGAACCTGCATCAATTCAAATTGTTGGCTTGGGTGCCAACGCCAACCGATGCTCCAACCCTCTGGCTGAGTTTGGCTTAGGCAAATGGGCTGACGGGAATCGGTCCAGATGGCCGGAAGTTGCGCCAACCCTTTTGGTGGACTGAAGTTATCCACCGACGCGGACGCCTGAGCATCAACGCCGGGCAAATTGGCCAGCGGCAGAACGCCTTGGTCGGTCCAGAACAAGGGTTTGTCCGGTAATAACCCAGCCAGTTTGTCGCGTTCCGCCGGAACTAGCCCCGCAGATTTATTCATGACCAATACACCCGCACCGTTCAACGCCGCTCGCTGGCTGTATGGCAATGGCTGACCCGCCGCCATTGCCGCCGCATCCAGCACCAACACGCTGGGCTGAAGCGCCAATACGCCTTCCCACGGCGGCTCACGCAGCTGTTCCATCAACTGCGCCGGATGCCCAAGCCCTGACGGCTCAATCAACAATCGGTCCGGTCGCGCGCTCTTCAGCAAACGACCCAAACCGATTTGAAACGGCGCGCCGTTGACGCAACACAGGCACCCGCCAGCGACCTCGCCAAGTGCGATACCATCGGCGGCCGTGGTCAGCAGCGCAGCATCCAGACCGATCTGACCAAATTCATTAATCAAGATCGCCCAGCGCTCGCCGACTGGTTTTTGCGTCAGCAGCTGTTTGATCAAGCTGGTTTTGCCAGCGCCTAAAGGGCCCGCAATGACGTGGGTCGGGATGTTCTGCAACATAGTGGCCGATTTCTTAAGAGTGGAAGGTACGGGTAAATGATGCGCGTGATCTGGCTGGCGACACTGTTATGGATGACATCGAATGAGGTTTGGGCCGAAGCTTGCGTGGTACACACTCAAGCCGAACGCCTCGACGTCAAAGTTTGCCAGGAGAACCGAAACATCCCGACGAAGCTTTTTCACGACGGCTTTTGCCAACCGCAATTTGCCGGGCAAAAAGTCGACGTCGTCTTTGTCGAGCAATGCCCCACCGGCGCCTTTGGCGTGTGCAGCAATGCCCAAGTCGCCAATATGCCCTATCACCAAAATATTCACTATTACGGCGTTGCTACCGACGCTCACTACCTCAAGCCTTTTTGCGAAGGACAAAGTCAAGGCCAGTGGCTAACACCGTAAGCTGCTCAGGCCGTGAGCTTCAAGCGGCTACCTCGTCATGCCAGGGCCCGAAGGGATCGGTAAACTGAAGCCATTCCTCAACACCTAGCGCCATTTCCTCATCGGTCAGCAAGCAGCTGTCCAGTTCGTCGACGAGCCGTGCAAAGTTGATGTGTTGCCCGATAAACACCAATTCTTGGCGGCAATCGCCGGTTTTTTCGACCCAGTTTTCCATGATCGTCGCCGCACTTTCCGGGTCCTGCGGCCAGTGTTGTTTGGGCACAAAACGCCACCACCGTCCGGCGAAACCATAGCGCATCAGCCCGCCGGCTTGCGACCAGCTTCCGGCGTCCTGATGCTTGCTCGCGAGCCAGAAAAAGCCTTTTGAGCGCAATAGTTTTCCATTGATCCATTCACGGTCGATGAAGTCATAAAACCGCTGAGGATGAAACGGCCTACGTGCGCGATAAGCGGTTGAAGCAATGCCGTACTCTTCAGTTTCAGGTAGGTGCTCGCCGCGCATCTCCTTGAGCCAACCCGGTGCCAACGACGCCCGCTCGAAATCGAAACGCCCAGTGTTGAGGATTTTTTTCAGCGGAATTTCACCCATGACCATGGGGATGATCTCTGCGTGGGCGTTAAGCCGATGCAGAATCGCGGTCAACTCCTCGCGTTCGCTGACGCTGATTAGGTCGATCTTGCTAATCAACAGAACATCTGCAAATTCGACCTGCTCGATCAGCAAATCGGTAATCGAACGCTCATCGTCTTCGCCCAAAGTTTCGCCAGCGGTCGCCAGGCTTTCGGAGGCCTGGTAATCGAGAAGAAAGTTCATGCCATCCACCACGGTCACCATGGTGTCAAGACGCGCCATGTCGGCCAGGCTTTTTCCTTGTTCATCACGGAACGTGAAGGTTTCCGCCACGGGCAGCGGCTCCGAAATTCCGGTGGACTCGATCAGTAGGTAATCAAAACGACCGTCCTGCGCCAACCGACTGACCTCTTCAAGCAGATCTTCGCGTAAGGTGCAGCAAATACAACCGTTGCTCATTTCGATGAGCTTTTCTTCTGCGCGGTTTAAGCTGACATCGCGCTGAACTTCGCCACCATCGATGTTGATTTCACTCATGTCGTTGACGATCACCGCAACTTTGAGATGCTCGCGATTGCGCAGAACGTAATTGAGCAGCGTGCTTTTACCGGCGCCGAGAAATCCAGACAGAACGGTAACGGGTAGACGGTTGGGCATCAGGCAGTCCTCATCGGGCGCAAGTCATCAAGTAAGCGCCGGCCGGCAGATGTTATAGTATAACAGTGCAGAATAGCTAACCCGTACGACAAAGGCCGCTTCGATGAATCACGTTTTAACGAGTTTGATGGTCGCCATACTGCTCGCAAGCGCCCAGGCGCGGGCGGCCCCAACCAACATGCAGGCGCAAACGACCCGCTGCTCACAGAGCGCGAACCTGATCGCGTGCAGCGATGCACTCGGCAATCGCTACAGCGTGGCAACGGCCGGCCCGGTGTCCTACGTTCGTGGGTTTGAAGTTCAAGGCAACCGGCTGTGGGCACAAACCAATAGTCGCTACGGCATGCTGACGTTCTTTACCGGCCTGGCGTCGAACGGCGACACCTGGATCGGTTACAGCCAACGCGTGGGCTGGACGACCATCACCCGGGTCTCCAGCTCTGACGGTAAACGCAGCAAATTCACCTGCAACCGTATGGGCGGTTGCCAGTAACGCGGGGCCTCAAACCTGCCCTCGTGCGTGCTCTTGTTGCCACGCCATATAGGAGTCAGTGGGCGGGTTATGTTTGAAATAGCGCTGTAACCCCTCAAACAGTCCATCGGCAACGGCCTGTTGATGACGCGCCGTAACCAATCGCTGGCTGTCGCGGACGTTTGAGATGAAGCCGGTTTCGACCAGAATCGAGGGCACGTCCGGCGATTTGAGCACGGCAAAACCCGCTTGCTCGACGCGTTTTTGATGCAGCGACGTTATGTCAGCCAAGCTGCCAAGCACTGTGTTGCCTAGCTGCAAACTGGCCGCAATCGTTGCGTTCATCGACATGTCGAGAATCACCCCAGCCAGCATCGGGTCTTTGTCTTTCAGACTAAGCAGACTCCTCGCACCGATCAGGTCGGCACCGTTTTCACGCTGAGCCATGAAGCGCGCTGTGGCCGAGGTGGCGCCGCCTTCTGAAAGCGCATACACCGAGGCTCCCGATGCAGTGAGCCGCGGCGCAGCGTCGGCATGCACGGAAATGAACATGTCGGCGTTGAGTTTGTGAGCGATCTCTACCCGCTTGCGCAGCGGCACGAAGAAATCGTCGTTGCGTACCAGGCGCACATCAAACCCTTTCTCGCGCTTCAAGCGCTTGGCGAGCAACTGGGCAATGGACAACACCACGTCTTTTTCCCGCTCGCCTTTGGAGCCGATGGCACCCGGGTCTTTTCCGCCATGACCGGGATCGACCACTACCATGATGCTGCGCTTGGGATGAGCTTTGTCTCGCAATGGCGACGGCTGTTCGGGCGGCGCAATTGCACCCACGGCCGCGATCTGCACGGGAACGTGAGTCGCGCTGCCCAGATCCAGCACCAGCCGGTGGCCTTGCGAACCCTCAGGACCGAGCAAAAAACTACTGAGCTGCACCGGCGCATTCAGGTCCAACACAATGCGCGTATCGCCTTGACCAAAGTGCCCGCAGCGAATGGACTTGATGGGGGTGTTCGCCAGCGCCAATTGGCGGAAATCCCCGCTCAACTGCGCGCCGCTGAGGTCGATGATCACCCGCTCCGGCGCGCTCAACGTGAACGTCTTATAGCTGACCGGACCGCTAAGATCGAACACTAGGCGAAGTTTATCGTCCGTTCGCCACAGCCGAGCATTGCGAATCTGAGCAGCAGATACACCCAACGGCAATGCCAAGGCCGCACCGGCCAAAAGAAGGTTGAGCAACATTTGACGTCTGTGCATGGGATGTACCGAAAAAATAGGGAGAGCATCCAGGCTCAAAAAAAGTGACGTTGAAATAATAGTTATAACATAACATGATTTTTTACTTCGACGATGAGCCATTTGATGAACGCCTTGGCCCTGCCGGATACAGCCGCGAAGCCCTAGACCAAGCGTTTCACCTGGACCGGGTGGGTACGTGTCGCATCGCTTGTCAGGCTAGAGATTCTGCCAACTTCGAAGAACAGTGTTCCACGTGGAACTGAAGTTTAAGGTCAGATACCGCATAATGCGTCCCACGGGTGAGCGCTGGAACGCGCTCGCCCACACCCTCCAGTGAGGTTTCACCCGATGCGCGTTGCCTTGGTGCTATCCAGTTTGTTGCTGCTGCCACTGTCGTTGTCGGCAGCGGAAAAATTGAAAGTCGTGACCAGCTTTAGCATTCTTGCCGACATGGCCCAGCACGTTGGCGGTGATCATATCCAGGTCATCAATCTGGTCGGCCCCGATCAAGACGCTCAGGCGTATAAGCCAACCGGTGAGGACACGAAAAAGCTGGCGCAGGCCAACGTGATCATTCAGAACGGTTTGGGTTATGAACCGTGGATGGATGCGCTGATTACACGCAGTGGAGTGAAAACACTGGTGATCACTGCGAGCAGCGGCATCACGCCACGCACCGCGAAGGAAAACGGCAAAACCGTTATTGATCCACATGCCTGGCAGAGCGTGCCGGACGCGGAGCTTTACGTGAACAACATCGTCTTGGCCTTTAGCGCGGTTGATCCGACCCACGCCAATTCGTATATTTCCGGTGGGAAGGCCTATACCAAGCAACTTCACGCCCTGATCAACGATGCTCACGTAAAAATTGGCTTGATACCCACGGGCACCTTGGCGCCTGGCAGTCGGCGCTTCGTGACGGCACATAACTCGTTTGGTTACCTGAGCCCCTCCTACCAAATCGAATTTATCGCGCCGCAGGGAGTGTCGGCCAACGTCGAAACGACGCCGGAACAGCTCGATGCATTGATCGCTAAAATCCACGACGATAAAGCCAAAGCAGTGCTGCTGGACAACACTCAAGACCCGCGCCAGTTGCAACAGATAGCCGAAAAAAGCGGTCTACCCGTTCGCGGCACGCTGTACTCCGACGCCCTGTCGGCTAAAGGCCAAGCCAGCACTTTTATAGGCATGTACCAAGCCAACATCGACACCCTGCGCGACGCGCTGGCCCAGCCATAGATAGGGTTAACCGCCACAACTCTGTAGGGGCCAACTAGTTGGCGAGGTGATCGATCAGGCATACCCGTTAGGGCCTCTCGCCAACAAGTCGGCTCCTACCGATTTTAGATTCAAGTCCTAGGCTTGATCGCACCGCACTGCGGCCCCAGCCAAACGGCGCGGGTCTCCATGCTGCCGTTTTGTTGCACGCCGGTCGCATTGAACGTACCGACGACAGAGGTGCTGAATTCGCGGTCGCTCTGGAATTGTGCGACCCCAGTGCCTTGGGCTTTAGGGCAGTTAAAGCGGAACTTCCAAGTCTTGCCATTGCGGTCGGTGATCTGCTGATTGCAGCCAGACTTCGGGTCTGTCAGCGGAATGTTGTCTGTCTTGACCTGGTCCTGAGTCAAGCACACCTGCACACCCTTACCGGCCAAGGTCACACCCTGCTTCTGCATGGCCTGTTCCATCATCACTTGCTGATCGGGCGCCAGGCTTTTCAGTTGGTTCAGCATCAATTGCAAGTCGGGCAATGGCTGGCCATCGACCTGCATGTTGCTGGTGGTCAGCTCCCACAGTCCCGGCTGCAGCATCTGCGCGTGGGCCAGCGGCGCACCCAGGCAAAACAGCAAAGCCAAAAAGCGTTTGTTCATGTGCAAATTCCTTAATGAAAGCGACCGGTTACGCGCCAGCCTGACGATGAGTCTTAGACGATGCAAGCGCCTGCCAGTTGCAACCAGAATAAAATAGCGACAATCCCCACGTGCTGTGGTCTGTTAGAGACTTAAAAAAAACAGGATCAGGGTTACGCATGGATTTTCACATTCCGTCTTTTGTCGGCTATTTGATCGGCTTTACTCATTTGCTCGGCCTGATTGCTGCCATTCACGCACTGCTCACTGTACGCACTGCACAAGGCTCCATCGCATGGGCGATGCCGCTTATTTTCATTCCCTATGTCACCCTCATTCCCTATTTGGTGTTCGGTCGCAGCACCTTCGACGGCTACATCAACGCACGGCGCCAGGCTAACCAGGAAATGCGCACCGCCATTGGCACACTGAATTGGCGGCCCTGGATCGAAGAAGCTGTAACGGCGAGACGTTCAGAGGCGTATGCCTCACTGCGGGCCATGCCGCGACTGGGGCGCATGCCGTGTCTGGCCAATAACGAAGTGACGTTACTGATCAACGGCGAAGCCACCTTCGCCGCCATTTTCGAGGCCATCCGTGGTGCTAAAAAAGCAGTATTGATTCAATTTTTTATCATTCACGACGATGAGCTTGGCCGAAGCCTGCAAGCCCTGCTGCTGGAAAAAGCCGCTGAGGGGGTCGCCATTTACGTCCTTTACGACCGAGTGGGCAGCCATGCCCTGTCTGCAAGTTACAGCGAAACCCTGCGCAACGGTGGTGTGCAAATCAAAGCGTTCGCCACCCGCAGCGGCTGGCTGAATCGCTTCCAAATCAACTTCCGTAACCACCGCAAAATTGTTGTAGTCGATGGAGTGCGCGGCTTTGTTGGCGGCCACAACGTCGGTGACGAATATTTAGGAAAGTTGCCGCCGCTCTCGCCGTGGCGCGACACCCATGTGGCGATTGTCGGTCCGGTGGTAGCGTGCTTGCAGGAGTCGTTTGCGGAGGACTGGTTTTGGGCCACGCGCGAGTTACCTCAGCTGATCCTGCCGGAGAGCTACCCCGAAGACGGCGTTCTCTGCCAGTTATTGGCCAGTGGTCCGGCTGACGCGCAAGAAACCTGTTCTCTATTTTTTGTCGAAGCCATCCATGCGGCACAAAACCGAGTGTGGATAACCAGCCCGTATTTCATTCCCGATGAGGCGGTATTCGCGGCGCTACGATTGGCAGTTCTGCGGGGGGTCGATGTGCGGATATTGCTTCCATCGCGTCCCGATCACTACGTGGTCTACGCCGCCTCCAGCCTATTCGCCTTCGAAGCGGTGCGCGCAGGCGTGCGGATCTTTCGCTATGAGCCGGGGTTTATGCATCAGAAGGTGGTGCTGGTCGACAGTGAAATCAGCGCCATCGGCAGCGCCAACATGGACAACCGATCATTCAGGCTTAATTTTGAATTGATGCTGTTAACCGTCGACAGTGATTTTGCCAGCCAGGTTGAGGTCATGCTCAACGCCGACTTTGCCCTCGCCCGGGAAATCGCCCTGGAAGAAAGCAAAGAAACCCACCGCTTTCAGCAACTCGGCATGCGCATTGCGCGCTTGGTGTCGCCAATTCTCTAAACCGAGAACGCAGAACGGGGTCCGAAGACCCCGTTTACAGACATCTTCAAACGTAGATATCTTCCCGCGTCCACGGTAAGCCATGGCTGCCATCGGCATATGGTTTGACCGCCAGTATTTGATGCAGATTGATCCAGCCCCTTGCAAACGCGTATGCACAGCCAGCCAGGTACAAGCGCCAAATACGAAGGGTTTGCTCGGGCACCATCTCCGATGCTTCATCGAGCCGCGATTCCAAGCGTTCACTCCAGTGTTCGAGGGTCAGCGCGTAATGCAGCCGCAGGCTCTCAACGTCAACGATCTCCAGCCCGGTCTCGCTGATGAACGCACTGATCATCGACACGTGAGGCAGCTGGCCGTTGGGGAACACGTAACGCTCAATGAATTCACCCGCGCCCCGTCCAACTGGACGGCCGTCGGTGTGTTTGGCGGTGATGCCGTGGTTCATCACCAACCCGCCTTCGCGGACGGCACCGAACAAGCATTGCGCATACAACTCAAGATTCGCATGACCGACGTGTTCGAACATGCCGACGCTGACGACTTTGTCGAAGCGACCGTCCTGAGGCAAATCACGGTAGTCAAGCAACACCAACTCCACCCGATCCTCTAGCCCCTCGGCGATTACCCGCTCCTGAGCAAGGGTCAATTGTTCCTGACTCAAGGTGATGCCGAACACGTTCACGCCGTATTCGCGGGCCGCGAACCGTGCCAATCCACCCCAGCCGCAGCCGACGTCCAGCAAGTATTCCCCTGGTTGCAACCTGAGCTTGCGGCACAAGTGATGAAACTTGTCCTGCTGCGCTTGCTCTAGGGTTTCTTCGCCAGTCTTGAAATAGGCGCAGGAATAGACCATCTCTTGATCAAGCCAGAGCTGGTAAAACTCGTTGGACAGATCGTAGTGGTAGGAGATTGACGCTGCGTCGGTGGCTTTGTCGTGCTCTGAGCGAACCGGCACATAAGGTCCGTCATCATCAAGCAACGCCTGGCTTAGCTCGTCGCAGACGCGGACTACTTCCTTGATAGACCCTTCCAGCTCCAATCGACCCTCGACGAAAGCACTGCCGAGGAGGTCGAGGCTGGGACGCGTGAATTGCGACACCAATTGTGGGTCTTTCACCACGATGGTGACGCTGGGCATCGGGCCTAGATCGAGTTCATGGCCATCCCACAGTTTCAGCCGTAGCGGCAGATGAAGATTCTGCAAGGCTGTTGGAAGTTGCGCGAGCATTGAGTAAACCCTCTATCCAGAAACTCAGGAAAAAGGGTAGTCCAAAACAACGCTGATGCCGAAATCGCCGGCGATTGGCCAGTCGCGAGTCACTATTGAAACCTTGGGTTTACCGCCTATCGCCCAATGTTTCGAGCCAACATGCAGCGTGCAATGGAGCACCCTCATCAAGAATGACTGTCAATTTGTAACAGAGTTCTACAAAGCTCAAGCAAATTTTTATACTTAACAGACCTGTCTAGCACGGCACTTTTAGTGAGAGCCCCTAAGCGCTAGGCCTCTGGCTTGGTCTCCAACTTTAGTAGAGGCTCCTGAAAACGCAGCAAGCGACCGGCATTTCCGAGGACCAATAAGGTGCTGAGGTTGTGCAAAAGCGCAGCGATCATCGCACCCGCCGCCCCCAGAAAACCGAAGGCTGCCATGGCAACGATGGCCAAGGTCCAACCCAAGCCGATGATCACATTGACGTGCAAGGTCCGACGGCACTGACGGCTTAAACGCACGCAGGTGCCCAATCGTCGAAGGTCGCTGCCAATCAATACGATGTCCGCGGACGCCAGTGCGATATCTGCTCCGCCCGCCCCCATCGCCACGCCCACCACCCCGGCCTTAAGCGCCAGTGAGTCGTTGATCCCGTCGCCCACCACCATCGGCCGGAAACCGCTGCTGATTTCGCCCATCACCCGATTGAGCTTGTCTTCGGGCAACGCCTGGGCCTCGATGTCGCTGATACCCACCTCAAGCGCAAGGCTGTCGGCCACGCTTTGGCGGTCACCGGTCAGCAGCAACTGACGACCCAGCCCCAGCTCACGCAGTTCGGCGAGCGCCTGTCGTGCTTCAGGCTTGAGGCTGTCAGCCAGCAACAGCCATGCCAAAAACACACCGTCCACCGCGATCCCGGCAATCGGACCGTCGTGATTCGGAACTGGCGATGTACTGATGTTCAGTTGTTCAAACAGCTCAGGCCGACCCAGCGCCGCGAGGCCATGTTCTGTTTTAGCGACGACGCCCAAGCCTTGCCGCTCGTGAATGTCGGTCAGCACCAGCAATTGATCTTTTTCCACCAACCCTGCCAATGCACGGCTGACCGGGTGACTGCTGGCCGACCCGAGGCTCGCCGCCAGCGGCAATAACGTCGCCTGCTGCGTCAATACCGCTTGAATCGATTGCAGCCGAAGGGTGCCGTAGGTCAAGGTCCCCGTCTTATCGACGACCAATGACGTCAAGTCCGCCAGCTCTTCGAGAAACGCCGAACTGCGGATCAAAATACCGTGCCGTGCGGCCACCGCGATCCCGGCAATCGCCGTCGCAGGCGCCGATAACACCAGCGCGCAGGGGCACGCCGCCACCAGTACCGCCAGCATCGCTTGCGCATCATTGGTGATAAACCAAGTCACCGCCGCAATCATCAAGACCAACACCATGTAACTGCCGGCATAGCGTTCCAGCAGACGGGTGATCGGCGGCTTGGAGCGTTCAGCGCTTTGCATCAGCGCGATGACTTTGCCCAAGGTTGATTCGTTGCCGATGCGCGTTACTTCGATACGCAACAGACCATCGAGATTGATCGCACCGCCGAAAACTTCGATACCGACTCGCGCTTCAAGCGGCACCGATTCACCGGTAATCGGCGCGGTATCAAGGCTGGCTTGCCCGGAGCGCACAACGCCGTCGGCCGGCACCCGGTCACCTGCGCGGACTTCCACCAAATCGCCCGCCACCAACACCGAGTTATCCACCTCACGCACCGTGCCATTAGCCTCGATCAACCGCGCATGGCTGCGGGTCAAACGCCCCAGGGCTTGAATGGCTTCTTGAGAACCGATAACGCTGCGCTCTTCCAGCACATGGCCAAAGATCATGATGATGGGCAGTAACGCGGCGGTCGTTAAATCGCCAGTGGCCCAGGCGCCGAGCATCGCCAGCGCAATCAACTGGTCGGTGATGCCATGCAGGCTTGGGTAACGCAGGCTGTGCCAACCGGCGCTGACCACTGGCACCGCGACCAGCAAAGACGCTGCACCCAACAACAGCTGACTGACGCCGGTTTGTTCCGGTACGAAAAATCGCCAAACGAGCCCCAATGCCAACAAACCCAAGGCGAGCATGGCCAAGGTCAATTGCCGAGCGGCACTCCGTTGCTCGGCATTGCTGAGCATGCTGACCGGGACTTCGGAGGACTCGGGTTCAGTTGTCGCAGCGTGGGCACTCATTTTTCTGCTCCCTGAATAATCAGGTGGGAATCGTCATGGGGGTCGACCGTGGTCACGGAACCGGCTTGCCCAAGAATTTTTGGCACGCGCTCTCGGTAGATCCGCATCAGCAGACCCGGATCGCTCTTGTCGCGAATCGACTGCGCCAAACTCGTTACTGTGGCGGTCTCTGCCTGGGCTTTCGCCAAGCGCTCAGAGGCTTGGGCATGCGCCACTTGCACGGTGCGATCCGCTTGCTGCGTGGCGGTTTGCGTGAGTTTTTCCGCTTCGGTACGGGCGTTAGCCACCGCCTGATCGGCGAGTTGGCTGGCGGTCAGCACTGCGTTAAACGCATTGACGGCCGAAGCCGGCAGGCTCGATTGCACATCCACCCGAGAGATTTCGATGCCCAGTCCGACACCCGTAGCCGCCAGTGCTGTCAGGCGCTGATTGATCCCGCGTACCAGATCGCCACGCAGACGTTCACGGCGCTCGGCAGACTTGCTGTCGGGGCTGACCATCTCGGGACGTGCCACTAAAATCGTGTCTAGATCCCGCGCTGCGGTGAGCGCCACCGTGCTGCTATTGACCAGACGGTCCAGCGCAGGCAGCACATGTTCGCCCTGCAAGACGTAGGCATACGGGTCGGTCACTTTGTAATACACCGTCACGTCCAGCTGTACGACGCCCGCATCACCGGTCAACAAATACCCTGAGCCCGCCAACGCATCGCTCATCGGCGTGGCGAAGCTTGAGATTCGATCTGCGTCCAACGCTGGCTTTGAGCGCAGCAGGGTTTCGACCCGACGTTCAATCACTCGATCCGCCGACGGCAGCAACACCACCTGCTCGAACGGTTGCGGCCACGCCGTCAGCAGACCGGCGTGTTGAATACGCTCCAGAGCGCCGAGACGCAGGACCACGGCGCGGTTCTGCGGGTCAATCTGACGCACGTTAGACAACGCCCATCCCAATGCCGCGAGCAACGTTACCGCGTACAAACCGAGAAAAGCCAAACGGCTGGCCTGCAACCAGGAGCTATTGACTGCAGGCCGTTCAGTAACGACTTCACTCATGGTTGCGATCCGCTTTTACCGTCCAGCGTTGGCGGCCCATCAACCAATACGCGGAACGGTGCTGCGTCAGTGCGCAGAATCAATTTAGTCCCCGGCGTGATCACCGTGCCCAAGGTGTCCAACGAGCGCAGCAAGTTGTAAAGCTGCGGCGATCCGGCATACGCCTTGCCATAAATCTGTGCCGCTTCGACCCGTGATTGTGCTTCGATATCCGCCGCTTTGACCGTGGCGTCAGCCTCGACGATACGGGCGTCACGCTCTGCTGCCGAGCGGATCTGAGCGGCCTCGCGCTTACCCACTGCTGTTCGTTCGGTGGCGATGGTTTCACGTTCGGCACGCATGCGGTCCACCGTCGCGTTCAGCGTCACCGACGGCAAGGTCAGACGCTCGACACCGACCTGTAGGACGCGCACGCCATAGGTGGAGAGCAGTTGCTGTTCGATTTGATGGCGCAGCTGGTTTTCGAACGCCGTGATTTTTACTTGATTGGCATCGGTATTGATCAAGCTGGACAGGTCAAAACTGGCCGCTGTGGTTTCCAGCGCTGAGCCGACAAAGGTACGGATTTGCCGCGCCGCTTCGTCGGGCTGATTCTGCACGGCCCGCATGAAGCGCTGCACGTTGTCGGGATCGGCCTGCACCTGCCAGGCGACGTAGGCCTGGACGATAATCCGCAGGCCATCGCGAGTACCCACGTCTTGCAGACCACTGGAAGTGGTGCGCAACCGCAGGTCCACCGGAATCGTTGCCTCGAACGGCGCCGGCCAACGCCAGCTCAAACCCGGATCAAGCAATACTCGAGAGGGGTTGCCGAAACGGGTAATCACCGTCGCTTCGCCCGAACGCACTTGCACCAGACTGGCCGCCGCCACTGCAAAAGCGATCAATAACACCGCCAACGCCGTTCGGCGCCACGGGAAAGCGGCGGGAGTAGACGTGTCGCCATGCTGATGGCCATGGTGATGCCCAGCGTGACCGTGGTCATGGTCGGAGTGATCGTGATGATCGTGGGAATGAAACAGACTCAAGGGACGACTCCTTAATGGACGGCTTTACTCGGCGCCGTTGGGTCTGCCGGTAACGTGAAAGTACGCAAATCGATGGTCGGTGCAATGTTGCCGCCGAGTCGATGATCGAGAATCAACAGCTTGGCGTGGACCAAGCCCTGGCTCAGCTGCGTCAGGTATTGCTCAAGCAAAAAAGCCTGGCCCGCCTGGTCATACGCCTTACGCTCGGCGCTGAAGCGCAGGTCTGCGCCTTGAGCCAACGCCATTACTTCGCGGGCTGCCGCAGACGCATTGTCTTTCTCCACGCTGGCGTTAAGTTCGGCCAAGTTCGATTGCTCGCTGGCTGCGCCCCGCTCCCGTGAAATCAACGCCTGGGCGCCGATTTGCGCCGCCTGCACCGCATGGTAGGCGTTGGCCGCCCCAGCGGGTGGGTGAATAGACTCCACGACAGTGGCTAAAATTTCTACGCCGCTGTCGAGCTTCTTCAGGTCTGCTTGGACAGCGTCACCGATGTCGGAAGACAACGCGGCGCGTTGTTCTCCGAGTAACTCATCCAGGGTCCGCGATGCAAAATCGTGGACCAATATTCGGCTCGCGGTGCTGCGAATCAGCGTAGGAACATCGGCGCTGTTGTAGGTTGCCGCCATCGCCGCCTGATCGGTCAGGCCGATTCGATAGACAAACCGCACGTCCATATTGACGATCTGGAAGCTCTGCTTTTGGGTCGAAGGCTTGTCACCTGCACTGCTGGCGATGACTTGGGATTTTTCGTTGATATGGCTGGCGTCCCACAGACGGTTGGCACTCAGGGGCGCCGGCCCTTCAGCGGGCTCAAGGACCTGCTCGACGGCATTGGATTCTGAAACGCTGGTTGCCAACTCGTGGACAACACCATTTTCTACTGCCAACACGCGCCCGAAAGGCCAGGGTAAACCGGTGTGCAAGCCCGGACCGAAGACTTGCACCGGTTTGCCGAAACGCTCATAGATGCCTCGGCCCTGCATTGGTATTTCATGCACACCGCTCAGCACCCAACCTAGCCCCAACACCACCGCCAACACCGGCAAAAAAGCCCGGCGCATGTAGGTGAACGCCCATATCTGGCGCAGGTCGATGCCGAATCGGTTATGCAATTCGTTCTGCAGCGCCAACAAGGGCTGCGGTGGCCAGCGCAGCAGTCCCGCGACAAAACTGCTGGCCAGCAGTCGCGGCTCGATCCGCTCTGTGCGCGGGCTAAACAGCGACATGACGGCCCGGAGCAATAATTCCAGCGCCACCAGCACAGGCAACAAGCCGATCAATACAGCCAGTCGGACTGGCCAGAGACGGTCAGGTGTGGAGAAAAACAGGCACAACGCACTGAGCAACAAGCAGGCGATCACGACCCGCGTCAGTTGCGCCATTTGTGCGGCTTCAGGCCACTCGGCCGGCAATTCGTGGGTCAGTTGGCGTTCCAGCACCAACAACCCGAAGGCCAGTAACAGTGCAACGGCGCCGACGACAGTGCCCATCGGGCCAACACTCGATCCAACGAGGCTCAGGTTCCAGGCCCATTTCACCACCAGAATGGCCAGCAACGCCCAGCCACCCAGCCATAACGTCGGCGGCCCCACTTGGGCCAGCAGCGAAACGCCGCTGCCGCTGATGCGGCTCAACAGGCGGTCAGACCAGCCGATGGGCTCGTCGGTGATGGGTTCTGCGTCTGTCGGCAACGGCTCGATCACCGCCGAAACGTGCGCAGCGGCCAGGGTTTGCGCGCGCCAATGGGCGATCCAATACGCGGACTGCAAACCTGCCACCAACACCCACAACGCTGCGGCGTTATTAATCAGAACCGCGGACCACAACGTCGCAGGCGAAAAAAGCATCGCGAACATTGCCAGGACAAAGCTGAACAAGCCCAATGCCGCCAGCCCGTAACAAAGCCGCTGCAACCGACGGGCATGAAAAGCGGCCCTTTGAAAGCGCGGCAAGCCATCAAGGCCAACGCTTTCGCCATCCAGATCAACCCGCATCGACACCCCAGACCTTACTCATAATGAAGACACCCGTGGGCTTGGCCCAACGAGCGTTATGATATAACAGGGGTCGTGAAATTATTGTTCAAAATATTTTGACGGGATTTGAAGGTGATCATGCAGGTGCGCCAGCCGGGTCCTAAACGGGGTTAATCACTGCAGGAATCTTTTTCAGCCTTCCATTGATGAGATAGCGGCCTACTTTCTGACCGTTAACTTCAATGACCGTATAGGTCACGTATGAAATACCGACCACACACAGGAGTATTAACGCCACCAACAGGTTATTGAGCAGGCCGCTGCCGGTATCGATATACCTCACATCCCCCATCATCGGCGCCAAGGTCAACCCGGTCCTTTTCTCCAAAACCAAAAATACCAATATCAAGCCACTGAGTACCACGACGTGGGTGAGGTAGATCGAGTAGGAAAGGCGGCCAAGAAAACTGAACACTCGGGTTTTTAGCAGGCTCGATACCACCCCCGCGTCAAAGGCAAACAGCGTGACCACGCCGCAAAATAACAGGCTGCAGACGATGGTTTTCTGGGTCAGATCTGAATTGAGCGCCATCACGATGAGGCACAAAGAAACAACTTCCAGTAGTGAATACACCACATAGTTAGTTTTTAGATTTTTTTTTTTAACACCAAACACTCCATATGACAATGCCCCCGCAAAAAAGCAGGAGAGCCCCTTGTAAGCGAACTCAGTCAAGGCCCCGGCATTGTTATATAACAGAACGAAAGCGCCCAAAGAGATTGCGCTCCACGCGAGTTTTTTATGGGCCGCGCAAAAAAAGGCCACCCCGGCAAATATCATATACATGTAATACTCGATACTGATGCTCCAGGCCGGATAGTTAAATG
This sequence comes from Pseudomonas sp. CCI4.2, assembly GCF_034350045.1. NCBI lineage: Bacteria > Pseudomonadati > Pseudomonadota > Gammaproteobacteria > Pseudomonadales > Pseudomonadaceae > Pseudomonas > Pseudomonas sp. CCI4.2. The sequence goes on along the minus strand of NZ_CP133781.1, from coordinate 1,470,163 downwards.
AGAGGTTCTCCGTCAAGGGTGTCCAGGCTTGAATCAAGAATAAATTGGGCAGTATCTGCGAAGGCGCATATTGCCCGGTAAAGGGTTCTTTATTGAAGGCAAATCCTTTATGTGCTGCCAGCAACTTTAGAAACTCAAATAAAATGAACACACCTAACATAAACACATGCAGCGGAAGCAGCCGAAAAGTCCTGAGTATAAAAAATTTACGGAAATCAATAGGCGCCCCTGAGCCATAAGCGTGGGTGATGACAAAGCCGCTCAAGACAAAGAAGAACTCGACGAACAGGTCTGCGTTACTGAAGAATTGCAGCTCGGTGATACTGCCAACAACGTGTAGATGGTAAACAACCACAGCGAGGGCACACAGCCCTCTAAAACTATCAAGCGCATGAAATCGTCTGTCTTGGGCCATAGGGACATCCCTTTGATAATTTCCTATTTAGCGGGACTACTGAGTGTTGTATTTACGAGCGTGGAAACCGGAGAAATCCTAGATGAGCCCATCATTGAGTGCAAAGTAGTGCGAAATAAAATAGATTTTTATTTTTCTGCTTTCCAAAATCACGGAAAAAATGGCGTCAATTTTCATCTGTTAGTTTGTCCTACAAAAAAAACAGAAACGTCCTATGCGTTTAAAAGCAGTCGTTACCGCAATTGAATAACCGCGCAAAGCTACAGTTACAATTTCAAGGATTGAGCGACTTGCCGTTACAAGTTCCGATGATTATATTCCCTAACCCATCTAATATACGACGGCTAACACCATGAAAAAACATTGGGATTTCCGTGTTCCCACCTGTACTTCAGACATTGAAACTACGAGCTGCCTGACCATCACTGAACCCGGATCGTTTTTAGGGTTGAGCAATTTACTGGACCTGGTCAGCCACGACATAAGCCAAGACCACGACAAACACATTCATCGGCTTACCTTTAAAAGTGGTGAAACTCTTTTTATCAAAACTGACGCGCATGCGGTCACCGTCAGAGGCTCGCGCATCAATTTTGATTCGGACGGCAAATTTCCATCCACCACGTACCTCAGTGACCCCTCGACGCTGAACAGATCCAACGACTGACGCTTGACCCTGCCCCATTGGGGGCCGCTTCGGTCGAGCGCGACTCCGGGCCCATCGCGAGCAAGCCCGCTCCTACAGTTTATTATTGGTAATCAATAAGATATGCCTTGCTTGATAGGCGCCAACTTGTTGGCGAGAATCCACATCGACATGCCAGGTACCCAGGCCACTATCTTTTTTTTCCCCCAGTAGCGAACAGGTCGCCCACTTTGTTATCTAGTGGGGGTAGTTGTATGCATCTGCACGCGCACGTGCAGGCGTCACGGCATTACCTAGGGAAACTCTGAAAAAGGTTTTCAAATCTGGTGAAATGTCCCCCATCACATGAGCCGAGCGGTTGCCCCCCATGAAGCAAATTTCTTTCGCCGATGCCGAGTACGCCGGTAAACGTAAGCGAACCCGCCGTGAGATTTTCCTGAGCGAGATGGACAAGGTCGTCCCCTGGAAGGGGTTGATCGCTTTGATCGAGCCGCATTATCCAAAAGGCGAAGGGGGCCGCCCGGCGTATCCCTTGATGGCCATGTTGCGTGTGCACCTGATGCAGAACTGGTTCGGCTATAGCGATCCAGCAATGGAAGAGTCTCTTTATGAGACCACGATTCTGCGCCAGTTCGCGGGGTTGAATCTGGAACGCATTCCCGACGAAACCACGATTCTCAACTTCCGTCGCCTGCTGGAGAAAAACCATCTTGCCGGGGGAATCCTGGAGGTCATTAATGGCTACCTGGGAGACCGAGGTTTGATGCTTCGTCAGGGCACAATTGTTGATGCCACGATCATTCATGCGCCGACGTCGACCAAGAATAAAGAGGGTAAACGCGACCCCGAAATGCATCAGACCAAGAAAGGTAATCAATATTTTTTCGGGATGAAAGCGCACATCGGAGTAGACGCTGATACGGGTCTGACGCACAGCGTGGTGGGCACGGCAGCCAATGTCGCGGACGTCACTCAAGTCGATCAGTTGCTGCACGGCGAAGAGACCCATCTCTGTGGCGACGCGGGCTACACCGGCGTAGAAAAGCGGCTTGAACATGAGGGGCGCGAGATGATCTGGTCGATCTCCGCCAGGCCCAGCAGCCGCCGCAAACATGGAGAAAAAAGCGTCATTGGCCGTGCGTTGCGCAAGATTGAATACGCCAAATCGCAAACTCGGGCCAAGGTTGAGCACCCGTTTCGGGTGATCAAGCGCCAGTTTGGTTACACCAAGGTGCGGTTTCGCGGGTTGGTAAAGAACACGGCGCAGTTGGTGACACTGTTTGCACTGTCGAATCTGTGGATGGCGCGCCGACATTTGATGGAGCCTATAGGACAGGTGCGTCCGCAGTATGGAAATTAAGGGTTAATAAGTGCTTAAAACCGGCTTATTCATCAATAAAAGCCGATATTTTCGAAATTTCAGTGAAGTACTTTCTTTCGGAGCGCTTGACGCCCGATTTGCCAGAAAAAGAAGGTCTTATTTCAGACCTTCCCTAGAGGCTCCATCGTTATGAATCGCAGGAATCTTCTGAAAGCATCGCTCGCTCTCGCGGCCTATACCGGCCTACCCGCAACGGGGCTATTTGCAGCACGGGCATTCGCAGCCACGGCTGATGGCGACGTCGAGCATTTCGATTTCACGGCCCTGCAAGTCAACGCCAAACAACTGGCTAGCACGCCCTTCGTTGATACCAACGAACAGCTGCCGCCGACCCTGGGGACAATGACCCCCCAACAATTCAACGCCATCCAATACGACCCGGCGCACTCGTTGTGGGGCGACAACAAAGGTCAGTTGGACGTGCAATTTTTTCATGTCGGCATGGGCTTCAAACAGCCGATTCGCATGTACAGCGTCGACCCCCAGACCAACGAGTCGCGGGAGGTGCATTTTCGGCCGGAAATGTTCAATTACGACAAGAGCGGCGTCGATAAATCGCAGCTCAAGGGCGACTTGGGCTTCGCCGGGTTCAAGCTGTTCAAAGCCCCGGAAATCGCGACCCATGACATTCTGTCGTTTCTCGGCGCCAGCTACTTCCGCGCCGTGGACAGCTCCGGGCAATACGGGCTGTCCGCCCGGGGCCTGGCCATCGACACCTATGCCAAGCGCAAGGAAGAATTTCCCAACTTCACCAAGTTCTGGTTCGAGACGCCGACCAAGGACAACACCCGCTTCGTTGTCTACGCCTTGCTCGACTCCCCCAGTGCGACCGGCGCTTACCGTTTCGATATCGACTGTCAGGCCAATCAAGTGGTCATGGCCATCGACGCCCACATCAACGCCCGCAAGGACATTGAGCAGTTGGGCATCGCGGCGATGACCAGCATGTTCAGCTGCGGCACTCACGAGCGGCGCATGTGCGACACCCTCCACCCGGAAATCCACGACTCGGACCGCCTGGCCATGTGGCGCGGCAACGGTGAGTGGATATGCCGTCCGCTGAACAATCCGGCCACCTTGCAATTCAACGCATTCGCCGACAAAGACCCCAAGGGTTTTGGCCTGGTCCAGACCGACCACGATTTTTCCAGCTACCAAGACACCGTCGATTGGTACAACCAGCGACCGAGCCTGTGGGTCGAGCCCACCACTGCGTGGGGCGAAGGTTCGATAGACCTGCTGGAAATTCCGACCACGGGAGAAACCCTGGATAACATCGTGGCGTTCTGGACCCCCAAAGCCCCCGTGACGGCGGGTACGTCCCTGAACTTCGGTTACAAGCTCTACTGGAGCGCTTTGCCCCCGGTCGGTACGCCGCTGGCACGGGTGCATGCCACACGCTCCGGAATGGGCGGCTTCATTGAGGGCTGGGCGCCGGGCGAGCATCACCCAGAAGTCTGGGCGCGCCGATTTGCAGTCGACTTCACCGGAGGCGGTCTGGATCGATTGCCCGAGGGCACCCGCATTGAACCTGTGATTACCGTCTCAGGCGGCGAAGTAAAAGACTTCAACGTGTTGGTGATTCCGGACATCAAGGGCTATCGCGTGACGTTCGACTGGTACCCCAACAGCGACTCAGTGGCACCCGTCGAACTGCGCCTTTTCATTCGCACCCACGACAGAACGCTGAGCGAAACCTGGCTCTACCAATATTTCCCGCCAGCACCTGACAAACGCCGCTATAACTGATTGAGCGGCCGATATTAAAGCGGCTGACGCGCTTGAAAGCGTCAGCCGTTTTTACATCTGTAAATATTATGAGTCATAGAAGCCACGCATTAACCGTTCAATAACGTACATAAAAATCGCGTCAATTTTTTATCCCTCGTTAAGTATCAATTACTTAAGTAGCGCTGGTAACCGCACTCAATAACTCGCGCTAAAAATTTGACGAATTGATTTGACAGCGCTCAAAAGTGACGTTGATATACCGCTATCTGCTGCGCAATAACGCCCACTTTAACTATCCGATCGCCTCCCCCCAGGTCTTTCGAGGGCGGTAGCTATGCCCGCGTTTTATCCACGACGAATTTTCTACGCTCCTGAGAGGGCAACCACCATGATGTCGACACCCGATCTCAGCCCTACTGAACGTCCGTCGATCCTGACATTCAACAAATCCACTTTAATTATTTGGGTCGCCATCAGCCTGATCGTGTCCGAAACACTGGCCGGTGCGCTGCGCTATTACTTCGACCAAGTGGGCATTTCGCCGCTGCTGTACCTGCCGAAAATAGCCTGCCTGATAGTGTTCGCGGCGCAGTTGCTGACCTACAAAGCCACCCGCGTGCTGTGGGTGGGCTTGTTGCTGCTGTTTGTGTCCTGCGCCCTGGCGATGCTGCACGGCGCCAGTTTTACCAACGTTGCGTTTAGCCTGTTCGGATTCAGCCCGTTGCTGTTTGGCGCGGTGTGCAGCGAACACATTCTTCATCGCAAACGACTGCTGGGCTGGGTCATCGGCATGTGCCTGATCTTGTCTCTAATAGGGCTGTTGCTGGACAAATACATCACGGTCCCGTGGAAAGGTTACAGCTACCTCGTGGGCAACACTGAGCTAGTCGGCAACACCGCATGGGCTGACGATGAGTTTGACCGGCTCGCAGGTTTTACTCGGGTCTCTAACGCGCTGTCGATCATCATTGCAATGTTCAGCCTGTACCTGGCAATGTTTACCCGCTCGCGAATCCTGTTTTGCATCATCGCCGCCGTGGGCTTTTACGCCATCGTGCTGACCACCAGTAAAGCGCCGGCGGCGGCCTTCGCCCTCACCCTCGCGGTGATGATGCTCAGTCGCTTGCGCTGGACCAGCGCGGCCCTTTTTGTCGGTTTGGTCGCCATTGGCTTCCTGCTGCCCATCGTCGGTGTGGCCTTCGATTTTGACCCCAACAACATCACCAGCGGCGACCGCTCCCTGATGTCGCTTTACGACCGCCTGATCAACACCTGGCCGCACGTTACCCAATACCTGTACCAGCAAGGCTGGAGTTTGACGGGCGCGGGGTTGGGCATGTTTGGCAGCAGCCAAGTGTTATTCCCGGTGCCCGGCGCGCAGATCCTGACCGGATCGGACAGCAGCGCGATGTACCTTTGGGCAACGTTTGGCTTTGTCGGCATCGCACTGTACGCCCTGCAAATTCCCATGTTCTTTATGCTGCGCGATCAAACCTCACGCATGGATAACGCCTTACTCGCGATCAGCATTTGCATCTGCCTGACCAGTTGGACCACCGACATGTTCGAGATCACCCTCTCCAACCTGTTTATGGGCTTGGCCATCGGGCGAGTGTTAAACCGCTCAACCGCTACCAGCACCGCGACGACTACAGCCCACGGTTTGGGTGAACTTTCCGGGCTGCCGGAACTGCGATGAGAGTGTGTTGATATGCGATTGAAAACCCATGTGTCCGCCTCTGCTTTGCTGCTTTCCCTGACCCTGTGCTGCGCCGCGTCCCACGCCGACGATGGGTTCATCATCGGCGTGGGAACGCACTTGATGAATTACGAAACCTCCCCGGTGAAAGCCCTGCAGATGGCATCGGATGCAGGCATCACAGCACTCAAGGACGACGCGTACTGGTCAACGGCCGAACCCTCGGCCAACCAGTACCGCATCGTGCCGCCATGGCGCACTTACCTGGATACCGCTAAATCCAAAAAGCTGTCGACCCTGACAATTCTGGATTACAGCACCAACTTCCACGGCAACCTCAAGCCGCGCACGCCAGAGGTCAGGAAGGCGTATCTCAAATACGTCGATTACGTGACCCACCAGTTGCAGGGCAAAGTCGACTATTGGGAAATCTGGAACGAGTGGGACCTGGAAGGCCCCAAAGACCCAAAGCTTTCTGCCGACTACGCGACCCTGGTCAAAGACGCGGTGCCGCTGATTCGCAAGAACGATCCCAACGCGAAGATTCTCGCGGGCTCCGTCACACCTGACGGCATGAACTTTGGGTTCGCCGACCGCCTGATCGACGCCGGAATATTGGATCAAATCGACGGCCTGTCGATTCACCCCTACGTGCATTGCGCCGGCAGAGGGCAAAACACACCGGAAGCCTGGGCCCAATGGGTGCGTGATTACGTCCGCCACGTGAACGAAAAAGCCGGTAAGGAAATTCCGATCTACCTGACCGAAGTCAGTTGGCCGACCCACACCGGCAATTGCGGCTTCACAGAAGACACGGTCGCGTCTTACATCGCGCGGACGTTTTTCCTCTCCCGCACCATCCCCGGCCTAAAGGGCATGTGGTGGTATGACCTGGTAAATGACGGCCTGGACAAGACCGATCAGGAACACAACTTCGGCTTGCTCGAAAACAACATGGACCCCAAACCCGGCTATGACGTGCTCAAAGCCATCAGCCCGTTCGTTCGCGATTACACCTACGACCCCGGCCCCAGCACCATGGTCAACGACGTTTACCTGCTGTATTTCAACAAAGGATCCGAGCACATCGCGGTCGGCTGGGCGGGCGGGCGAAGCCAGCAACAACAAGTGGTCGGCAACGCCTCACTCACCGGCAAAGTGCAACTGATCGACACCGCGCACGCCACCAAAGGGCAGATCGACTCGGAGACATCGTGGACCTGCAATGGTGAGCGCTGTGCTACCAACGTGACCCTCACCAACTTCCCGAAAGTCATCAGCCTGAACGCCCCCGACGGGATGGTTAAACGCTGAGTGATCACCTGCTGAGCCTGCCGCCCGTTTCTGGAGTTGAATCGTCATGGACTTTCGAAAAGACATCAACGGACTCCGCGCGATTGCGGTTATCGCCGTCATCCTGTTCCACTTCAACCCGGCGTGGCTGCCCGGCGGCTACGCGGGCGTCGATATATTTTTCGTGATTTCCGGCTACCTGATCACCGGCATCATCTTCCGGGGTTTGCAGAAAAACAGCTTCGGCCTGATCACCTTCTACACATCCCGGGCACGGCGGATCATCCCCGCGCTGGCAGCCATGTGCTTTGCCTTACTGGCATTCGGCTGGTTCTACCTGCTGCCCCTTGAATACAGCGAACTGGGCAAACACGTCGCCAGCAGCCTGGGGTTCTTTTCCAACTTCGTGTACTGGTCCGAAGCGGGCTACTTCGCCGCTGGCGCCCACGAGAAATGGCTGCTGCACACGTGGTCCCTTTCGGTGGAGTGGCAGTTCTACATGATCTACCCGATCGTCCTGCTGTTGCTGAGCAGGCTGGTCACGCTGAATGCACTGCGCTGGATCGTCTTGGCCGGGAGCGTTCTCGGCTTCCTCGCCTGCGTCTACATGTCCTTCAAATGGCCGGAGCCGGCGTTCTATTTACTGCCTGCGCGGGCGTGGGAATTATTGGCCGGCGGCGTCGCTTGTCTGTTCCCGTTCAAGCTCATAAGCCGGTCACAACGCGCCTTGGAAGCAGTGGGCGTTGGCCTGATGCTGGCGAGTTTTTTCGTGCTCTCCGAGAAAGACGTATGGCCGGGTTACCTGGCGCTGTTGCCGGTAATGGGCACCTTGTCGGTGATCATCTCGGCGCGGCAAGATTCGTTCATGACCAACAACCCCTTCTCACAATGGACCGGCAAGCTTTCCTACTCGCTGTACCTGTGGCACTGGCCGGTGGTGGTGTTCATGAGCTACGCCGGGTACTTGAACGATACCCGTAGCGCCTTGGTCGGAATCGCCACCTCATTCGCCTTGGGCCTGGCCTCGTTTACGGTCATCGAAAAAAGCTCAACCGAGAAAAAGCCGGAACGCCCCTGGAAGTTCGCAACCGTCAGCAGCCTGATCGTGCTGGTATTCGCCGCAGGCGCGGCGGTCAAAGCGACCCAAGGCGCCGTTACACCGTTACGCGCCATCAGCATCTCGGACAAGGCACGCTTCGTTCAGGAGTACGCCGACCGGCAAAACAACCTCTACGAAACCTACTGGCTCAAGTGCGACGCGTTCTCCGCCTTCACCCAGCGCGGACAAAAAGCGATTGACCCGTCCTGCACGCAAAAACACGGTGAAGGCGGCGTCTTTCTGTGGGGCGATTCCCACGCTCAAGCGTTGTCGCTGGGCTTGAGAACCCTGCTGCCCAAAGAAACGCCGTTTTACCAAGTCACCTCGGCTGCCTGCAAACCGAGCCTCACCGACGACACCGGCCTGCAAACACCGCCGCGCATCACCTGCAACTACTCCAACAGAACGGCACTGGACAGCATCAAGGCCGACAAACCCGACATCGTGGTCATCGCGCAAAAAGACGAACACGACAAAACCCACTGGGACGAAATTGCCGCACGGCTCAAAAGCTACGGCGTCAAACACGTGGTCCTCATGGGCCCGCTGCCGCAATGGAGCCCGTCCCTGCCCAGCGTCATCGCCAACCGTCACTGGGGCGCCAACGACTCCCACATCACCGACGCCGCCCTCGACCGCAGCGTCATGGTCGCCGACCGCGCCACCCAAAGCTCCATCGACCACAACGCCGTGGACTTCGTCTCACTCATCGACAAATTGTGCGTCGCAGATTCCTGCCTGGTGCGGCTGCAAGGAGACAACTCACTGCTGCAAATCGACTCCGGTCACTTGAGTGAAAAGGGCTCGATTTATATCGTTAAGAATTTTGTGATGCCGGAGATTGAGAAGCTGAATTGAGGCCTGACACTCCGCTGGCATCCCTCGCCGCGTAAACCCGCCAAGCGTGAATTGCCTTTGAAGAGGCGCCGAAGGCTGCGATGAATGTCAGGTGCCTGCGACTCCAAATTTGCCGAAGTACCCTGTGGAATTGGCTTGCCAACGAAAGCGTTATTGCAGGCAACCCAGGTTTCAAGTCGACATCAGCAGCGCGATGATGGGGCTCTTCGCAGGCAAGCCTGCTCCCACAAAATGTGCGGCGGCGTGAGTTGTTCGGCGCCAATGAAATCCCAGAGCCGTTCCGGCTCGCCCGCCAGACTTAATGATCTGAGCGGGCTTTTTTATGCTCGAAAATTAGGGTCACCGGATCTCGGTAAGACAAATCCTTACGCCGCGTAGGACAGAGACTTATTCACCCGGAAACGACTGAGGGCATAGTCTGGCGGTTGCGCTTGCTCAGGGCCGACGCTAACCTTCGTGGGTCGCTGCAAAATCAGCGGCCGGGTTTAGTCGCCCGCCCACACACTGGCGCACAAGCGTCACTTTTAGCCAGGCGCTTTTTTATCGCCTGAGCTTTATGGTGGCTGTGCGCAGGGCACCCTCGGGTGCGCCGGGTCTCCAGTGTTCCGGTCGACTAACCTGTGCACAGCTGCCACCCATTGTTTAGTCGCAATGATGGCAGCTCCACTAAACACTGGAGATGTATCAGATGACAAAAATCACCCCCGATCCACCCCATTCAAACCGCAACCGCGTCACCCCGCGTACCTCCCGAATCACCCAACAAAACCTCCCAGACAGACTGTTCCACGTCCGCGAATACGTCAGCGCCGAAGAAGCCCTGACCACCGCTTGCGAAATCCTCGACTGCGCCGCCGCTACCGCCTACGAATCCGCCGAGAAACTCGACGCCCCTAGCCGCAAGTTGGTATTGGCTGTCGTGTATCTGGTAGAAACCGCGCAGGAATTGCTGGAGTCCGCATTGGCTGCTGATGGGCCGAAGTCGGCTGTCCAGAGCTAACTCCGAAACCTTGGACGACAAACACAACGCAGCAATTCTGTGGGAGCGAATTCATTCAAGAATGGATTCGCCTTCACGTTAAAGCTGTGTCTGGCTAACCAACAACTCACACTTAGCCCTATAACTCCCGTGCACCCTGACGATGACTATCGGAACTTTCCTACAGCAATTAACACGCAGGACTACAGACTGAGCTTTATTTGCTGAATATGCTTTCGATACTTTCAGCAACACAAGGGATGTCGAAATGACCAACATCTTCAAAAAAGCAAACCACATTGTAAAAACGACACTAATTTTGTTTTTATTACTCTCTACAAACGGATGCGGGACATTAGCAGGCAGAGCACAATACGACGATCCTGACGCCTATTTTTTTAAAAGTCTTCAAGGCAGCTACGAATTTCTTACGGGAGGTTTTGCGAGGGGATATGACCCTTCACATTACATATGCTGGATGTCGATAATCTGCCCCGTGGCATTTGTTTATTCCTTACCCGTCGACGCCGCAGTCGACACAATCCTCCTGCCTTACGACTTATATAACCAATTCAAATAATACGGCAAACCAACGTTCTCCGACTCCACTAGTCTGTAGGAGCTGCCGAAGGCTGCGATAAATCGGATGATTGATTCAAATTCCGGTCACCATCCGATAATCGAAGCCTTCGGCGTGTTTCCATCGATTGAATTAGATGCAAGCTCCTTAGCGCCGAAGCAAAGTTACATTTAGACGTTCCTTTGTACCTACTCAATGCAATTGGGATAAACATTACAATCGCGACCATCCGGCATAATGAAAGACTTAAACTCCTTTCTATTCTCACCGCAATACGCATCACGATCACTGAAGTCTTTTCCTAAACAGCGCTTCCAACCCGCTGGAAACTCAATCCAATTACCGTCAATTGCCGGACTCTCTTTTTTTGCAATCGTAAAGTTTATACTGACGGCTCTACCCACCAGTAAGTCCCGTTCTAAAACACCCCCTGCAAGCTGCTTTAGTACATCGCCCTTATCATCGACGGCCCGGCACTTTAAAAGTTTTATAATGTGGTGCTGCGGCCCGACAGTACGAAACAGCCACTGACACTCGCCGTTGTAGACATTATTAGTTTTATTAGACTGGTCAACAAACGAAAGTCCTGCAACATCATTGCTGACGTCATCAGCACCAGGCCCCCATTTCCCTTGTATATCCAACCTCACACTTCGCAAATACAGCGGGCAGCCGCCGGCTGAGTCGGATAAAGGGATTTCAAATTCCACCGAATGCTCAATATCTTGCATTTCGCTCCTTAATCTTTTTCGCCCGGGTATATAGCTACTCGTTGTTGGGGGCATCACACAGGTCGCGCCGGTAGCGGGTGAGTAATAAACATCCGCAGTTATATTAAAGTTGGCGGGCAGGTTGGTTTTCAATGTAAAGCTTTTTGAACCCATCGTACTGCAGCCGGCTAAGAGTACTACTAGAGGCAAAAACGCTAAAAACGTCATCCCCCTCAAACCTTTACCTTCGATACTCACTCTATGAATCTCCGTAAATAAATATTTTTGCCGTAGAGATTACGTTGCCTCGATGCTCTCCACTTCCCAAAACAGGTCTAAAAGTTCAGACCATCGGCGACTGAAGTTTTCAGATGCCAACCTTTTATTAGTGGAACTACTTTTTTGAAACATTTTTTATTTCCAGTTCAGTACAGCTGGGATATACGGTACAAGTTTTCTCAGACATTCTATAATCTGTAAATTTTGGCGGAGAAATACATAACTCTTCGTTATTACTTCCCCAACGACCAGTACACGGTTTCCAACCAACGGAAGTCTTCATCCAAGACCTGTTGTAATAAGGCGAATCCTCTGCTGCCACCTTGAAAGTTACATTGACTATTGTATTGATTAGGCTATCTCGCTGTAACACTCCACCCGCCGGTTGTTTTAATGCGACACCTTGTTCATCCACAGCGAGACACTTGATGACTTTTATTAAATAGCGATTAGGCCCAGCGGTACGAAAAAACCATTGGCACTCGCCGTTGTATAATTTATTAATTTTATCGGACTGATCAAGAAACGAAAGTCCTGCAATATCGCTGCTTACGTCATCAGCGTCAGGCCCCCACCTTCCTTGTATATCCAACCTCACACTGCGCAATACCAGCGGGCAGCCACCTGCTGAGTCGGATAAAGGGATTTCAAATTCCACCGAATGCTCAATGTCTTGCACTTCGCTCTTTAATCTTTTTCGCCCAGGTATATAGCTACTCGTTGTTGGGGGCATCACACAGGTTGCATTGGTGGCCGGAGAGTAATAAACGTCCGCAGTTACCTTAAAGTCTGCGGGCAGGTTGGTTTTCAATGTGAAGCTTTTTGAACCTGTCGTACTGCAACCGACGAAGAGTACTACTAGGGAAGGTCTGAAATAAGACCTTCTTTTTCTGGCAAATCGGGCGTCAAGCGCTCCGAAAGAAAGTACTTCACTGAAATTTCGAAAATATCGGCTTTTATTGATGAATAAGCCGGTTTTAAGCACTTATTAACCCTTAATTTCCATACTGCGGACGCACCTGTCCTATAGGCTCCATCAAATGTCGGCGCGCCATCCACAGATTCGACAGTGCAAACAGTGTCACCAACTGCGCCGTGTTCTTTACCAACCCGCGAAACCGCACCTTGGTGTAACCAAACTGGCGCTTGATCACCCGAAACGGGTGCTCAACCTTGGCCCGAGTTTGCGATTTGGCGTATTCAATCTTGCGCAACGCACGGCCAATGACGCTTTTTTCTCCATGTTTGCGGCGGCTGCTGGGCCTGGCGGAGATCGACCAGATCATCTCGCGCCCCTCATGTTCAAGCCGCTTTTCTACGCCGGTGTAGCCCGCGTCGCCACAGAGATGGGTCTCTTCGCCGTGCAGCAACTGATCGACTTGAGTGACGTCCGCGACATTGGCTGCCGTGCCCACCACGCTGTGCGTCAGACCCGTATCAGCGTCTACTCCGATGTGCGCTTTCATCCCGAAAAAATATTGATTACCTTTCTTGGTCTGATGCATTTCGGGGTCGCGTTTACCCTCTTTATTCTTGGTCGACGTCGGCGCATGAATGATCGTGGCATCAACAATTGTGCCCTGACGAAGCATCAAACCTCGGTCTCCCAGGTAGCCATTAATGACCTCCAGGATTCCCCCGGCAAGATGGTTTTTCTCCAGCAGGCGACGGAAGTTGAGAATCGTGGTTTCGTCGGGAATGCGTTCCAGATTCAACCCCGCGAACTGGCGCAGAATCGTGGTCTCATAAAGAGACTCTTCCATTGCTGGATCGCTATAGCCGAACCAGTTCTGCATCAGGTGCACACGCAACATGGCCATCAAGGGATACGCCGGGCGGCCCCCTTCGCCTTTTGGATAATGCGGCTCGATCAAAGCGATCAACCCCTTCCAGGGGACGACCTTGTCCATCTCGCTCAGGAAAATCTCACGGCGGGTTCGCTTACGTTTACCGGCGTACTCGGCATCGGCGAAAGAAATTTGCTTCATGGGGGGCAACCGCTCGGCTCATGTGATGGGGGACATTTCACCAGATTTGAAAACCTTTTTCAGAGTTTCCCTAGAGGCAAAAACGCTAAAAACGTCATCCCCCTCAAACTTTTACCTTCGATACTCATTCTATGAATCTCCGTAAATAAATATTTTTGCCGTAGAGATAACGTTGCCTTAATAATCTACTTTCTTAAAACAGGTCTAAAGTTGGGTCCATGGACGACAGATTTTTCCCCATTCCTGTTCAAGCGTGAACGTATCCATCACGAATGAGGCAGGCAGTCGATTAATCCGAGAGGGATACTTAACCCGTAGGTGTCGAGGATGAAAGGCGGATACAGTATCGCCATCAGGTCAAGGCGCGTTCCGCCATACATAGGAGCCAACTTGTTGGCGAGGCGGCGTAACTGAAACACCGCGTTAAGGCCTTCGCCAACACGTTGGCTCCAGAGGGGTGGGGTTATCCGCCCACGGCGCCTTTGATTTGGTCCAGCCAACTGGTTTTCTCTTCGGCGGGCAGGCTGTCGAACAGGTCTTTGGCCATTTCTGCGACCTTCGCCGTTTTTTGGGCTTTGAGCAGGGCTTTAAGCTTAGGCGTGGTGGCGGTTTCGTCGCTGAGGGCTTCAGGCAGCGGCAAGGCCTTGGCCAGTTTCAGCACGTCGCCCGTGTTTTTGGTAAAGGTCCTGAGGGCGCCGACGTCTTGCATCGGCAGGTCGATGTTCGTAACCGGGTCAAAGGCGCGCACTTCCGGCGTGGCCAGCGCGTTGAGCTTGCCGCGAAACGCCGGAATCCCCAGCGACGGAATAATCAGCCCAATCAGGTAGCGCGGGTCGTTGCGCTTGATGCTCAGGCCAACGCTGGCAAGCGCGATGCCGACCCCGATCACCTGCCCGGACCTGGCGATCAGCGATAACGACTTGTTGGATTGATCATCGAAGAACACTGCGCGAAAACGGAAATAGTCGCCGAACACTTCACGCTCATTGAGCATCGCGTTCATGAACCAGGCGCGTGAATCGTGGACTTGCTCGTCAAAAAAATCGGTAAGGGTCTGCGCTTTATCACTGAGGGGTTCAAAACTGCCGGGGGCGTAGAGCTTGTTGAAGGCTATATTGGCCGTTCTGCGCATTTTGACGTATTCCTCGGCTTCGTCCTGATCATTGACCAGGTACACCAACCCACCGAACAGCGTGTTGATCAGCGTGCCACCCGACGTCGCCTCGTTGGAATCGGCGAACGCCCACTTCCCCGTATAGTCACGGCGAAACTCGCTCATCGCCATTTCCAGCTGATTCTGGTCGAGGATGGGTTCAAAGGACTTGTGCGTGTTGAAGGTCATGGGCTGTGAGGCCCCGGTACGCTGTTCGTAGGCCTGCTTGATCGCCAGATGGCTGTCGCGTTTTGCCTGTTTTTGGTCTGACAAGGCCGACGGCTCTGTCCCATTGTGCTGCGCCAGGTTCTCTTCGGACTGTCTGCCGTACAGCGCTTTGAAGGCGTTTTTCTCTTCGTCCGTCATGTCCTTGCCCTGAAGGTGCTGATAAACCGACGTCTCCCGCAGGCGGAAGGACGCGTACCGATTGATTCGCCAGGCAGTGATCAGGGCGGCTTGATGCTCCATGGCATCTTCCAGCGGGCCGGTTTGGTGGGCGTCGAGCCAGGTGTTGAAGCGGTGGGTGAGGGATTCGGAGACTGCGAAGGCCTTGAATGTCGGGTCACTCATCTTCAGCCACGGCCATTTCCCTATCTGATCCAAGCTGAGCGTGTCTGGAGGCGCCTGCAATGGCGCACCCACTGAGTAGGCTTCTGAATACATGTGATGCAGCGGGATTTGCGACAAAACATCCCCAGAACCGGCGAGCGACTTGCCCTGTTCACCTGGCGGATACCCCCCGCCGACGTCAGAGTGCATGCCGGGGTAGAGGTATTCAAAGGTTCCGGCGCGGTAAGTCGAGGGGCAGTTCGGATCGTCAGGGTTGGTTTTTCTCCGGATAGAATCCACCGGGAAGCAATTGCGTTGTTCATGAGCCGCCACCAAGTGCACGCAACGCTCAAGAAACTTCTCTGATTCCGGCAGCCGCATGGTGTCATCCGCCCACCCCATGTGGCCGTCGGCGAACGGCGCGGCATAGGCGATACCGGATGAGGCCACGGTGTCGAACAGCCCCATGAAGGCAATGCTGATGGGGATTCCGGCAAACAAATAACAGGTCTCACCGTCCACCTCGATTTTGGTCAGCGCTTCCAGCCAGTTGGCAAACGCCCGAGCCTCGGCAGCCCCTCGAGAGAAACCGTAGATCCACAGGCGCATGCCGATGATCCTGGGGATCGCACTGCGGGCGTGCAGGTTCTCGATCTTTTTTTGCAGCGCCAGCATCGGCGCTTGCAGCACTTGGCGGCGCAAGGCGTTTCCGTTGCTAAACAGCCCGCTGGTTAATGAAGCGCTCATCTGCTGAACCAGTGCGTAAGCCTCTACGGGCTCTAGACGCTTTTCACCGCAGGCTCTGTGGAGAGTATCCAGCAAGCGGGTGAACGCCCAATCGATCCGATTCTCACCTCCCGCAGCCCCGGTCAAGCCCAGCAATCGCGGCTCGAACTCACCAATTTCCTTGAATTCGGTGCCGACGCCCTGGATGTAGTAACGGTAAAAGCCTTCTTGGTTGTCACGGTTCTTGGCGCCGTTATCTTCACCGCCCAAACTGGCATGGAACAGCCGCGCCACGTTGGTGGTGGTCGGCGGTTGAGCCCGCTTGTCCGAGGGCTCGTGGTTATTGGTGCCGTCAAAACACAGCGTGATGTTCAACACGTCCATGCAAGGCGAGCCCTGGGCGCCATAGCCATAGCCTTTGGCTCTGTTGGCCCGCTCAACCGCATCGGAAAACATAAGTTTGGGGCGATATTGCTTCCGGTAATTGAGCCCGACGTCGTCGGAATTAAGAGGCAGCAAGCCTTCTTTCTTGAACCGTGGCGTAGGTGTTAGCGGCGACGGCTGGGGGCGTTGCGATTTGGAATTCAAGGAGCTGGACATACGGGGGGCACTTCCATTTTGCGCGGGTAGGAAAAGGGGTAGCCGGGCTTACCGGGCAGTTGGGCAACGGCTGCAACGGCGATTTGGTCGCAGGGCAAAAAATGGACGTCAATGACGCCGAGTTCGTCATAGGGCGCGACTTCAACGACGACGCGGTGGCGGGTGTATTCGGCTTCTTGCTCTTCCATTTTTTGATGCCATGCATCAGAAAATCTGGGCACCGCCCATGTGGCGGAGTCAAAGGGGCTTGGATCCTTCTCCCACTCCACCACCACGGTCAGGCCGGGATGCCATTTGCGCGGCATGGACACGCAGCACATCTGGCTGCCGCCACCGCCAAACGGGCCGATGTTCGGACCGCCATTGCCGTTGACGTCGAAATGATTGATCCCCGCCGAGGTGTGGTTGTAACCCTCGATAGGCGCGCCAAGCCGGTCGGGCGGCGCTTTGCTGCACGCTTGCAGGGCGATGCAAGCAAGTACCGCAGCGACTAAAAATACGGGCACGCGACGAACCAAACCGGGGTTCATGAAGCTGGGCATACGGGAGGTACTTCCATTTTGCGGGGATAAGAGAAGGGGTAGCCGGGTTTACCCGGCAGCTCGGCAACGGCTGAGACCGCGATTTGATTGCAAGGCAGGAAGTGAACGTCGATGACGCCGA
The DNA here is from genome assembly GCF_034350045.1 of Pseudomonas sp. CCI4.2. Lineage (NCBI taxonomy): Bacteria > Pseudomonadati > Pseudomonadota > Gammaproteobacteria > Pseudomonadales > Pseudomonadaceae > Pseudomonas > Pseudomonas sp. CCI4.2. Next base: position 1,452,814 of record NZ_CP133781.1, on the reverse strand, counting down.
GTTCCTTGTAAGGCGCCACTTCCACGACGGCGCGGTGGAGGGTGTTATTGGTCTTCTCCTTCTTCATACGAGCGCTCCACGCGTCAGAGAACATAGGTTCGGGCCAATCACCGTAAGCATGCGGCGTCGGATCCTTTTCCCACTCCACCACCACGGTCAGGCCCGGACGCCATTTGCGCGGCATACCTACGCAGCAGGTTTGGCTACCGCCGCCACCAAACGGGCCGATGTTTGGGCCGCCATTGCCGTTGACGGTGAAGTAATTGATCGCCGCCGAGGTGTGGTTGTAACCCTCGATAGGCGCGCCAAGCCGGTCGGGCGGCGCTTTGCTGCACGCTTGCAGGGCGATACCGGCGAGCAGCACAGCGGCCAACATCAGCAATACGCGGCGAGCCGAGCGGAGGTTCAAGAAGCTGGACATACAGAGGGCTCTTCCATTTTGCGCGGGTAGTCATAGGGATGATTTGCGATGCCGGGGTAGGTCTGATCGGCAGAGACCTTTACTTGGTCGCAGGGCAGGAAATGCAGGGTAATCGCGCCCAATCGCTCGTAAGGCGCCACTTCCACGACAGCGCGATGGCGGGTGTATTTGGAGCGGTGTTCTTTCATTCGTACACGCCAAGCGTTGGAGGAAAAGGATTCGGTCCAGTATTGAGACGCGCCGACATTCGGATCCTTCTCCCACTCCACCACCACGGTCAGGCCGGGATACCATTTGCGCGGCATAGACACGCAACACATCTGGCTTCCGCCACCACCAAACGGGCCGATGTTCGGACCGCCGTTGCCGTTGACGTCGAAATGATTGATCGCTGCCGAGGTGTGGTTGTAGCCCTCGATGGGAATGCCCAGTCGGTCGGGCGGCGCTTTGCTGCACGCTTGCAGGGCGATGCAAGCGAGTGCCGCAGCGGCTAAAAACACCGGCACGCGACGAACCAAACCAGGGTTCAAGAAGCTGGACATACGGGAGGCACTTCCATTTTGCGAGGGTAGGGAAAGGGGTAGCCGGGCTTACCGGGCAGTTGGGCAACGGCTGCAACGGCGATTTGGTCGCAGGGCAAAAAATGGACGTCAATGACCCCGAGTTCTTCATAGGGCGCGACCTCCACGACGGCGCGCTGGCGGGTGTATTTGGAGCGGTGTTCTTTCATTCGTACACGCCAAGCGTTGGAGGAAAAGGATTCGGTCCAGTATTGAGACGCGCCGACATTCGGATCCTTCTCCCACTCCACCACCACGGTCAGGCCGGGATGCCATTTGCGCGGCATGGACACGCAGCACATCTGGCTTCCGCCACCACCAAACGGGCCGATGTTCGGACCGCCATTGCCGTTGACGTCGAAATGATTGATCGCCGCCGAGGTGTGGTTGTAACCCTCAATAGGCGCGCCCAGCCGGTCGGGCGGCGCTTTGCTGCAGGCTTGCAGCGCAACGGTTATCAAGGCAAAAGCAACGGGCTGAAAGTTCATGCCAAGCCGCTCGTGGATGAAACGGTCGCGGGCAGGTGCTCGGCGAGCCACTCGACCATGAACGCTCGTCGCTCTTCACCCTCAAGGCGTTGGGAGTTGGCGGCGAGTTGTCCGATGTGGACCTGAGCGATCAGTTGTTCTTTACCCATCGGGTAGCTTTGTTGGATCGGGCCGTGGTTGGCTTCCCATTGCTCGGCTTGTCCTCGGGCATAGATCGATTGCATTTGGCGGTCATCAAGCATCAGCGGCGATGTGGGCTTTGTGTATTCGTAGAGCTTTAGTTGAGCGCCACCGATGATTTGCGCCCGTTGATCACGGTCGATCCAGTGCCAGGTGATGACGGGGGCGTGGAGGTCCCGATTGTCGTCGCCCACGAACAGACCGCTGATGTGTTTGAACAAGCGGGTGTCGTAGTAGCGCAAAACGCCGCTGATGGCACCGTTGTTCCATTGGGCCTGGGTGCAATAACGCAGGTGCTCGGTGAGGGGCTCGAACGGCCAGCGGCTCAAGAGCGCCAGCACCCGAGATTGGCCGTGCAATTGCTTCAGGAGCCCACCGAGCCAGTTCACTTGCTCGGGCTGCGCCCACAGCAGACGGATCAGCACCGGACCTTGTTCGGCGAGGTCATGTTCGGGTGTGCCGTCAAATAACAGCGCCTGCAATGGCCGAGGCTCTAACTCGGCCAGTTGTTTCAGCAGCGGATAATCGAGCCCGGTGGCATCGATCAAGATGTCCAGATGTTCCAGGTCGCTGGCTTTGGCTTGCTCTTGCAAGCTGTTGAGCCAATCGCGTGAGGACAAATTCATGTGATCTCCTTGAGTGGATCAGACGGCGGATGGGAGCGTGCGACCCACTGTGCCTTGGGCTTGGTTTCGGGCGCGGAGCAGGCAGTTCTCACACACCACCGGCTCCGGCAGCACCTCCACCGGTTCTGGCTCGTGTTCCCAGGCAAATTCGGGCAACGACAGCGGCAGCGTCATCAAGCGCCCTGCCGCTTGCGGTTCGCTTTCGCCGGGCAGTTGCGGGGGGTGAATCGCGGGCGGGGTTCCGGGGATGGGCACGCCGCCGAGTACAATCAGGCTGCTGCTGAAGATGCCGGCGGGCGTCAGCACCAAATGCTGGCCACCACAGCTGAGCGTGAGCTGGGCGCCGGCGTCGATCACCACCTGCGCCCCCGCTTGTACTTGAGCGCTTTGTCCTGCTCGAACCACAAAGGTCGTGCCCGCCTGGGTATTGATGCTGCCCGCGACGCTCAGCGAGTCATCGGCGTTGAGCTGGGTTTTGCGCAGCCCGTGGGTGGTGTGGTGTTCTTCGGCGTGAAATTCGCGGTAGGCGTTGGCTTTGACGTGAGTGCGCTGTTCGTTGTCGACCTCAATGGTGTGGTCGTTGAGGGCGTGGGTCATGAAGTCGCGCTGGGCTTGCAGGAAAATGCGCTCTCGGCCTTTGCGGTCCTCAATCTCCAGCACATTGCTGCCACCACCACCGGGGTAGGAGAGCGTCTTGAACACGCTTTGGGTTTTGTTGGCCGGCAGTGGGCTGGGCACGGTATTGACGGTGTTGAACAAGCAACCGGTGACGATGGGTGAGTCGGGGTCTCCTTCGTCGTAGCTGATCTGCACTTCCATGCCGACCCGCGGAATGATCTGGCTGCCGTAGCCTTTGCCGGCCCAACTGCTGGCAACCCGGACCCAGCGGCTGCTCTGCTCGTTGGCCGATCCGGAGCGGTCCCAGCGCAAGCGAACTTTCACCCGGCCATATTCGTCGCAGTAAATCTCTTCGCCCTGGGGGCCGGTGACGGTGGCGGTCTGGCTGACCAGGACCAAGGGTTTAGGGTGTTCAAGGGCCGGGCGAAACGTCACGCGCTCGGGGATGGCCGTAAACGTATTGCGGTAGCCCTGAGTAAAGCCATCGGCAGCCGCTGCGGGGGCTTGGCTGCGAAAGGCTTCCATCACCTGCGGTTGTCGGCCCCGGTGCTTGATGTCCAGCAACAGCCAGGCGGCGTTCCAGTCCGCCACCAAATGGTCTTCGAGGGTGAACACGTGCCCGCTGAGCAGCATCGGTTGGTCGCTGGTGCCTCGCGCCAGACGGGCGTCGACCTGCAAGCGTTCAAGGGCCTTGATCGCCAGCCAACGATTGTGTTCTTGGCTGGTAAAGGGCGCGGGGTAGTCGAAATCTTCCAGCACCTGAAAGCGGGTCCAGGTTTCAGGGTCATAACCTTTGAAGGCCACATCCATGGACTCGTTGGAGGTAACGAAGTCGTACTGACGCCGGGTGACCCGCGACGGTTTGCTCTGCACCCCGACACTGAACGACTTCACCGCCACGGTTTCGGGGTTGAGGCCGTTGTCCGGGGCAAAGGTGATGGGGGTCGGGAAGTGCTTGAAGCCTTTATTGGTGTCCGAGAACACCACGGTGTGGTGGTTTTGGCTGTGTTCGAAGTGAAAGTGGATACCCTCTTCTTCGCACAAGCGCTGGATGAACTGTAAGTCCGACTCTTTGTATTGGGTGCAGTATTCCCGTGGCTCGAACGCCCCCACGACCTCGAGGCGATAACGGTCAGTCAGAATGCCGTGTTCTTTCAAAACCTCGGCGATGATCTCCTTCACCGTCAGGTGTTGAAAGATGCGCTGGTTAGTTCGGTGGCTCAGGTAAAAAAGGGTGGGCATTAACTTGAGGTGGTAATGGGTCATGTTCAGGCGCGTCTCGCCTTGCACGAACTCGTGAATCACCCCATGAACGCCATAATCCTGCCCATCGTCGAAACACAAATAAGCGGATTTATGCAGGTAATCGTCCAGGTCCAGGAAATGGCAGTCGATGACCACGTCAATCTCAAAACAGTAGGGCTGGTTGAGGGATTCCTTTCCGGAGAATTCGAACACCTGCAGGTCGTACCGCGTTGTTTGCTGGGCGACGGTCAGGGTGAATTTTTTCTGAGTGTTTAGAATCGGCATGTACGACCCTCATTGTGTAAGCCAAGAATTCATTGGCGCACATGCTTGCTCAGGTCGACCGCCGTCGTATGTAGGACGTGTCCGCATCCACCTTGGGAAATGTCCTAAACATCGATTAATAAAAAACCGCCGGTGTGAACGCGGCGGTTTTTGAGGGTGATGGGGGGTTATTGGCAAAGCGGCTAACCTGGTTCGACACATAACCCTCTCGCCAACAAGTTGGTATCTACAGGCGGTTGAACGGCATGCCTGTCGGGCCGAGTTTTGGTGTTAGTCCTGTTTTTCGGCGGATTGGCAGTGTAGGAGTGCGCTTGCCCGCGATCGGCTGCGAAGCAGTCGTAAATCAGGTAATTCGGTTTTTGCAGTTGAATCGAGTCAGTCTATTGGGACCGCTTCGCGATCAATCGCGGGCAAGCGCTCCTACAGTTAATAGATGTAATTCAACAAGTTATGTGTTGGCTGAAGCTTCACAGGTGTTTGGTGGTTTTCCTAAAACCAAAACCAGGATTGTGCGGGTGGAGCGGCTTTGAAACTGTCGCGCAACGCCGCTGCGTCAATCTTGCGGTTTTTGGGTTTGAACGCTAAGGCAGTTTGCAGCGCTGGCCAGCAAATTTTGGGGAGGTATTTGGGTTTTTTCAGGTGGCGATTTAGTTTTTTGTCACGGGCCTCTAATGCGTTCAGTCGTTGATAGGGATGCTTGCCGCTGGCCATTTCAAACAGGACACACGCCACGGCATAGACATCGGCGCTCATGGACAACGGTCCGCCTTCGAGCAGCTCCGGCGCGGCGTAAGTGGGTGTCCAGGCCTTGAAGTTTTCGCGGCTCAGTTGCGGCAGCCCTGGCAGCACGTTATCCAGCGTCTGCCCGAGACCGAAATCAAACAGGCGCACACGGTCTTCGGTGAGCATGACGTTGCTGGGCTTGAGGTCGCCGTGCAACACGCCTCGGTCATGGGCGTGGGCCAGTGCGTCCAGCAACTCGATAGCGATATCCCGCAGTTCTATCCAAGGCACGCCAAGCGGCCGCTCGCAGAGCAACCGGTCGAGCGGCAAGCCATGCATCAATTCCATCGTGATGAAGGCACGCTGACAGGCCGAGTCGGTCTCAAAATCGAACACTTGAATGACGCCGGGGTGACGCAGGTGCCGAGTCAAGGCGAACTCGCGATAAAGCAGCGCATTCGCGTCCGGTGTTTCAGCGAATGCGTCGCCGAGGATTTTCACCGCAATATCGCCGCCCGCCGTATCGAACTGCTCATGCAACAAATCTCGCGCCCGATACACCAAGCCCATGCCACCCGCACCCAGCAAACGCTCGATGCGATAACGGCCAGCCAGCACGCCGGGTAAAGGTGGCAAGGCGTCGGTCATTGGCTAATCACTATGGCAGTCAAATTATCCCGGGCGGTGCCACCTAATACGTCAGTGAACAGGGTGTGCATTGACTCAAGGTCCAAGGTTCTAAGCAGCACCTCGTTGTTGAGGCCCTCATAAAAACCGTCGCTGCAGAGCAAAAATACGTCGTCCGGTTGCACCTCCAATTCCACTATTTCCAACTGGAGCTGATCACTGGCACCGATGGCGCGGGTCAGGGACTGGGAATTGGGTTGCAGGCGTGCTTTTTCTGGGCTCATCTTCTGTTCATTGATCAGTTGCTCAAACAGCGAATGGTCGCGGGTCAGTTGATGCAGGTGGTTGTCGCGCAGCAGGTAACATCGGCTGTCGCCCGCCCAGACGCACGCACCGCGCTTACCTTCGATGAGCAGCGCGACGACCGTGCTGCCCATGATCTTGTCTTTGTGCTCCGGGTTGATGGTCAATTCTTGGCTCATGCGCCGGTTAAGCCAGTGCAGGCACTGGCGCATAGCAATCATCCGCTCGTCGAAGCTGCCCGCTTGGGGCAGATCGGCGAGGTGGGTGACGATCAATTGGCTGGCGATGTCGCCGCACTGATGACCGCCCATGCCATCGGCGACCACCCACAACCCGAGCTGTGGACAGTCAAGAAAAGCGTCTTCGTTGCGCGTCCGAACCTTGCCAGCATGGGTGCGGGCCACGCTGCGCCAGGGCTTCAGCTGATTCATCAGAGCTGCGCCGGCAGACGGAAGCTGCGCAGGGCAGCCACATCGAACGGGTTAGGTGAGCGCTGGGCGAGCAACAGGTAGTTAGCGCGCAGGCCACCGACATCGGCTTTGAGAACCATCACGTCGCGGCCTTTCAGGTACTCGGTCTGCATCAAGTCGAGCAGACGGAACAACGACCATGGCCCGGTGTTTTTCTCGATGCCAATGGGACGTCCGACCATTTTTTCCAGCACCAGGCTCGTGCGCCCGTCTTCGGCATCGGTGGGCCAGGTGAAGGACATCGGCACGATGGGGCCGTGGCGGTATTCGAGCTGTTGGTTGCCGAAACGGAATTCGGCGCGGCTCACGGTCGGGTCCAGGGTGTAGGGCTCAAGCTTGAATTGCACCTGTGGTTCGTTCGGGTCATGGGCGAAGAAGCTTTGGCGGATGACTTGCACATGGCCCATTTGCGCCAGGTATAACCGCGACATGGGCAGGCTGCGGCCGTCGATGCTGCGCAACCGGTAGTTGCCCGGTGTGCCGCTGACGAAGGGCCGCATGTAGTTGTCGAAGAAGCGGTCGGCAACACCCTGCGCTTTGAAGAACTCGCGGAAGTCGCTGATGGCAACGTCGCTGGTGCTGTGGGCGTTGAAAGGGTAACGCTGGTGCAGGGCTTTGCTATAGAACTCGTGAAGTTCGCTCTGATAACGCTGATTCAGGTATTGATAGGCATCGCTGAGGACAAGCATCCAGGTGTCTTCGGCCAACACGTCTAGCCAACCACTGATAGGGCGCGGCAAGCGGCTGGTTGCTCCGCGCAAACTGTTCAGCGCATCACGCTGGCCGTTCATGCGCAGCTTGGCCATTTCGTAGGCCGCTTGGTCCGGCTGGCTGGAGCGCGCCAGCGTGGCGACTTGCAGTTGCAAATCGTTAAGCGCTTGTAGTGTCGGCATCAGTTCCGGTGCCGGGCCGTTGTTGGCGTCCAGCAGTTGATGCAACGGTTCGAAACGGCGTTGCATGGATTTCTTCGCCGTGTCTGGCAGGCTCTTGGCGAGTGCGCCTTGTGCCTGGCCGGCTGCCGCAGCGGCGACTTTGCCCAGTGCGCCGAGTTTGCCGCCCGCATCACCGGCCGCATCGGCCAGTTGCTCGACACCTTCAGTGAGATCAGGGAAACGGGTGTTATCACGCACTTCGACCAGCAGTTGCAGTAGAGGCGAATTGGCGGCAATCAGCCCAGCCAGTTGGCTCGCGCCCTCACCCGCGCTGCCGAAGGGTTGCAGGCTGATCTGGCCAATGGCTTCGCCCCAATGGTTGGCGTAGTCGCGGAAATACAGCTGCTCCAATTCGACCATCAAACGGCGCAGGTCCATGCCGCTGATGCCCGCACTTTCACCCAGCACCCAGTTATCACGCAGGATATCGTTCACCAGACTTGCACCTTGGGTGGTGAAGAACTGTTGATAACCGCGTTGGGTGTAGAAGCCCGGAATCAGGTAGTCGGTGCCGCGAAATACTGCGCCCTGCGGACCCAAGTGCTGGCTGACACGGTAATCCGGCAAGCTCTTGGCTTGTTCACGCAGTGACCGATAAACCACAGCGGCTTGAGACTCGGCCTGTAACACCTGACGTGCCTGGGCCACTAAGGCGTCGTTGAGCGGGTAAGTAAATCCGTGGGCAAGCAGGCGACTGAAGTGCTCGCCCAGGCTGTTTTGCACCGAGGTGTTGCCCATGTAGCGCATCGACCAATCGGTGGCGACCCAGTCTTTGAGCCACGTCGAATCGCGGCGCTCGGTAAGGTTGAGCATCAGGTATGCACGCAGGCTGCCTAAGAGTCGCTCGCGGTCGTTCATGTTGGCGCGCACTTGCGCTTCGAGGGTCCGGGCTACGCGGGGCAGCAGTTGTTTTTGCAGTTCGCGTTGGTAAGCGTCATCCAACACCGGGTGGCTGAGCTCACCTTGATACAGCCCGCTGCGTTCGTGCAGTTGCACGTCGCTCAGGGCCGGGAATACACGGCTGGCAGCGTAACCGGTATCCAACACCTGAAGCGCCGCCATGGCGTCGTCTTGCGGCGCCAATTCGACGTGTTGTTTGGTGAGGTTTTGTGCGAACTCGCGCAGTTGTTCCAGGCGACCGTGGTTAGCGGAGAAACCGAGGGCCCAGAGCAGGCCGAACAGCCCCAGTGCTGCGAATGAGGTCACGTACAGCGCACGTTGACCCCAATGGATACGGCGGCGCTCGCGTTTGTTGAGCCCGGCAAGTTCGGCTTCGGGGAAGATTACCCGGCTGAACAAATGGTTGATGAATCGGGCCGACCCGGTAAATAACGACTGTGGTGTAGTGTTTTTTTCTTTGCCGTCAGGGGTTTTAAGCGGCTGAGTGGCGCTGGTCAGATAGAACCCGCGAAGTCGGCTGGCACGCTGGTAGCGATTGCCGCCCAGGGCTTCGTGTACGAAGTCGCACAGGGCTGGACCAAGCACTCCCAACGCATGGGGAAAATCGAGAATGACTGCGCTTCTTTCTGCCGTACGCTCTTGATGCATACGGGTGATTACTTGGCTGTTGAGGCGCTTCAGCAAGGCCTCAAACTCCCCACGCAGCACTTGCCGGTCATTGCCGTTTTGATCATCGGCGAAGGTCGCGCCTAGCACTTGATCGCTTTCGTGCTTCGTCAGTTGATCGAAAAACACCCCAAAACCATCAATGTCGTCAGTTTTGCTGAGTATCAGATACACCGGCAAGTCGACCTTTAGCTGCTGGCGGATATCCTTTAGCCGCTCACGAATTGAACTGGCAATGGCGTTGCGGTTATTCGGCGTCTGGTGGTCACCGATGATCAATAATTGGGCAGGGATTGTTATCACAATGCCGTTGAGTGGCCGGTTGCGTCTTCTGGCACGCAACAGGCCGAGCAGACTTTTCCAAGTGCTTTTATCGACGCTGCTTTCAGACGTTAACGCAGCTCCCCCGGTGTCGATCAGGACACCGTGTTCGCCGAAGTACCACTCATAAAACGTGGGCTCTTGCTTAGCTTTGTCGTCAATATCATTAAGGGGAAATTCTAAACCTGAGCGCTTCAGCAAGCTGCTTTTGCCGCTCTGCTCTGGCCCGATCAGCAGGTACCAAGGCAATTCGGAACGCCAGCGCTCACTACGCCCGCGGTACAGGCTCGCAGTTTTGAGAGTTCTAAGCGCTTTTTTGAACAGCTTGCGCCGGCGCTTTTCTTCACTCTCTATTTCCTGTGCAAGGTCGAGGCGGGCTTTACCATCGTCGCTTTCTTGCGCCTGATTTTTGCGGCGGGTGCTTAGCCAACCACTAAAAACAACGAACAAACCCCACGCCAGAAACAACACACTGATACTCAGCAAGCGATGGCTTGAATCTTCCCAGAATTTGTAATCGTCTACCGCGAGCAGCGGCCCCAGAAACCAAATCGCGAGGGCAGCCAGCAGCACCAGCAATAGCGTCCACACCCAGGTTTTACCGAGGAAGGCTGCCAGTTTTTTAAAGAAAATTTTCATCGTGCATTCCTGTCCTGCAACGGCAGTTGGATCACTGCCGCATCAAGCTGACGGTAAGGTTCAAGAACGGTCTCGCGCTGCTCACTTAACACCCAGGCGAACCCGGAATACATGACGGCCAGACACATCAAGGTAAACAACGCCACCAACCACCAAGGAACGATGCGTACCAGGTTGCGGCGCTTATCCTTGAGGCCGTGCCAATGCGGCGATAACTCTCGCGGAACGTCGCCGCGCAGGTGGCGAATGGTTCGATAAAGGCCGTCGCGGGTGTCCTCCAACTCAGCCTTTTCCTGCGTATTGACGCCGTACTTACCTCGGAACCCTAACGCTAGACATAAGTACATCAGCTCAAGCAGGTGCAGGTGCTTGACTGGGTTGCGGTTGTGGCTGGTTAGTATCTCGAAAAATTTTTCGCCGCCAGAGGTTTGCTGATGCTGCTCAAACAAAAGGGTCTGAGTGGACCAACTGCTATCTTTTCCTGCGTCAGTTTGCAGTACGGCTTCATCAACGAAAGTACACAGAACGTATGAGGCTTCATTGGTCAAATGGCTTTCGGCACCCAGCTTTAACGCTCGTGACTGGTACGCCTGGAGGTTTTCCAACAGCGTTCTATTGAGTTGGTCGAAGTTCGCCTTGCCACCTTCGCGCGTGAACGTCGATATTGCAGCTAGCAGAGGAGCTGCTGCTGCAATCAGCGGATTGATATTGGCACTGTAAGTGTTGATATCCAGATTTTGTGCGGATTGTTTTTGTTGTGCATCCAAGTCTGCGGTCTGTACCGAACTAGGCATGCCTGTTACTGGGTTGGAACCAAGGGGAGCGTTGCTCCCGTCAAACATATTGGTTACATCCGTGGCCATCCCTTCACTTATATCGCTCATTTCTTGATCGCCCAAAAATTCAACTCAAGGTCTGGAATCTCGCTCGACACATGGAATGCAAAGCCGCCGGATCGTCTAAGCTGGGTCAGTTCCTCGGTCGTCAAGTCAACAATGAAATAGGCTTTGTTAGCGTGGAACGCGAGCTGTCGGGGGGCGACGGGCAGCGGTCTGATTTTTATACCCGGCAGGTGCAAATTGACCATGTTGCGGATGGTTTCCACCGAGCCAACCTTTAGTTGTGCAGGCAAACGATTACGCAGTTCTTCCGCGCTGCAATACGCACTCGCCACCAGCACAAAGGAAGACGTGTCGAAATGCGCGTGATCGGCCACCATGGCCACCTGAATTCCATACTCGTGTGGCATGAGCGGAAGCGGCGTCGCATGCTCTTCCAACACCATGGTCATCAAATGTTTGAAAACGTTAGTCAGCGCTTCAAAGCTTTGGCTTAGATCGCTGTGCACATAGCGGAGCGTCTTCGGCGTGCGTCTATCCGTACCGGCAAACGTCGATAACTCGCCCACCACCGCCAGCAGCGTGCGGTAGAGCTCCTCCGGGTGAACGTGTTGCAGTTTTTCGTAATGCTGCAATATCAGCTGCGTGCGGTTCATCATTTGCATCAGCATGAAGTCGCCGACTTCGGAACCACCCGCTTTGCCGCTGGCGCTGAGCCGTTCGGCCAATGCGGCACAACGGGTATCCACCAGAGCGATGGCTTCGTTGAGGCAGCCCGTCAGGTAAGTCGAGGCCTTCGCGTGAAGGACCGTCGGCGCGAAATCACCGTTAAGCGTTACGCCCCCGTCCGCCGTGCAATCCAGAACTTCACACAGTTTGAGTTTCACAAAAATCTGGTCGCTTTGCTGCTCACCGACCAGCAAGCGGAAATCCGGGCGGCCGCATTGCACTTGGCTGGCAATGCCCTCCCCGGCATTCGAATTGGAAATAGGGGCGTCGTATATGGAGTAACGCGCCAGTACGTCTTTGTCTTCGTCCGCCCGGGCTTCGATGTGATTGCCGGTCACTAGGGGCAGCGCCAGGTAAACCGGTGTTCTGCCAACATTGGGTGGCACCTGGATCATCAACGGCTCGACGCGGCCCTCCAGATTGAACAGGCTGCCGTCAGGCAAAATTCCGGTGGCCCGACTGACAACAACCTTGCCTTGTTTTAATGGATCCGCCTCAATCCCCAGATCTAAAAAACCCCACATGTAGCGGCCTAACAACTGCGTGCGGGTCTTCATTTGGTAATCGTAATAGCGGTCATTGTGTTGGAAGTGTTGCGGGCGCAGGAGCATGCCTTCCCGCCAAATGACTTTATGAGCGTTCAAGGTCAGTCTCCTGCTGTGTTGAATGAGGCTAAGGCGTTATGGATGCCCGCTTGGTCCAGGCGCAAGGTTGCGTGGGTGCGTTCGGTAGGCGTCAGTTGAACCACGTAGCGCCACTTGGTTTCTGGCAGGTCGCGGTAGGCAGCGAGAACGCCGACGTAACGGCTGCCGCTGTCGACGCTGAGCTTGAGGTCGAGGCTTTCGCCGGGTCGTAATTCAAGCTCTTCGCTGGTCACCAGGTCCGGGGTCAGGGTTTCTTTCGGGCGTTCGTACAGGCTGAAGAAGTCTGCGTTTTCGAAGGCCACGGGATTTTTCAGCTCGATCAAGCGCACGACAATCGGAGAGGGGCGCCCATTCAAGTCCGGGTTGAGCTGGTCACTGGCGGTCAGCGTCAAATCCAGCTTGGTCAGCGTGGAATACGGTGACAGCGTCGAACAACCGGCCAACAGCAACAGGGCCGCAAGAACTGAAAGGGCTTTGAAACGAGAAACGTGAGAGCAGGACATGTGCGTCATCCTTGAGGGTCGGTGTGAAGGCTGTCGACTAGACGAACCTGTTCTTCATAGGCTTGGGCGAAGTCGCGGGCCAACAGGCGTTCGCTCCAGTCATCGTCTTGGCCAAGCGCCTGGTGATAACGCCCATAAGCACGCCACAAACCGCCGTCGGTGGAGAACAAAGGCCGGTGCCCGTCGCGCTCAAGGCGCAACGCCAAGTGTGGCGGTGAGAAGTGCTCCAAGGTGCTGCGCAAGGCGGCGCGGCTGGCGCTGAGCATGGCCACTTGGTGGGCTTGCAAGTCATTGAACGAGCGATTGATCGAACGCTCGGCATGCGCGCGTGATTGCGGGTCAAGCAGCAGCCCTTTCACTGCATCGCTGGCGGTGGCCGCGTGTTTGATCGGGTTTTGCCGCGTGTACTGTCCAGTGGTCAGTGCCAGGCGCAGTTCGTTTTTCAACTCCGTGCGCGTGCGCAGGCTTTGCTGCAAATTGTCGATGCTGAGCTTAAACAGGCGGGCCGTTTCCACCGCCAACGCTTCGCGACTAGCTTGGTCGAGGTTATCCACGTTCAGGCCGAGCGCTTGGGCTAAACGCTGCCAGAAGGCCTCGTTTGGATCGGGTAACGGAGTGGGTTCAGGGATCGCTTCGGGCTCTGGCGTCGGCGGCACCAGCGTCGGCACGATCAAGTGCTCACGCTGGATTGGCGCGTAATCCGCGCACTGTTGCGGTTCGAGAGCCGGCGTGTGCAAGGCGGACGGTTGTTCTACAGCAGCCATGGGCAACTGGCCGAAATTGACATCCTCCGGAATGATCAGCGAATTGGACTCAGCACTTTTGCGTATCACCTGTGCCCGAATGTCGAAGGGTCCAATCACGTACATGGCACCGTGGTCGATGCGCACAGTGGTGTCTTTCACCACGCGCTCACCGGTGGCTTTCAGGCGTACACCATTGGTGCTGATATCGCGCAGGAAAAAGTGGCTGCCGTTAAAGCTGATATGCGCGTGTTCGCGAGATACTTGGCTGCTGGGGTCGACGATCACCCAATCGGAGAACGCCTGACGGCCAATCGCGCCGCCCCTGGGCTCAAACACACAGCGCAATTGCTGCGAAGGCGCAGCGTGTTCGGTGTTCACTATTTCCAAAATCAATTGCATGTTGTGCTCCTTGCAGTCATTTGCCGCGGTTAACCACCTGAGGGTCACCGAGGGGACGATAAGTGTCGTCGCTGAATTTGTAGTTGCCGCCACAGCCGCCGAGGCAGCATGAAACGATCAGCGTCAGCAGGATTGCTGGCCATTGACGAACGAACATCGGTAGGTCTCCACGGTGTGCAGGCGGTGCTGCAAGGAAAGGGTTAAGTGAGGTCGACATAGAGCGCTCAGAGCGAAACATCGCTAGAGCGAATATTCAGGCGTTCCATGCGGTACAGCAGCGTGCGGCGCGCCAACCCGAGCTGGCGGGCAGCCACGGTTTGATTGCCACCCGTTTTGCGCAGGCAATCGAGCAACAGGCCCCGCTCGATCTGCTCCAGACGAGGGCGCAGGTTCAAGCTGCTATCGCTGGGTTCCAGGTCGCGACGCAACACGAAATGTTCGGGGAGTAGTACGTCGCCGTCGCAGAGCAAAATCGCTCGTTCGACCAACGCCTTGAGTTCGCGAACATTGCCGGGAAAGGCGTATTGGCAGAGTTGGTCAAAGGCCCCATCGGACCACTTCACTGGGTCACGCTTGAGAAAGGTGCAGGCGTGATCGGCGAAATGGCGCGCCAGGTCCAGCGCGTCGCCTCCTCGATCACGCAGGGCGGGCAGCTCGATAGGAAATTGCGCGAGACGGTAATACAAGTCCTCGCGAAAACGCCCGGCGGCCACCTGTGCCACAAGGTCGCGGTGAGTGGCGGCGATGATCCGGACGTCGATTTTGTGAGTGTCATTGGAGCCCAACGGACGGACTTCGCCCTCCTGCAACACACGCAACAGCTTGGCTTGCAGTGACAGAGGCATGTCGCCGATCTCATCGAGCAATAGCGTTCCACCATCAGCGGCATCGAACAGGCCGACACGGTCACGGTCGGCGCCGGTGAAGGCGCCTTTGCGGTAGCCAAACAGTTCACTTTCCAACAGGCTCTCTGGAAACGCGGCGCAGTTTTGAACGATGAATGCCTTGGATCGACGCGGGCCATTTTCGTGAATAGCCCGAGCAACCACTTCCTTACCGGTCCCGGTTTCGCCCAAGAGAAGGACGGTATAAGGGTTGTTCAGCACTTTGCCCATCAAGCGACAGGTTTCGCGCATGGCTGGGCTTCTGCCAATCAGTCCATAGCCACTGGCCATCGGCACGGCATCGGTCAGCGATGAGGACGTCTCGATGAGGCGCCTCGAACGCTGCAACAGACGCAGTTGCCCGAGCACGAAGGAACCGAATTGCCCCAACGAGTCAGCGAACCCCTGAAGTTCGAGATGCTTGCGGCTAGCGCACACCAACAAACCGCTGACGGCGTTGTGTTGATCAAGCAACGGCACACACAACAACGATTGCCAGGGGCGCGGACCGGCCGGAAGAAACGTCGTCTCTTGCAAGCTGGCGCTCAGGTTGCACAGGCTGACCACCTTGTTCTGACATAACGCGTACTGCAGCAATTGCTCGCCGTCATAGTCCGTCGGCAAGCTGGACGCGGCACGCGGCTGCAACAGCCCCTGCCAGTATTCCGCATTCAAAACGAGACGGGTGTGGGTAGCGTCCAGCAGATACAACTGGCTGATTTCACACGCACTGAGTTCGACCGAAGCTCGTACGAAATCACCTAACAACGTCGCGCCGTCAGCCGCTCTTGAAAGCCGAGCGAATTGCGCCAACAGGTCATGGGCATAACGCAGCGGCTCAGGCACTTGTGAAAACATCACGACCACCTCATGCGAATTCACACGCAACAGCGTCATGCTCGTCCAGGGTAGCGTGGACGCTTTTGAGTGTTTCGCCGCTGGCCATGGCATCGAGCAAGCGGTCCGCCACCAAGGGCAACACATGTGAGTCCAGCAAGTAATCGATAAGACGCGCGCCGCTGTCACTTTGGGTGCAGCGCTGCGCCAAGTGATCGACCAATATCTGAGAATGGCTGAAGCCCAGTTGACGCCGCGCCAGCCGTTCACCCAGACGCTGCAATTTGATCTCGATCAATTCGCGCAGCACCGGGCCGCTGACCGGGTAGTAAGGCACCACCCGCATTCGCGCCAGCAGCGCCGGCTTGAAATGCTGGCTGAGCACTGGTCGAATGCTCTCCTCCAGGACCTCGGCGGTTGGGCGATTGCCGTTGCGACACAACGCCTCGATGCGGTCGCTGGCGAGGTTGGATGTCATCAGGATCAACGTGTTGCGGAAGTCGATTTCACGGCCTTCGCCGTCGTTGACGATGCCTTTGTCGAAGATCTGGTAGAAGAGGTTCAGCACATCGGGGTCGGCTTTTTCCACTTCGTCGAGCAGCACCACTGAATAGGGTTTCTGCCGCACGGCTTCGGTCAGCATGCCGCCTTCGCCATAACCGACATAACCCGGTGGCGCACCGATCAAGCGAGAAACGGTGTGTTTTTCCTGAAACTCGGACATGTTGATGGTGGTGATGAAGCGATCTCCGCCGTACAACAAGTCCGCCAGCACCAGCGCCGTTTCGGTTTTTCCGACGCCACTTGGCCCTACCAGCAAAAACACTCCGACCGGTGCATCAGGCTTGTTCAGCCCGGCTGCGGTGGCGCGCATCGAGCGGTCCAACGCGCTTACAGCTTGGTCTTGACCCCGAATACGTAGCCTTAGGTCACTGGCAAAGGTGCTGACTCGGGTGTTGTGCTCTCGCGCCAATTGCGCGAGCGGCACACCGGTCCAAGCACTGATGACTTCGGCGACTTGACGCGGACACACTTCGAAACTGACCAGCCGCTCGACCGCATGGGCAGCGCTCAAGGCGCCATGAACACTGTGCAGTTCGGTCTCGAGCGCCTTGAGTTCAAGCGCGTTGGCTTCACTTGAATCGCTTTCGCCATCGCGAGCGAGGGCCAATTGCTGGCGCAGCTCAAGCAAGCGCTCAGCCAGTTTTCGTTGCTCATCCCACGATTGTTCTACGATGCGCTGCTCGCCCTCGGCCTCTTCAAGACGGCCTTCCAGCGCGTTTAATGCGTCCAGATCGATGCGTAATCCGACCTCGGCATCCCGACGTAATGCATGGCACTGACGCCCGCCTTCGGCTAATTCACTGCGTAGTTTTTCCAGGCGTTCGGGCGGTGTCGCCAGACTGATGCGCACACGAGCGCAGGCGGTATCGAGTACGTCCACCGCCTTGTCTGGCAGGAGACGGCCCGACAGATAACGCGCGGATAACTCAGCGGCAGCCACAACCGCATCGTCACGTAGATAAATGCCGTGACTCTTCTCATAGATAGGCGCTAACCCGCGCAGTATCGTGATGGCCTCGGTGACTGTCGGCTCATTTAGCCGAACAGGCTGGAAGCGTCGCGCCAGCGCTGGGTCTTTTTCAAAATATTTTTTATATTCAGCCCATGTCGTTGCCGCAATCGTGCGCAACTCACCACGGGCCAGTGCTGGTTTCAATAAGTTGGCGGCATCGGAACCGCCTGCTTGCCCGCCAGCACCGATCAAGGTGTGGGCCTCATCAATGAACAGCGTGATCGGCTTGGGCGACGCTTTGACTTCGTCAATCACGCCCTTAAGGCGCCGTTCGAACTCGCCTTTGACGCTGGCGCCCGCCTGCAACAAACCCATGTCCAGCGACAGCAGTTCGACACCTTTCAAGGCTTGAGGCACTTCGCCTCGGGCGATGCGCAACGCCAGTCCTTCAACGATGGCAGTTTTGCCTACACCGGCTTCGCCGACCACGATGGGGTTGTTTTTCCGACGGCGAGCCAGAATATCGATCATCTGCCGGATCGCGTCGTCGCGGCACAGCACCGGATCGAGCTTGCCTTCCCGTGCCTGCTGGGTGAGGTTGTGGGTGAATCGGGCCAACAGCGACTCGCCGGGGGCAGCGGGTTTTCCAGCCGCTGGCTCTGCTTGTTCAGACAGCGCGAAATCACGCAATCGGTCAGCATTCAATTTAGCCATGAGCGGCTGGTAACGGCTGCCTGCGTAACGCATCGGGTTGCGCAGCAATGCCAGAATCAACGCCGCCTGTCCCACATGACTTTGTCCAAGCTCCAGCGTGGCAACCAGCAACGCGTCTTGCAGCCATTGCACCAGTTCGGGCGCGAACACCGGATTGCGAGAAGCACTCTGTTCATCTCGCGGCTGCAGCGCAGCAGCTAATTCTCCGGCATCGACTTCAGCGTCCAGCAAGGCCCGGCTTAATAAGCCTTGGGGCCGTTCCAGGAGTGCCAGCAACAGGTCTTCAATCAGAATTTTGCTGCCGTTGCGGGCCACGCACCGTTCGGCGGACCCTTCCAGCTCTCGACGGCTTTCAGCGTCCAAGGCCTGGATGAGTTGTTGCAGGTCTACGTTAATCATAATCAGGCGTCCTTAATGAGTTTTGCTGCCGAGGGTGACGATGCCATCGGCATATTCGCGTCCAAGCCAACTGGTCCAGCCGAGGCGGCAGGGGTTCTGTTCGTCGAGGCGCAGCTCGTGAATTTCTTCATGGCGCAGTACCAAACGAATGTCGTAATCGAGGGGGTCGCGCAGGGTGAACCGCACCAGCGCGCACAGCGGCTGATAGCCGGATCCGTTGGGCAGGAAATCGTGGAAGTGTTGCCAATCCAGCTCGCGGATGTGCACGCGGAATTTGCTGCTGCGATCACGCACGTACTCACCCAACACCAGGTCTTCGCCCAAGCGACTGTTCGCCATGCCCAGCCGATTGCGTTGCTCATCGCGAATCCGTACCGAACGCTCGATGCACTGTTCAATGGTCAATTCGGCGTGCTTGAAGTAGTAACGCAAAACGGATTCGATAAGTGCGGCGGAGTGGGCACGCAGGCTGAGCAGACCCAAATAGGGCAATAGGCGCTTCCAGTTCAGCTCGGTAGTCTCGCGTATCGCCTCGCTCCCAAGCCCAATCAGTGCGAAGAGGTTCGCGGAAAATGGGTCCACGGCCCCGAGTTCGAAGCGCGCGTGATAGCGATATTTGCGCCAAGTGGGCAGCAGCAGACGTTGCAACCGATGATGAAACAAGTCGAGGAAATCACGGGTCGAACGCCCCCTTGTACTGTCCTCCTCCGCTTGCTCGCCATAAAAGGCGGGCAGCGGAGAACCGGCGCCTACCAGGCTGATCATGTTTAGACGCACCCGTGCGCGAAGCCTGCCCCGCTCGTTGAAGAACTCCACGCTATCGATGTCGCTGCTGGCAAAACCAAAGCTTGGATTCGCCTGAAACTCCACCAAATCGTAAAGCTGCTCTTCGGTCATTTGGGGGTTGGAGTCGCGCAGCCGTGCCATGACCTGAGGCACGGCCTGAAAAACCGAATATTCGCGTATAGCCAGGCTCAACCCGCTTAAAGCAGGGGTTGCAGGCCCATTCTCGGTGCCCATTGGTACACCTCCCCTTGTGTGCTTTGCACATGTAGTTCGTGGTACGAATTGAGGCTGGCGTAGAGCGCAAAGAACTCGTTGAGAATCGAGGCAAAGAGAAACAAATCGCCTTCGCCGACATAGCTAGTTGGGTCTATCAACAGTTCGGTACGTAAGCCACGGACGGGCAGCCCGCGATGCAACCGATCAACGTGCTGATGGCTGATGGACTTCAGGCCGTCGAGTAGGGTTTTGCTGACGTTGCGGGCTTTTTGGTCGTAATAACGCGGCAGATCGTAGGTTTCGAGAATGACCTTCAGCGCGTTGACGTTGGCCAACGACACGTAGTTCAGGGACATGTTGCTGATCAGCTTCCACAGGAAGTCGCGGTTCAGCGGCGGGGCATAACTGGACGTCGGCACGAGGATGTTGCGGAAGATCAGCGTTTCCGAGGTTTCTTTGCTGTTAGCAATATCGCCAACTTTGAGCCGGCGCGGAAGGTTTTGATTGGTACAGGTCAGGTCCACGGAGACCGTCGAAAAACGATCAATGTCTTGAGTGCCAAAACTCAGGTAAGTATCTACGCCTTCATGGGCCATGGACGGTCGCTGTCGAACGCTGTAATGCGGAGACGCATTACCGCCGTCGAAGCTGGAGTCATGCTCGAAGGACTCAAATGGCACAAAATTATTAACCTTCCCGCCGCCCTCGCTTGCCGCCACGGCGTCAACGGAGAAAACGCCACAGTGACCTCGACTCGATTCATGTGGAAGCAGAAGGTATTCGTCCTCCTTCGCGTCGAAACGGATAGGTACTGCATCGTGCTTGAACAGGTTAACGATGGGCGTGCAATACAACTTTACGTTGTCGACCGTCGGGCGCTGGCGCTCCATACCGTTTTTGGTGATGGAGAACTGCAGCTCGATGCCTGTGGTGCCTTTGAGAATGTCTTCCGACAAGCTTTGAAGAGCATTCAGACCAGAAATATCAACGAATAGAAACTTCTCTTGAAACGCGAAATATTCCTGGAGGTAGCGATAACCACGGAAGGTATTCAGCGGGTAAGGAATCAGTGATTCTTCTTCTGCAAAACCGACAGGCTGGATGCAGTTAGCAGGTAGCGTTAGCACAACATCCTCGCGGCGCTGAGTCAGCAGGCTATCGACGTCATTGCCCAGAAGATGCACCTCAACACCACCCAGATAACGCAGCAAGCTCAGATAAAGCGTCTGGCTAATGTAGGGCATGCCCGCAAAATGCAGCCTGAGACGGCTCAGCTTCAAATCTCCCAGATGGCCATTACCGGAAACTTCCAACCGCAGTGTCAAAAGCGCGCCTTCGCCGTTCTCTGAGTAACTCAAGTCAGCCAGTTTCAGCGCCTGAACTTCAGTGGCATAACACGTACGAAAATTACAGCTCACCCCTTCGACCGGCTTGCCTTTAACTAGGGTATCGCGGGCGGCTATGATCGCCGGGCCCGCTTGAGCCAGCGGCTCAAACTGCAACATGCTGAACGAGGGCAGCGGGCGCATGTAGTTCGGCCACAGCAGGTACATCAGCGAATGCGTCAGCTCGGGCAAATCATCTTCGAGCTTTTCTCTCAAACGCCCCGTCAGAAACGCAAAGCCTTCAAGCAGACGTTCCACGTCGGGATCGCTTCCGCCCTGTCCCAAAAAATGCGCCAACGCCGGATTACGCTCAGCGAAAACACCGCCCAACTGACGTAACGCGTTCAGTTCGCTTTGGTAGTACTGGTTAAAAGACACGGGCGATGAGCTTCCTGCACGAGTGCTGTGTGATTGGGGTAAAGCGTTAGGCGTGCTCCGCTGGAAGGTTCCACGTGGAACACGCTGGTATATGGGTAGAACTTCGTTACTTGACCGTGATGTGTCCGCCACCAGTCAACTTGGCGGACAACAACACCGACGACTTGATGCCATCCACCTCCAACTGGGCTTCAATGGAGAACCCAAGTTTCAGAGGGTTGACGCCATTGGGCGTGGAGACGAGCTGGACTTCGCTGAGGCGCGGTTCGTAGACTTCAATGAAGCGCTTTATGACCTGCGCACCCTGAGTCAAGGCATCGTGGAGGCTCACGCTCATATTGTTCAGATCCGGCATCCCGTAGTCGGGCAGCGCTAGTACGCTGCCCGCACGGGTACTGAGCATTTTAGACAGGTGGGCAGTTACCGAATCCCTGGTGGCTTCCTCGCGGTTTTTGCTTTGCTCGGCAGGAGCTCCACCAAGACGTTCGAAAAGACTGCCGTATGTCGTCATGAACTATGCCCTGCTCACTCTTTTTCCAGCTTGCCGACCAGCGACAAGGTGAAATCTGCGCCCATGTATTTGAAGTGCGGCCGCACGTTCAAACTAACGCGGTACCAGCCAGGTTCGCCTTCAACATCAGTCACGATGACCTGTGCAGCTCGTAGTGGGCGGCGCCCCCTAACATCAGCGCTTGGATTTTCCTGGTCAGCCACGTACTGACGAATCCACTTGTTCAACTCTTGCTCAAGGTCGGTGCGTTCTTTCCAAGAGCCCAGTTGCTCGCGCTGCAACACTTTGATGTAGTGCGCCAGGCGATTGATGATGAACATATACGGCAGCTGCGTGCCGAGCTTGTAATTCAATTCGGCTGTTTTGCCTTCTTCGCTAATGCCGAAAAGTTTGGGTTTTTGCACCGAGCTGGCGGAGAAGAACGCCGCGTTATCGCTGCCTTTACGCATGGTCAGAGAGATAAAACCTTCCTCTGCCAATTCGTACTCGCGGCGATCAGATACCAGCACTTCGGTCGGAATTTTGGTCTCGATTTCACCCATGCTCTGGAAGTGATGCAACGGCAGATCTTCCACGGCGCCGCCGCTTTGGGGACCAATAATGTTCGGACACCAGCGGAATTTAGCGAAGCTGTCGGTGAGTTTGGTGGCGAAGGTATAAGCCGTATTGCCCCACAGATAATGTTCGTGGCTGTTGGCTACATTTTCTTTGTAGACAAAGCTTTTGACCGGATTTTCTTCGGGATCGTAGGGGTTACGCAGCAAGAATCGCGGCACGGTCAGGGCGACATAGCGTGCGTCTTCCTGCACCCGGAAGCTCTGCCATTTGGAAAAGTGCGGGCCTGAAAAGTGGTCCTTGAGGTCTTTTACGTTAGGTAAGCCTGTGAAGCTTTCCAGTCCGAAAAATTGAGGGCCGGCAGCGGCAATAAACGGAGCGTGTGCCATGCACGCAATGCTGGCGACGTACTGCATGGTCTTAACATCTGGCGAGCTGGGCGAGAAGAAGTAGTTGGCAATAATTGCCCCCACTGGCTCACCGCCAAACTGTCCGTATTCAGCCGTGTAGACGTGCTTATAAAGCCCGGATTGATTGATCTCCGGCGAATCTTCGAAGTCGTCCAGCAAGTCTTGCTTGGAAACGTTGAGGATCTCGATTTTGTTGTTTTCGCGGAAGTCGGTGCGATCCACCAGCAATTTCAGCCCACGCCACGACGCTTCCAATGCCTGGAAATCGACATGGTGAAGAATCTCATCCATTTGAAGACTGAGCTTGGCATCGATCTCGGCGATCATGCGATCAACCATCGCCTTCTTGACTGGCTCGCCATCGTTTTGCGGTTTTAGCAACTCTACGATGAACGCCGCCACACCACGCTTGGCAATGCCGTAAGCATCATCACTGGGCGTCAGTTTAGTCTCCGCAATAATCCGGTCGAGAATGCCGCTCTCTGCTGTTTCGGTGGTATTTTGGGATGAAGCTTTGGTGCTCATAATATTGGCTTCCTGTGCGTTAACGGCTTAAGCGTCCGGTTTTGCAGCTGCGTTCATTTCAAGCTCGCCCAGCACTCGGCTGCGCGATTCGTCGTCTTTTAGAACGCTTTCGATTGCTTTGCGAAAAGCCGGCGCATTACCCAATGGCCCTTTCAGAGCGACCAATGCATCACGCAATTCCATCAACTTTTTCAGCTCTGGAATCTGCTCGATCAGGCTGGCCGGGTTGAAATCCTTCATGGAGTCAAAGGCAAGGTTGATCGCCAGTTCATCGGAGCCACCCTCGTCTTGAAGACGGTTCAGTACGCTCAGCGTCATGTTGAGTTTTTGCTTGCTCAGCACCTCGTCGAAGCTGTTTTTGTCGATACTGATGGGCTTGCGGTCTTCAACCTTGCGTTCATCTGCTCGATGGGTGAAATCCCCCAGCACCATCAACTTCAGCGGCAACTCAATCTCCTCCTGAGCGTTACCGGTCGCCGGTTTGAACGTGACGTTGATGCGTTCCTTGGGGGCTATGGAGCCTTCTTTGGCCATGAGTTTTCTCCTCTACAGTGATGACCCGAAGGCCTAGGGCAGTGCGACTTCGATATCGAGGTGGCAAAGCCGTTGAAAGATGTCGTCCTTGCGCTCGCGCAACAGGGCGTTCTGTGGCAACAACTCGCAGCAGCGGTACAACAGATGCAAAACTTGCAGTGCGAGGTCCGGCTCCCAGGCCGCAAGTCCGGAGCTCAATAATTGTTGATCGAGGATTTCAAGCTGAGCTTTGGCCAAGTCGTATTTCTTGGCCTGATGGCACAAGCGAGCGAGGCTCAGTTGCCAGAAGAACCGCACCCGCCCTCCCTGAGCAGCCTGTAGCCCCTGCTTGAGAAGTTGCACGGCAGGTTTGAGCCCATCCCTTCGCAAAATGGGCAACGCCTCTTCGTAAGCCTCTTCCCAAGCCGCGTGCTGACTGTCGCTTTGTACTGTCATCGGCGAGCTGGCAGCTTGGAGATGCACTAAAACGTGGGCGCTGATCCAACTACGGGTTTCGGCATCGGCGAAGGGCACGCCGTCATGAAACTTCAGATCAACCACTGCGGGCAGGCGCTGTAAGAACAGTGAGAACTGCAACTCCACTTCGCGCATGGCGAGGTCCGCGTTAAGCCCCTGCTGACACTCCCAGGCCATACGCTGACCGTCGAACCAGAACGGCGATGCAGAAATACTTGCCTCAAGGTCCACCAGCAGATCGGCGTACGCCCCTTGAGAAAAGCGGTCCTGATAGGTTTTTAGTTTGTCTGCCGGCGGCCCTCGCAGCGCGGTGACCTGCTCAGCGTTGCGTTCGGGAAGCGTATCGATAGGCAGCCACAGCAATGTCCGGTTGAGGCGCAAAGCGCGAATGTCGGTGGCTTTCTGGCGCAACCACCATGCACACAAAGTGCGGGCATTTTCCTGCTGGCCACGCAGCGCTTTTTGCGCTTCTTTCTCGTTGTTGACGGGTGAACCCGGTGCAAAGAGTTGGCTAGCCACCTGTTTGATCTGCGCAACAGTGGATTCCACGGGGCCGGGCAAATTATTAACGGCGCGATCAATCATCAGCTTCAGGCGCCGACACAGCGGCAACATCAAAGGCGCGTCATCCGCCAGATGCAACGTCAGCAATGTTTCCAGCCCATGAAGGTATTCCAGCAGCAGTTGGAACAAGGGCAATTGCTCCTTGATCGGAACGCTCTCCACCAACACCTGATCCATACGTGGCAACAGCCAACTGAACGCTGCTGCACGGGTGCGCACCTTTAGCGGATGAACCGCCTGCCAATGGTGCTGGCACAGGTGATAGAGCATGCCGACGCCCGCCATCAAACCGGCAAATGATTCCTTCTGGTACAACGCCCACACCAGCCACGCCCCTACACGCAGGTCTTTGGACTGGGTTTGCAAAATCGCTTCGCTCAGGTCAAGCACCTTCTGCCAGTCGACCTTCATGCCCTCTTCCATGGACTGAGCTTTGTTGAGTTCAAGCTCCAGCGCTTCGTATTCGTTTGAAAACCGGATGTCCTCGCCGCAGAAGTTGTCTTGGGCGATGGGCGTTTTAGCCACAACAAGGTAATAGGCGGAGCGTGCGCTTGAATAGGTCATCCGAGGCAACGGTCTTTAATGCAAGCGTAGTCATGCCGAAGTGCATCAGCACTTGGCGGAGTTGTATCAAGATGATTGGTTGGAGTTGCGTTAAGCACGTTACATTTATCGTACGTCATACTGGGCACCTCGGGCGATAGGTCGGATGATAAGAGCGATGAAAAACTAAGTCTGTAGGATTTTTTACTTTCTAATGTCGGACGAGTCCGGTGAAATCGCCGAAACTTCTTACAGCGGCTGCCGATACTTGCAACTCGCTGTTGTCTGTAGGAAATGTCCTGCATAAACATCGGAAACTAGAGCTTTATAAATAGCGTAAATCCACTTGTCTAAAGCACTTAATCGTCGTATTTTTCCGCAACCAAATTATTAGTACTTATGTATCTATACACTGACTGCCTGAACTTCAGTG
This sequence comes from Pseudomonas sp. CCI4.2, assembly GCF_034350045.1. Lineage (NCBI taxonomy): Bacteria > Pseudomonadati > Pseudomonadota > Gammaproteobacteria > Pseudomonadales > Pseudomonadaceae > Pseudomonas > Pseudomonas sp. CCI4.2. The sequence continues at coordinate 1,427,304 of NZ_CP133781.1, read as the reverse complement.
TTGGGGCGGTTGCACCTATAGCAGCCTCATTTGTCTTAAGTGCGCCATTTTGAGCAACAAGTGCGCAAATAGTTGCGCAGTCTAAAACGGCTAGTGTTTGAACAGTTATTCAGGAGTACCGCTTGTGGAAAAACACGACCCCAATTCCTGCCGGGTATGTTTGGCGAACCGGCCTAAAGAAATGACGCCTCAGCAACTCGCCGCCCGCGAAGAAATGCAAAAGCCCTTCCTGGCGGCAATTGCCCAAGGAGAGGCTCACCGGCAAGAGGTCTATCGCAGGGTGGAGGAACAGAAAAAACGCGAGCGCGCAAGCAAGGTGCCGGTCTTCTTGACCATTGGTGTGTTCTTCGATGGCACCTGCAATAACGCCAGCAACACCGCGCAAGGCATTATGTGTGGCGCGCATCACCCGATTCAGCCGCAAGACCTCGACGCCAGTTGCAAGCCGTACATGGCGGATCCAGACAGCAGTTATGGGAATGATTTAAGCAATGTAGCGAAGTTGCATGATCTTTATCACGCACCCATAAAGTTGGAGCAAGGAGAGCTGTGGGAGCAAAGTTCGTACGCCTACCGAAAAATCTACGTCGACGGCATTGGAACCTTGGGGGGCGAAAAAGACAGTAAGCTCGGTTCAAGCCTCGGGCGTGGTGAGACTGGCGTGGCAGAACGTGTGCAGTCGGTTTTCGGTGCGATAGGTCGGGTAGTTAATGATATTTATGAATTGGATACCCACAACGAAATCACCCATATCATCTTTGACGTCTTCGGTTTCAGTCGAGGCGCCGCAGCGGCCAGGCACTTTGCCACAGAAGTCGCCAAAGTTCGCAACGGTCCCTTAGGCGTTGTGCTCAACAGCTATAAGATTGCGTTCAGCCCGAAATTCATGGGCCAATACAAAAAACACATCCGCATTGGCTTTATTGGCCTGTTCGATACCGTGGCGGCTACGGGTGGGTTGAGTAACTTGCTGAATATCAGCAGTTCAATTACCCCTGGGTTAAACATCGCGTTGCCACCGTCAGACTTCAGACACGTGGTGCAATTAGTAGCCCGCGACGAGTGTCGAGACAATTTCGCCCTTAATAAAATAGGCCCCGATCATCCTGAAATTATCGTGCCCGGAGTCCACTCGGACGTTGGAGGCGGCTATCGCGCCGAGGCGGACGAATGCGTGCTGATCACCCCCATGCAGGCGCTGACGGTCGCGGAAAACTGTGACGTAAAAACCACGTCCATTTACCACGACGCGCTGCAGGCCAAAATGCACATGATAGCTAAAGGCTGGCCCGCTGAGATGCTGGAGATTATTACCCCGCCCTCTACGGAGTTAGCGATCGACCCACAGGATCGACACGCACCTCGGCAAAAAAGAGTGTTTGCGGGCTTGCAACTCAAGCGAACAGTTCGCGGAGAGTTATCGCGAGTTTATTTGCGGGTTATGCATGAGCTGGCGAAGCAGAAAAAAGTACGCTTTACCAATATTGAGGAGTTAGATCCAGATTACATCCTTCCCCCAGAGCTCCAGTCGCTGTGTGACCAGTTTGTCGCAGGTGAGTACGGTACCACTGCGGCCGAAGAGGCGCTTTTAAAACGGCGCTATATCCATACCTCTGCTCATTGGAACAACCCCGTGACTAAGCGAGATGGGACAGGCCTAAAGCTTTTTTACTTTAATGCACCAACTGCAAATGGCATACGCGTCCAACACCCACACGCAATCAAAGGTGAACGATGAAGATCAAGAAGTTGTGGGCATTATTGGGGCTAGTTCTGATCGCAGGATGTCAAGCAGCAGACCCATTGTCTGGCGTAAATGACCCCCATCACCCTTGGTGGGATTTACGGTTTTCTGCACCGTACTATATGACGGGTTGGGTCGAGATGAGCGCGGTGGTGGATATCAATAACCGATTCTTCCCACGCCGAGGTGGCGGCGGAATTGGTATTGAAGTTTTCCAGAACGACGATATCGAAGATGCTAGAGGATGGTCGGATACCGGCGGAAACGGAAGTTTTGTCACCGGCGCCGATCTCCCGAAACGGGTCTTCGTGCGCTGGCAATCCTCGGTTGAGCCCCAAACCTACCAAGGCTGGATAGAAATCCCGGAAGAAGCCCGACAACTGATGCGCCACTCCATCGCTCGACGCTGCGCCAAATACCCTGATCGCCCCGCTTCCTGGCACCCCAGCATGACCTTGGGACTTGCCCCCGGCGGTATTGTTCAAGTGTGGGTGTGGGACGAGTGTTTACACCGAGTCGCCTTTAACCGCGCTCAAGTCGAAGTCGAGCCTTTAGGCCCGTATCTGGGTAAATCAAACGGGCATTACTTTCAACAAACCAAAGATTCGAAGCAATACGTCGAACGCTTCGGCATTCCTTACGGCAGTTGGTGATCCCGGATGATTATCAGAAAACTCGTCGCATTACTGGGTCTAGCTCTGATCGCAGGATGCCAAGCCGCAGACCCATTGTCTGGCGTAAATGACCCCCATCACCCATGGTGGGATTTACGGTTTTCTGCACCAAGGTATATGACGGGTTGGGTCGAGATGAGCGCGGTGGTGGATATCAATAACCGATTCTTTCCACGCAGAGGCGGCGGCGCTATCGGCACCGGAGCTTTTCGGAACGACGGCATCGAATATGCCCATGGATGGGCGGATACCGGCGGAAACGGAAGTTTTGTCACCGGCGCCGATCTCCCGAAACGGGTCTTCGTGCGCTGGCAGTCCTCGGTCGAGCCTCAAACCTACCAAGGCTGGATAGAGATCCCGGAAGAAGCCCGACAACTGATGCGCCACTCCATCGCTCGACGCTGCGCCAAATACCCTGATCGCCCCGCTTCTTGGCACCCCAGCATGACCTTGGGACTTGCCCCCGGCGGTATTGTTCAAGTGTGGGTGTGGGACGAGTGTTTACACCGAGTCGCCTTCAACCGCGCTCAAGTCGAAGTCGAGCCTTTAGGCCCGTATCTGGGTAAATCAAACGGGCATTACTTTCAACAAACCGAAGATTCGAAACAATACATCGAACGCTTCGGCATTCCTTACGGCAGTTGGTGATCCTACCGCATCTAAAAAAGTATCATTACTCCAAATTTAAGGAGCATCACATGAAAAGAATGACCTTTCTTATTTCAAGTTTATTCTAATGGCCTGTTTTCATCAGGAACAGACCTCAGCTAACGATCTCATCGGTAATTAATACTTGCAACACGTGATGGAAATGGCTTCACAACTGTCGCTACAGAAAGGTAATAACTTTGAAGCCGTCGTTGAATAGAGGGTTCACAGGGGTGTTATGTCAAGACGCCTAAACGCCAGGTACTGGAGTAACGAACTTCGTTGCCGCTGTTGAATATGTGTAAGAGCAACAAAGTGCTCAGGAATCACACACATCTCGGTTTCTGAATCATTTTTGAAATAACTCTGTTAATTTTGTATATAAGGAAAAGACACTCATGGCTACATCCAACAAATGGCTGATGTCCTCGTTTGCCTATTATCTCGACTTCTTTACCGTTCCGCTGTTCGTCTTCCTCATTTTCTGCATTGCACCTTTTCATCCCGGACAGGCGCTGGCCGGGCTATTAGCATGGTCGCTGGTCGAGTATTCGGCGCACCGTTTCTTGTTTCACTCGTTGTATCGCCGGGAGCATTGGACCCACCATATTGACGTGCTCGCTTACATCGGTATTTCCGGCTGGAAGACCAACTCGGTGAATGCCGTTTTGTTATTGCTCGCTTGGCTCACCGGCTTAACCTCCGTTTTTGCCGGGTTGCTGATCGGCTACTTCTGCTATATCTCGTTGCACTATGTGCTGCACCGTCCTCAACACTGGGCCTACCGTTTCATTCCTGGGCTGGTTGCGAATCACAACTTGCATCATCGCAAGGGAATAGAGAAGAATTTCGGCGTGACCTCTCCACTTTGGGACCACGTCATGCGTACCTACGTACGAACTGAAGTTACTGACACTGTCGAGGAAGATTACATGGCGTAGCACCGGACGAGCCTGGCTGAACTATATCGCTGATATGTCTCAGAGTGAGCCATGGCTACGTAAAGGCCGATATTAGTGAGTTGGCCGTTGAGCTGTACCGCTGTACTTTTGGTATCAAGCGACTGGTGGTATTGCTGTTGAAGCCTACCTAAGAGTTAGTCGAAGAATCGCTTAATTTTTCTTTGACTCTGTCTTGTAGGTTTTACGCATCTCAGATCGGATCTCTTTTATGGCTCAGATCAGCGGAGCGAAATAAGTCGTGGAGCGATTTGGCGATTTGGCGAAGCTCTGCGGCTAATGTGGATTTCATATTCGTAGTCTCAAAGGGTAGCGTTTTTATATCTAGTCCCTTTTAGGTGGATTTTCAAGGAGGCGCGGCAGGGACGGTGCCGGCAGCTAGGCAGCTAGGCAGCTGGCGCTCAAACCCTAGCGCCAGGTAGGGAGACAGATATGGCTGAGTTTCCAGATCTCCAAAAGCAATTGATGCTTTAAAAAACTAGGCAGCAAATGCGACCTCGTTTTCTACATTTTCTATTTACGCATTAACTTCCTTGTCAGGTTCAGCTAAGAGGCGCCGACGGCGCATCAGGCGATAGGCGGCCGGGATGACAAACAGAGAAAGTAAAGGTGCCGTGACCATGCCGCCTACCATGGGCGCTGCAATGCGGCTCATTACTTCGCTACCGGTACCGCTGCCCAACAAGATAGGTAAAAGGCCTGCAATGATAACGACCACGGTCATGGCTTTGGGCCGAACGCGCTGCACAGCGCCTTCACGAATCGCAGCCACCAGCCCGCGCTCAGTGCTGTCGCCAAGGTCTTCACGTTCAGCCCAGGCGTTCTTCAGGTAGAGCAGCATGATCACGCCAAATTCGGCAGAAACACCGGCCAAGGCGATAAAGCCGACACCCGTGGCGACCGACAGGTTGAATCCCAATAGATAGAGAAACCAGGCCCCTCCAGTCAGTGCGAATGGCAGAGTGGCCATGATCAGCAACGCTTCATCAAAGCGAGCGAACGTCAGGTAGAGCAGCACGAAGATGATCAACAGCGTGGCAGGTACCACCCGTTTGAGTCGTGCGTTAGCCCTTTCGAGAAACTCGAACTGTCCTGAGTAACTCAGGCTCATCCCAGGTTGCAACTTCACTTGCTCACTGACTACCCGGCGTAGATCGGCGACTACCGAGGCAATATCCCGTCCACGCACGTCGATATACACCCAGCCTGAAGGTCGAGCGTTCTCACTCTTGAGCATGGGCGGACCATCGCTGACCTTGATCTTCGCCACGGTACCCAGGGTGATCTGGCTACCCAGAGGGGTGTAAATCGGCAACTGCTCCAGAGCCCCGAGCGAGTCACGCCACTCTCGAGGGTAACGTACGTTGATTGGGAAACGAGCCAGTCCTTCAATCGTCTCCCCGACGTTTTCACCGCCGATTGCGCCGGCCACGATCGACTGCACATCGGCGATATTCAGTCCATAGCGGGCCGCAGCGTTACGATCGATATCTACGTCAATATAACGGCCACCGGTCAGTCGTTCGGCCAACGCTGAACTGACACCTGGCACGTCCTTGGCCACACGTTCGACGGCTTGGGTGACGGCATCGATCTCCGTCAGGTTGGTACCGGCAACCTTCACACCAATCGGGCTTTTGATACCGGTAGCCAGCATGTCGATGCGGTTACGAATCGGTGGTATCCAGATGTTGGTCAACCCTGGGACGCGCACCACTCGGTCAAGCTCCTCCACGAGCTTTTCCTGGGTCATCCCTGGGCGCCACTGATCACGCGGCTTGAACTGGATGGTGGTCTCGAACATCTCCAGCGGTGCCGGATCGGTGGCGGTTTCGGCGCGACCCGCCTTACCGAAAACGTGTTCGACTTCGGGCACCGTTTTGATCAGGCGGTCGGTCTGTTGCAGCAGTTGCGCCGCCTTCTGCGCCGACAACCCCGGCAGGGCGGAAGGCATGTAGAGCAGATCACCCTCGTCCAGCGCAGGGAGAAACTCGCCACCCAAGTGAGAGATCGGCCAAAGCGTACTGAGAAAGACCAGTAGTGCAACCAACAAGGTGATTTTGGGCCGACGCAGCACCGCGTCCAGGGCCGGCTGATAGATCCTGATCAACCAACGGTTCAGTGGGTTCTGTTGCTCAGTGGGAATTCGTCCACGAATCCAGTAGCCCATCAACACCGGCACCAGAGTCACCGACAGTCCGGCCGCCGCCGCCATGGCGTAGGTCTTGGTGAAAGCGAGGGGGCCAAACAGGCGGCCCTCCTGCGCCTCCAGGGTGAACACCGGAATGAACGACAGGGTGATGATCAACAGACAGAAGAACAGCGCCGGCCCTACCTCAACCGCGGCTTCGGTAATCACATGCCAGCGATGTTCGCCCTTAAGTTCCTCGTCGGGATGGGCCGCATGCCAGGCCTCGATCTTCTTGTGGGCGTTTTCGATCATCACCACGGCGGCGTCGACCATGGCACCAATGGCAATGGCAATCCCTCCCAAAGACATGATGTTGGCGTTAATCCCTTGGTGACGCATGACGATGAAGGCAATCAGCACCCCAACTGGCAGCGAGATAATGGCTACCAGCGATGAGCGCAGATGCCACAGAAATATCCCGCAGACCAACGCGACGACAATGAACTCCTCGATCAGTTTGTGGCTGAGGTTTTCCACGGCACGGTCGATCAGCTTGCTGCGGTCGTAGGTGGTGACGATTTCTACCCCGGCCGGCAGACTGCCTTTGAGCTCGTCGAGTTTGGTCTTGACCGCCGCAATGGTTTCTCGAGCATTCTTGCCGCTGCGCAGAATCACCACGCCACCAACCGTTTCACCTTCGCCGTCGAGTTCGCTAATACCACGACGCATCTCTGGCCCCAGTTGAATTGTGGCCACATCGCCAAGAGTCACTGGCACGCCACCAGCCCCGAGTTTTAGCGGGATAGCCCGAAAGTCATTCAGTGTCTTCAGGTAACCGGAAGCGCGCACGATGAACTCGGTCTCCGCCAGTTCCAGCACAGCACCGCCGGTTTCCTGATTGGCCTTGCCAATCGCCTCGGTCACCTCAGACTGCGTGATGCCCAGGCTGGCCAGCTTGAGCGGATCGAGCTGCACCTGGTATTGCTTGACCATGCCGCCGACGGTGGCTACTTCTGCCACGTTCGGCAGGGTCTTGAGCTCGAACTTGAGAAACCAGTCCTGAAGTGCGCGCAGCTGCGCCAGATCATGGCCACCGGTGCGATCCACTAGCGCGTATTGATAGATCCAGCCCACCCCGGTGGCATCTGGTCCCAAGGCCGGTTTGGCCGTAGCCGGCAAGCGGCTTTGTACCTGGCTCAGATACTCCAGTACGCGTGAGCGAGCCCAATACAAATCGGTACCGTCTTCGAACAGCACGTAAACGAAGCTGTCGCCGAAGAAGGAGTAACCGCGTACGGTTTTCGCTCCCGGTACCGAGAGCATGGTGGTCGCCAGCGGATAGGTCACCTGGTTCTCGACAATTTGCGGCGCTTGCCCCGCGTAGGGGGTGCGGATGATTACCTGAACATCGGAGAGGTCCGGCAGTGCATCGATGGGGGTGCTCTGAACCGACCAGACGCCCCAGGCAGTGACGAACAGCGTGGCCAGCAGGACCAGGAAGCGGTTGGCCACAGACCAGCGGATAAGGGCAGCGATCATGGCTGGCCCCCTAGTTTTTCCAGACGCTCAACGCGCAAACCATCATCGGTTTGGCTCACTGCGATCCGAACCTTGTCTCCCAATTTGAGCCCTTGCATGAGCGCAGGGTCCGCCAGTGGGAAGGTCATGGTCATGCCCGGCATACCCAGCGTCTTGAAGGGACCATGGGCGAGCGTAACGTCTTTGCTATTGATCTGTAGGACTTGCCCCTGCGACTCATGAAGGGCAGCGGCTGTAGGTGCTGGCATTTCCAGCGTGCTTGCGACGATGCCCTTGAGGCTAGCCTCGGAGTCGAGCAGGAACTGACCTGATGAGACCACCTGCTGGCCTTCCTCCAGGCCTTTCAACACCACCGTCTTGCCTTCGTTTTCCTGCCCGAGTTGCACCTCTAGGGGTCGATAGCGACCCGCGTCTTCGGCGAGCATCACCAGCGTGCGTCGACCGGTGCGGATGAGCGCCTCGCTCGGCACCCACAACACGCTTTGCTCAGTCGAGCGATTCAGGCGTACCTGCGCCGTCATACCCGGCCTGAGTCGTCCATTAGGGTTGGCCAGTTCGACCCGCACGCGAACGGTGCGGCTGTCCGGATTGGTTTCGGGAAGAATCGTGCTGACCACGCCTCTGAGCACAGTCCCTGGGAAGGCTGGCAGGCGTGCTTCGACCGTTTGACCGAGGACGATCGATTCCGTCTCCGACTCTGGAACGGCCACGGCTAGCCAGACGCTACTCAATCCATTAACTCGAGCCAAAGTCTCGCCGGCCATCACGGTCATACCCATACGTACATCCAACTCTTGCAGCACACCGCTAATGGGACTGGTGAGCGTCAGGTTCGGCTGGACCTTACCGCTGCGCTCTACCTGGGTAATCAGCGCTGTCGGCATCCCGGTGAGGTGCAACCTTTGGCGTGCAGCCGCCAGCAAGTCAGCATCGCCATTGCGCTTCAATGCGAGGAATTCTTCCTGGGCTGCAGCCCATTCCGGTACCAGGATATCCGCCAATGGCGCATTAGCTTTGAGCACATCGCCGGGAGCACGGGCATAGACCCGCTCAACAAAACCCGAAGTACGCGCCTGAACCACGGCGACATTCCGTTCGTTGAACGCCAGCACGCCGACCACGTCCAGGCTGGAAGTGAGGACTCCACGGGTGACTGTCGCCAGGCGCATGCCGAGATTCTGGGTCAGGCTTGGATCGATGCTGATGGCTGCGCCGTTCGTTGCAGCATCAACGTATTGCGGCACCAGTTGCATGTCCATGAAGGGCGATTTGCCCGGCTTATCGAATTTCTGCTGCGGCTTCATCGGGTCGTACCAATACAGCACCTTGCGTTGGTCTTGTGTCTTGGGACTCTGCTCGGCGAGCGCGTCAGGCATTGCGCTCATACGCTGCTGAGCGAACCAGTAGCCGGCTGCAACGCCTAGGGCAACCGACAAGCCAGTCAACACAGCCGTTTTCCATATTCGAGTGTTCATAGGCTGGTTTCACCGTAATTGAAATACAAGCGCGCATTGGTCAGGGCTCGCTGTTCTTCGATGTCGACCTGTTTGAATCGGGCCTCGATGAGCTCACGTCGAGCTGCGACGACAGCCTTTAGGTCGCCTTTCCCTGCCCGGTAACTGGCCATGGTCAGTCCGACCTTTTCTTTGGCTAGGGGTACCAGGCTTTCCTGACTGCGGCGCACGGCACGATTCAGGCGTTCGTATTCGGCCAAATCCTCCTCCAGTTGCTGGGTTTTCTCTCGCACCATGACTTCACGCTCAGCCTCCAATTGGTTCAGTTCAGCGTGCTTGGCAGCGATCTTGGGATTTTGACGGGTGTCGGGAAACAGTGGCAGATCGAAACTGAACTGCACGCTGACCATGTCACCGAACCGACGGTCACGGTGTTGGTAATCGAGTTCCCAACTCCAGTCGGACTGCTTTTCCGCTTCGGCTTCACGCACCTTGGCTTGCGCCTCGCGAGTCATCGGCACAAAAGCGGTCAGCGCGGGGTGATGTTGCAGTTTGCGGGTGTAACCTGAAGTCTCGACGGGCCATTGCGGCAAACCACCAGTGGGTTCGTCGTTGGCCGCCTGCCCAATCCAGCGCTTGAGCGCAGCCCGGGCTTGAGCACGCAGGCGGACTAGGTCGTCCTGTTGATCCGCTAATTGAGCCGCCTCCTGCTTGGGTGTCACTGCATCGGCAGGTTGGGCACGACCACCGGCGATCTGTGCCCGAATGGTTTCGGTCAACAAACGATTTTCTTGGTAAAAGTCCTGGAACAGGACCTCTTTACGTTCGATGGAATAGCTGCTGATCCAAGCCAGTGCCGTGGCCTGACGGACGTTCAGGCGCTCGACACGACCTTCGGCCGCCGCTCGGTCAACAGCCGCGTCGGCAACGTCAATGCGCGCTCGGCGTTTGTCGCGGTTGGGTACTTCCTGCATGACCCCAACCATCTGCATGGTCATGAAGTCCTGGTCAATACTCCAGCGATTGGGGCCGCCAATGGGATAGTTCTGCAAGCCGAGTTTTAACTTCGGATCGGGCAGTTCGCCGGCTGGAATAGCAGCACTGCTGGCGGCGTGGAATTTGGCGGCTTGGGCGGTCAGTGACGGAGCGTTGTTTTCGGCCAACCGCAAGGCTTCATCGAGTGTCAATGCGCCCGCGAGGCTCGGCAATGCCAGTATGCTTGCCGCCAGGCCGGCCACGAGGGACCAACCTGTGCAATAGCACTTGGAGTTCATGTTCACGATTCCTGTGATGATCCACCGCGCGCTTCATAAAACATGCGCGCAGATATGCCATCCCGCTTACGCGGAATGAGGCTCAATGAGGTACAGGAATCAAGTACGGGGCGGTCGCCATACCCCTGAAGGGGTTTGTACTAGCAGGATATGGCTGGGGAAGGACACAACGAGAGGGCTGGACAAGGTGAGAGGAGGCTTGATGATTGATACTTGCAGCATGCCGCCGGTTTTGCATTCCTGGCCTGGCTTGCAGGGTTTGCCAGAATCGGTGGGACTTTTCATGTCTTGGCAGCAATCCTGCCCCATACCATCGATCATCGCCATGCCCATGGATTTCATCGGGCATGGTTCAGTCGATGCCTGAACACCCGCCATCCCGCTGAGGGGAAGCGCCAAACTAATCAGGAAAATCAGGCAAAACCGTAGATAGCGTTTCATGGGCTGGAGTGTAGACGGTGCAAATGGCCGTTACAATTCACCGTTTAGACTTCTTTATTGGCTATCGGAAAAACCGAAAAAGCGTGCGCTAGGATGTGCTCATTCTTTAACTGTCGGGATGAGTACAAACTGGACGCGCACCTCAAACCCTTGATCCCGGCCCGTCGCTGGTGAGGCCAGGGTCATGCTGGCGCCGACGCCTTGGACAATTGTTTGGGCAATTGCCAAGCCCAGGCCAGAACCGCTCGTGTCACTATTGCCCCGCACAAAGCGCTCGGTCAGGCGCCGCAACACCGGCTCTGGCACCGCCTGGCCGCCGTTGACCACTCGCAGCAATGCCTGATCGCCGAGGCTGACCTCGACCGGTTGATCGGCTGCGCCGTACTTCAACGCATTCTCGATCAGGTTACGCAACAGGATGCCAAAAGCGTCCGGATCAATCGCCGAGTAAACACTGGCCTGACTGGGCAACTGCAACGCGATGCGCTGCCCACCGCTGTGGTTCCACTCATCAACCCCATGGGCCAGCAACGGAATAAGGTCTTGGGGCGCTTCGGACAACAGCCCGCCGCCCTCGGCCTTGGCCAGTTGCATGAGTTTTTCCGAGAGCCGCGCCAGCTCCCGTAACGAGTTTTCGATTTTCGCCGCCCGCACGCGTAACGGCCCTTCGGGCGCTTCGTGGCGCAGGCGCTGGATCTGCGCCAACGTCGCCGCCAGCGGCGTACGCAGTTCGTGGGCGCTGTTGGCAGTAAAGCTGCGCTCGGCCTCCAACGCCTTGCGCAAACGCTCAAGCAAATGGTTCACCGCGTCGGCCAACGGGTCGATTTCAGCCGGCAGCCGTGCCACTTTGATTGGTGACAGATCGCCCACACCACGCGCCTCCACGGCACGACGATAGGCCAACACGCTGCGCAGGCTGATGCGCACAAATAACCAGACGCCCAATAGGCTGATGGGTATCAGCGCCAACAACGGCAACAACAAGGCAAACAAGGCTTCACGAGCGGCTTCACGGCGATGGTCCAAAGGTTCGGCGATGTCGATAAACAACGTCTCACGCAACGCACTTGCACCATACAGGCGGTATTTTTCAGTGGTGGAAAACCCTTCACTCGGCTGCTTGTTGAAGATCTTCGGGTCGGCATCGTGGGACTGCATCAAAATCTCGCCCTTGGCATCACGCACCAGGTACGTCAGGTATTCCTTGTGTATTTTCAGGGTGGCGACATGCTGCGCCTCACGGGGTGCTTCGCGGTTGCTGATTTCCAGCACGGCCAGCGGCAGGATGCGTTGTGCGGTCTCTTCCAAGGCGCTGTCGAACGCCTCGTTCAACTCATGTTGTACCACCAGCCAGGCACCGACGGTCGCCCCCAGCCAAAGCAAGGTCATACCCAGCGTCAACCCGAGGCCGAGGCGTTTTTGCAGGCTTGACGACGACTTCATACCGACATCAACCGGTAACCCATGCCACGCACGGTTTCAATCAGGTCGCGCCCGAGTTTTTTACGCAGGCGACTGATATAGACCTCGATGGTGTTGCTCTCGATTTCGGCGCCAAAGGCATACAAGCGCTCTTCGAGCTGCGACCTAGACAGCAACGCGCTGGGGCGCTGAACAAAGGCTTCGAACACCGCCCATTCCCGGGCCGTCAGATCCACGGTCGCGCCGGCACGCTGCACCGTACGTGCGTTCATGTCGATCTGTAGTTCGCCGAGCTTGATCTGCGGATTGGGGTTGCCGCTGTAACGTCGGGCCACAGCCGCCACGCGAGCCGAAAGCTCAAACAGGTCGAACGGTTTGATCAGGTAGTCGTCGGCCCCGGCATTGAGGCCGGCGATACGATCGGATATCTGGTCCTGGGCGGTCAGGATAATCACCGGGGTCACGTTCCCGGCTGAGCGCTGCTGTCGCAAAAAGTCCAGGCCGCGACCGTCCGGCAGCATCAGGTCCAGCAGGATCAGGTCGTAAGGCGTGGTACGAACGCTGTTGCGAGCATGCTCCAGGCGTTGCACCCAATCAACGGCGTGGCCGTCATCGGCGATCTGCTCACGCACCGCCTCCCCCAGCCCGGGCGCGTCCTCGACCAATAAAACCCGCATCGGGTAACTCCTGTGATGGTTGTCGTGCAGCACCTTAACCGCCTTACCTGACGTGAGTCTGAAGTTTCAGCTCGTTGTCAGGAATGCACCTTAGGCTATGCCACAGACGCCGATCCGGCAGGAGACAGATCATGAAATCAGCTTTTATTGCCAATACCGCATTGTTGAGCGTGTTGCTCAGCGGCCACGCCTTGGCCGATGGCGACTGCAGCGAGCCGGTCAGTGACTGGCAACCACGGGAAACCTTGCGTCATCAGGTGGAGCAGCAATACGGCTGGAGCGTACAGCGCATCAAGGTCGACGACGGTTGCTACAAGCTCAAGGGCGCCGACCGCAAGGGCAACGCCATCGAAGCCCGCTATGCACCAGCCTCCCTGCGCCTGCGCACATTACAAGTCAATTTCGGTGACGACGGCGACGCCCGGGATTACCTCGCCGGATCCGTCTCCAAATGATCATTTCGGTTTTTCCCAAGGCTTTCAGGTTGCTGTCAGCCAACAGGTCCAGGCTCTGGCCACAACGCTCAAACAGGAAATCCTCATGAAGAGAATCATCGCTGCAACCTGCCTCGCCGGTGCCGTTGCCCTGCCGGGGCTGGCACAGGCCCGTGAAGTGACCCTGACCACCCAGCTCAAGGATTACGGCGGTAACGATGCGTACCTGGCGATCTATGTCACCGACGCCAACGGCCAATACCAGAAGACCCTTTGGGTCGCCGGCAAGAAGGCCAAGTACTACCGGCACTTGACCGACTGGGCCCGTGGCAGCGGCATGAATCCGAGCGAGTTTGACGGCGTCAGCGGCGCTAGTGTCGGCAGCGGACGCACCCTCAAAGTCAGCGTTGAACTGGCAGACACCTTGATCGACGCTGGGTATCAGATCCATATCGACAGCGCTGTGGAAAGCCAGCGCGAAGGCCGAGCCGACATCAGCGTGCCCCTGACCTCCAAAGGTTCGGGCAAGCCAGCGACCGGCAGCACTTACATCGACTCGTTCACCTACGACCTGTAGCACCCGCGATTTCTGGAGGCTGAACATGCTTCGCCAGTTCCATTCACTACCCGGTCTGATTGCCGCCCTGTTGGTCATGCTATTGGCCATCAGCGGCGCGGTATTGTCCGTTGACCCAGCGCTGGAGCGCCTGCACAGCAGGTCCATCGCTGTCGGGCAGCTCAATGTCGGCCAATTGGCCGGACGTGTCGCCAGTCACTTTCCGGGCGTTGAACAAATCCAGCGCACAGCGTCCGGGACGGTCATCGTCTACTACAACCAAGGCGGTCAGTCCGCTGCCGAAAAGGTCAACCCACTAACCGGTCTGGGCCTCGCACCTTACGAGCCGTCAGCCTTCTCACGCTGGATGAAAGACCTGCATCGCTCGCTGTTTATGGGCACACCGGGGCACGGGGTGTCGGGCGTTGGCGCACTGTTCATGTTGATGCTGTCTGTGTCCGGCGCATTGCTGCTGGCCCGACGCCTGGGCGGCTGGCGCAATCTGCTGCGGCCACTGCGCGGCACTTTCAGCCAGCGCTGGCACGCGGAAGTCGGGCGCTTGGCCATACTCGGGCTGCTGCTGTCGGCATTGAGCGGGCTTTACATGTCCGGCACCACCTTCGGTTTGATCGCTGACGGCAGTCAGAGCGAACCGGCCTTTCCCACCCACATCAGCGCCGGCCCGGCGTCGCCGGCGGCGAACCTGCAAGCCTTGCAGGCCACCGACCTGAATGACCTGCGCGAACTGGTCTACCCGAGCCCCGGCAACCCGCAAAATGTGTTTTCCCTGCGCACGGCCCAGGGCGAGGGCTACGTGGACCCGGCCAGCGGCACCTTGTTGTCCTGGCAAGCTCACGACTGGATGTATAACGTTTATCAACTGATTTACCAGTTGCACACCGGTGAAGGCCTCTGGTGGCTGGGCCTGCCGCTTGGCCTTTGTGCCCTCTGCGTGCCGTTGATGAGCGTGACAGGCATTCTGCTCTGGTGGCGCCGCCGCAAGGCCGGCCCGAACATCCGCCACAACAGCCCCGCCCATCTCGCCGACAGCGTGATTCTGGTGGGCAGTGAAAACAACAGCACCTGGGGTTTTGCCCAAACCCTGCATGATGCCTTGCACCAGGCTGGGCATCGGGTGCATAGCGCGGCGATGAATGAATGGAAAGGCGATTACCGCCATGCCCAGCGGCTGTTGATACTCACCGCGACCCACGGTGATGGTGACGCCCCGGCTTCAGCCTCGCAGTTCCTGACACGGCTCAACCAGGTCGGACTCAAACCCGGCCTGCCCTTTGCGGTACTGGGGTTGGGCGATCGACAGTTTGCGCAATTTTGTCAGTACGCCCATCAGGTGCAGAGCGCGATGGTGCAGGCCGGCGGCTCGCCGCTGCTGGGGCTGGAGACCGTCAACCGCCTGTCCTCCCAGGAATTTGCGCGCTGGGGCCACGCGTTGGCCGAAGCACTGGGGCATGACTTGACCTTGGTCCACACACCGGAGCAACCGTGCACCCATCAACTGGAGTTGACCGAATGCATCGTCTACGGTGAAGAAGTGAATGCTCCGACCCACGTCCTGCGCTTCAAGGCACCGAGTGATCTGCCGAGCTTTCAGGCCGGAGACTTGGTCGGGATTCTGCCACCGGATAATCCGGTCCCGCGCTTTTACTCGCTGGCCAGTAGCTCCGAAGACGGAGTGCTGGAAATCTGCGTCCGTAAACACGAACGCGGTGTGTGCTCACAGTTCCTGCATGGCCTGAACATCGGCGCGTCGATCGACGCCTTTATCCAGCCTAACCCGCAATTTCGTCCAGCGTCGGGCACGCACCCGGTAATACTGATCGGCGCTGGCACGGGCATTGGTCCATTGGCCGGTTTTATCCGTAACAACAAGGCCCGACACCCGATGCACTTGTATTGGGGCGGACGTAACCCGACCTCGGACTTTCTCTACGAACCGGAGCTCACCCGTTATCTGGCGGACCGACGCCTCACCGAATTACGCGCCGCTTTTTCCCAGGTTCAAGATCACAGTTACGTGCAAGACCGACTGATCAGCGATGCGCTGGCTTTGCGTCGGTTGATTGAAAAAGGCGCCCAAGTATTGGTGTGTGGCAGTCGAAAAATGGCCGAAGGCGTGATGCACGCCCTGGATGAAGTGTTGGCACCGCTCAACCTGAGTGTGCTGACCCTCAAGGCACAAGGACGCTACCGTGAAGATGTCTACTGAGGTGCAACGCTACAGCATAAACGGCGAGACCATGGGCACGCGCTACACCGCCTTGTTCTATGCGGAGGCCGGGATCGACACGAGCGAAATCGCCCAGGCCCTGGCACACGTCGTAGGCCGGGTGGACCAGCAAATGTCCATCTGGAAACCCGATTCCGACCTCTGCCGCCTCAACGCCGGCCCCGAGCAGGAATGGCTGTCAGTGCCCAAAGAGCTGACCACAGTGCTGTCTGCCGCGCTGCGGGTCAGTCAGCAATCTGCCGGCGCCTTCGACATAGCAGTCGGTGACCTGGTGGATGCCTGGGGGTTCGGTCCCGGCGAACAATCCATCACGGAGCAAACCCTCGGGACGGCACCACCGCGAGCGCAACTGTCCGCCAGCGCCGCGCTAGTAATCGACCCTCAACGCAATCAGGTACGCAAACGTGGGCCACTGAACCTTGATTTAAATGGCATCGCCAAAGGCTTCGGCGTCGATGAACTGGCCCGTTGCCTGGAAGATTTTGCCATCACTTGTTATCTGGTTGGCATCGACGGCGAGATGCGCGCCAGAGGCGTGAAACCTGATGCTCAGCCCTGGGTCGTGGCCATTGAAAAACCCCTCCGTGGCGTACGTGAAGTGATGGGTGTCATGGAGCTTGGCGACGCCGCCATCGCCACATCAGGGGACTACCGACATTGGGTGGATGTAAGTGGGCAATCCTACGCCCACAGCATGAACCCTGCCACCGGTGCGCCGCTGTGTAACCCGCTCGCGGCCGTCACCGTGGTGGCGGCTTCGTGCATGCTTGCCGATGCCTGGGCCACGGCGCTGATGGTGCTGGGCGAAATCGAAGGGCCACGGCTGGCTCAGAAGCGCGGGATGGACGCATTGTTCGTGCTGCATGACGGTGAACAGTTCAAGGAAATATCCATTGTCGGCGGCCACTTGCAGGCGCAGATTGAAACCCGTCCGATATGAATCACCCAATGACAGTGAGTCCAGTTAAACAATGAAATTCATGCACAGGCACACCGAGTCTCATCGCAGCGATCGTATCGGCTGGCTGCGTGCCGCCGTCCTGGGGGCTAACGACGGGATCGTCTCCACCGCCAGCCTGTTGATCGGCGTCGCCGCAGCCAACGCCACTCATTCAACGTTGCTGGTGACGGGTATGGCCGGGCTGGTGGCAGGCGCCATGTCAATGGCGGCAGGTGAATACGTTTCCGTGCACTCTCAGGCGGATACCGAACGGGCAGACCTGTCCCGGGAGCGGGCAGAACTGGCCAGCGACCCGAAAGCCGAACACATCGAACTGGCGAACATTTACATGCATCGCGGTGTATCGCCTGAACTGGCACATCAGGTAGCCGGTCAATTGATGGCCCATGATGCCCTGGGCTCTCACGCCCGGGATGAACTAGGCATCAGCGAAGCACTCACGGCCAAACCATTGCAGGCCGCCCTCGCCTCGGCCGCAAGTTTCGTGGTGGGGGCCGCGCTGCCGCTGGCGGTGATTATCATCGCGCCAGCCCACAGCGTTGTGCCGTGGATCTGTGGCATGTCACTGGTTTTTCTCAGCAGCCTGGGGGCTGTTGCGGCCAGGGCCGGCGGTGCCAGCGTATTGACCGGCGCCTGGCGCGTGACGATGTGGGGTGCACTGGCCATGGGCATTACAGCACTGGTGGGATCTGCGTTCGGGGCATTGGTTTAGTTTGTTGCCAATCTCCAAAATGATCATCCCGCGTCTGACATAAATCAAACACGAACCGCTCATCTACGCCGACATAGAGCGTCAGAACGGCTCTCATTGAGTCTGCTGATTGCCTTGGTGGTGGGTTCAATGATCGGCAGCGGTATTTTCAGCCTGCCAACCGACATTGGATAACGGGGTGTTTGCCTATGCCCGGCATTGGGTGGCGAGTTTTTTGGTTTAAATTCGACCAGGGCTACTGGACCAGTGACTGGATTGGCAAGGTTAGCTACCTGGTCATTGTGTTCCCAGCGCTGAGTTACTTCTTCGCGCTGTTTGGTGAAGGCAATAACAAAACGGCGATTGCCGGGGCGTCTGTGGTGCTTTGGTCATTGCACTTGAGATCCTCAATGGCATGCGCACAGCGCCCCGCCGCACTGCTTATTCTCGCCCCGCAGCAAGCAGCTAGGACAATTAGGTCATGCGAGATAGCTGACGAAACATACCTAACTTACCCGATGCATAAGACGAAGCAGGAAATCTGGAAAAATGGCAAATACTAAAAATAACATCCCAATAAAATCAGTTTGTTATCCATTTTTATAGTCTATATCGCCACGACTCACTCCACCGTCACCGATTTCGCCAAGTTACGCGGTTGGTCCACGTCCGTGCCCTTAAGCACCGCGACGTAATACGACAACAACTGCAGGGGGACGGTGTAGAGGATCGGCGCCAGGGTGTCGATGATGTGCGGCATGGCGATCACGTGTGTGCCTTCGCCGTTGGTCATGCCGGCATGTTCGTCGGCGAAGACGATCAATTCACCGCCGCGCGCGCGGACTTCTTGCAGGTTGGATTTGAGCTTCTCTAACAGCTCGTTGTTCGGTGCCACGGTGACGACGGGCATGTCGCTGTCGACCAAGGCCAACGGACCGTGTTTGAGTTCGCCGGCTGGATAGGCTTCTGCGTGGATGTAGGAAATCTCTTTGAGCTTGAGCGATCCTTCCATGGCCACCGGGTACATCGCGCCACGCCCTAAAAACAGGGTGTGATGCTTCTCGGCAAACAGCTCGGCGACTTTTTCGACAGTGCTGTCCATGGCCAGTGCTTCACCCAGACGGATTGGAAGGCGGCGCAGCTCTTCGACCAATTCTGCTTCGACGCCCTCTTCCAGCGTGCCTTTGACCTGCCCAAGGGCAAGGGTCAGTAGCAGTAAGGCAACCAGTTGGGTGGTGAAGGCTTTGGTGGAGGCGACGCCTATTTCCGGGCCAGCTTGAGTCAGCAGGGTCAGGTCAGACTCACGCACCAGCGAACTGATGCTGACGTTGCAGATAGCCAGGCTGGCGAGGAAACCCAGTTCTTTGGCGTTGCGCAGTGCGGCGAGGGTGTCGGCGGTTTCGCCCGATTGTGAGATCGACACAAACAGCGTGTCGGGTTGCACGACGACCTTGCGGTAACGGAACTCACTGGCGACTTCGACCTGACACGGAATCCCGGCCAAACCTTCCAACCAGTAACGGGCGACCATGCCCGCGTGGTAGCTAGTACCACAGGCCACGATCTGCACGTTGCGCACTTTGGCAAACAGCTCGGCCGCCTGTGGACCAAATGCTTGAACCAATACCTGATGTTGGCCCAAACGCCCTTCAAGGGTGCGCTGTACCACTTTCGGTTGTTCGTGGATTTCCTTGAGCATGAAATGGCGGAATTTACCTTTGTCAGCCGCTTCCGCACCCTCATGGTATTGAACGATTTCGCGCTCGACCGGCAAACCATCAACGGTCCAGATCTGCACGCTGTCGCGACGAATCTCAGCGATGTCGCCTTCTTCCAGGTACACGAAACGGTCAGTCACTTGCCGAAGCGCGAGCTGGTCTGAGGCCAGAAAGTTTTCCCCCAAGCCCAAACCGATGACCAACGGACTGCCACTGCGGGCGGCGAGCAAACGGTCAGGCTGTTTGGCACTGATGACCGCTAAGCCGTAGGCACCGTGCAACTCTTTGACGGCGGCCTTCAGCGCGATGGCCAAATCACCTGAGTCTTTATATTTGTGGTGCAAGAGGTGGACGATGACTTCGGTATCGGTGTCTGAGGTAAAGACGTACCCCAAACCCTTGAGTCGGTCGCGAAGTTCTTCGTGGTTTTCGATGATGCCGTTGTGCACGACCGCCAGTTCATCCGCAGAAAAGTGCGGATGCGCGTTACGTTCACATGGCGCGCCATGGGTGGCCCAGCGGGTATGTGCAATGCCGAGACGGCCAATCAGAGGTTCGCCAGCGAGCGCCTGCTCAAGCTCAGCAACCTTGCCCGGTCGACGGCAGCGCTCCAGCTTGCCAGCGTTGGTAAAAAGCGCCACGCCAGCGCTGTCGTAGCCACGGTATTCAAGGCGCTTGAGGCCTTCGAGCAAGATGGCAGTGATATTGCGCTCAGCAACAGCGCCGACGATTCCACACATGGTTCTCTCCTAGCAAACAGCCGCACAAATCAGGGTTATGCCGCGGGCTTGAATCTGTTCGCGTACCTCAGCGGGCAAGCGATCATCGGTAATTAGGGTGTGGATACTGCTCCAGGGCAGTTCCAGATTGGGAATTTTTCGACCAGCTTTATCGGCTTCAACCATCACCACGACCTCCCGAGCAACTTCTGCCATGACTTGGCTTAAGCCCAGGAGTTCGTTGAACGTTGTCGTACCGCGATTCAAATCAATGCCATCCGCACCAATGAATAGCTGATCAAAGTCGTAGGAACGCAGTACCTGTTCGGCAACCTGTCCCTGGAACGACTCGGAATGGGGGTCCCACGTACCGCCGGTCATCAGCAGCACGGGCTCACGTTCAAGTTCACTTAACGCCGTGGCAACCTGCAGCGAATTGGTCATGACTACTAGACCAGACAGACTGCCTAATTCAGAAATCAACGCGGCGGTCGTGCTACCGCTGTCGACGATGATGCGTGCGTGCTCTCGAATTCTTGCGACAGCAGCTCGCGCAATGGCCAGTTTGTACTTGGACACCGGTTGACAGCTATCCGCTATTAACTCGTGTGGCAGGGCCACGGCGCCGCCGTAGCGACGCAACAACAAGCCATCACCTTCAAGCGCGGCGAGGTCCTTACGAATGGTGACTTCCGAAGTTTCGAAGCGTTTTGCCATGTCGTCGACGCTTACGTCACCCAGCTCATTGAGCACGGCAAGAAGGTTATGGCGACGTTGTGGTGTATTGCGTTTCGACATGGCGATCTAAATTTCGTTTCGAAAGATAACGAAGGCAATCAAAACCTATTGGAGTACATTCGTCAAGCTTGGGTTTGCCTATGAACGACTTTCCGCAAAGACCTGAGTGTGAAAACGTCTGTGGATAACTTCATTCTTTTTTGATTTTCACCGGCCGCTTCCATCCTTCGATGTTGCGCTGACGAGCGCGACCGATGGCCAAGTGATCGGCAGGGACGTTTTGAGTGAGGGTAGATCCCGCCGCCGTGGTCGCACCGGAAAAGATATCCACAGGCGCGACCAAAGAGTTGTTGGAGCCGATAAAGACGCCTTCACCGATGACCGTTTTGTGTTTGTTCACCCCGTCGTAGTTACAGGTGATGGTGCCGGCCCCGATATTGGTACGTGCGCCCACGTCTGCGTCGCCCAAATAGGTCAAATGGCCTACTTTTGCGCCTGCTCCAAGGTGTGCGTTTTTCAACTCAACAAAGTTACCCACATGCGCCAAGGCTTCCAGGACGCTGCCGGGCCGCAGTCGAGCGAACGGGCCTACATCGCTTCCCTCGCCTAGTACGGCACCGTCAATGTGGCTGTTGGCTTTAACCACCGAGCCTTTGCGCAAGGTGCTGTTTTTTATGACGCAATTGGGGCCAATGCTGACGTTGTCTTCAATAATCACCCGACCCTCAAGGATCACATTAACGTCGATCAATACGTCGCGACCTGCGCTGACTTCTCCGCGCACGTCGAAACGCGCCGGGTCCCTCAGGGTGACGCCCAGTGCCATCAAACGGCAGCCTTCCCGCATCTGATAATGACGCTCCAGTTCGGCAAGTTGCTTGCGGTCGTTTGCGCCTTGAACCTCCATGGCATCCAGCGGCTGCTCGGTGGCAATCACCAGACCGTCTTCCACGGCCAAGGCGATGACATCGGTTAGGTAATACTCGCCCTGCGCGTTGTTATTGGATAACCGACCCAGCCAGTCTGCCAATCGCTTGCCTGGCACAGCGAGAATGCCGGTGTTGCCTTCGGTAATCGCTTTCTGCGCGTCGGTCGCATCCTTGTGCTCGACGATCGCAGTGACACGCTGTTGCTCATCTCGCACGATACGTCCATAACCCGTGGCGTCAGCAAGCGTCACCGTCAGCAGTCCAAGTTGCTCGGCGCTGACGTTTTTCAGCAGACGCCGCAGCGTGCCCACTTCAATCAACGGCACGTCGCCGTAGAGAATGAGCACGTTCTCTGCCGTTAATTCGGGCAATGCCTGGGCAACCGCGTGGCCCGTACCGAGCTGCTTGTCTTGCAAGACGAAATTCAGATCATCTGCCGCCAAACGCTCGCGAACCAAGTCCGCACCGTGACCAATCACCACGTGAATCCGCTGTGGATTAAGTTGGCGCGCGCTGTGGATAACATGCCCGAGCATGGAGTCGCCCGCCACTGGATGCAGAACCTTGGGCAGTGCCGAACACATGCGCGTGCCCTGGCCCGCTGCGAGAATTACGATATCGAGTGACATGGCTGTCTACCAATCCTGGGGCGGTCAGCAAGGGCGACCGGCGGTGAATTTTAAAAAAGAAAAAAGGGTAGCCGAGGCTACCCTTTTTCTCAATCACGCAAAAAAACAGATGGGGTTAGCCACCATACTTTTTACGAATTTGCTGAACGGTGCGCAGCTGCGCTGTCGCCTCGGCCAGTCGTGCAGTCGCAGAGCCGTAATCGAAATCTGCGCCTCTTTCATTCAGCGCCTTCTCAGCCGCTTTAACAGCGTTCTGAGCAGAGGCTTCATCCAGGTCGGCAGCACGTTGCACGGTGTCGGCAAGAACCTTGACCATGTTTGGCTGCACTTCGAGGAAACCACCCGAGATGTAAAACACCTCGGCTTCCCCACCCAGCTTGATCAGGCGGATCGGACCTGGCTTCAGATCAGTGATCAGCGGCGCGTGGCCTGGAGCAATACCGATATCGCCCAAGTTACCGTGCGCAATCACCATCTCGACCAGACCGGAGAAAATTTCCCCTTCCGCGCTGACGATATCGCAATGGACTGTCATAGCCATTTGCTTGCCTCAACCTAATTAGCGCCCGTTTTACCGGGCACCGGGATTACAGTTTTTTGGCTTTCTCGATCGCTTCTTCGATGCCGCCGACCATGTAGAACGCTTGTTCTGGCAAGTGGTCGTAGTCACCGTTGAGGATGCCTTTGAAGCCAGTAATGGTGTCTTTCAGGGAAACGTATTTACCCGAGGCACCCGTAAAGACTTCAGCCACGAAGAACGGCTGCGACAAGAACCGCTGGATCTTACGTGCGCGGGATACTAACTGCTTGTCGGTTTCCGACAGCTCGTCCATACCCAGGATCGCAATAATGTCCTTCAGTTCTTTGTAACGCTGCAGCACGTACTGTACGCCGCGAGCGGTGTCGTAGTGTTCCTGGCCGACAACATCCGGATCCAGCTGGCGCGAAGTCGAGTCCAGTGGATCGACCGCTGGGTAGATACCCAGAGAAGCGATGTCACGGGACAGTACGACGGTAGCGTCCAGGTGGGCAAACGTTGTAGCAGGCGACGGGTCGGTCAAGTCATCCGCAGGTACGTAGACAGCTTGAATCGAGGTAATCGAACCGGCTTTGGTCGAAGTGATGCGCTCTTGCAGAGTGCCCATCTCTTCAGCCAGGGTCGGTTGGTAACCTACTGCAGAAGGCATACGGCCCAGCAGTGCGGATACTTCAGTACCGGCCAGTGTGTAACGATAGATGTTATCGACGAACAGCAAAACGTCGTTACCTTCGTCACGGAATTTCTCAGCCATGGTCAGGCCAGTCAGTGCTACGCGCAGACGGTTACCCGGCGGCTCGTTCATCTGACCGTAAACCAATGCCACTTTGTCGAGAACGTTGGAGTCCTTCATCTCGTGGTAGAAGTCGTTACCCTCACGGGTACGCTCGCCCACACCAGCGAACACGGAATAACCGCTGTGCTCGATGGCGATGTTACGGATCAATTCCATCATGTTTACGGTTTTGCCTACACCGGCACCACCGAACAGACCGACTTTACCGCCTTTGGCGAACGGGCAAACCAGGTCGATAACCTTGATGCCGGTTTCCAGCAGGTCGTTTCCGCCTGCCTGTTCAGCGAAAGTAGGCGCAGGACGGTGAATGCCCCAACGCTCTTCGGTTTCGATCGGGCCACATTCGTCGATCGGGTTACCGAGGACGTCCATGATCCGGCCCAAGGTCGCTTTACCGACCGGTACGGAAATGGCTGCGCCAGAGTCCGTGACTTCCAGACCGCGCTTCAAGCCCTCGGTGGAACCCATTGCAATGGTGCGAACCACGCCGTCGCCCAGCTGCTGCTGAACTTCCAGGGTGGTCCCGGCTGCACTTTTTACCAACAGCGCGTTGTAGATGCTCGGTACGTGTTCGCGTGGGAATTCCACGTCGATCACGGCGCCGATGATTTGAACGATACGTCCGCTACTCATTAGCTGGATCCTCTGAATATTTGAACCGTTAAACCGCGGCAGCGCCGCCGACGATTTCCGAGATCTCTTGGGTGATCGCAGCCTGACGCGCCTTGTTGTAGATCAGTTGTAAATCGCTGATCAAATCACCGGCGTTATCAGTAGCGTTCTTCATTGCGATCATCCGCGCGGCTTGTTCAGCTGCGTTGTTCTCGACCACCGCCTGGTAGACCTGTGACTCAACGTAGCGAACCATCAAGCCGTCAAGCAGCTCTTTGGCGTCCGGTTCGTAAAGATAGTCCCAGTGGTGCTTGAGTTCTTTATCCGGGGTCGCAACCAGCGGAATCAACTGTTCCACCTTAGGCTGCTGCGTCATGGTGTTGATGAACTTGTTGGATACCACGGACAGGCGATCAATACGGCCATCCAGATAAGCATCCAGCATCACCTTGACGCTACCAATCAAGTCATTGATTGATGGCTCTTCGCCCAGATGGCTGATCGCAGCAACGACATTACCGCCAAAAACGCGGAAAAAGGTCGCACCTTTGCTGCCGATCACGCACAGATCGATCTCTACGCCGTTTTCACGGTTTACCGCCATGTCCCTGACCAAAGCCTTGAACAGGTTGGTATTCAAGCCACCGCACAGACCACGGTCACTGCTCACCACAACATAACCGACACGCTTTACTTCGCGTTCGATCATGAATGGGTGGCGGTATTCCGGGTTGGCGTTGGCCAGATGTCCGATTACCTGGCGGATGCGCTCCGCATAAGGACGGCTAGCCGACATGCGCATTTGAGCCTTGCGCATTTTGCTAACTGCCACTTTTTCCATGGCGCTGGTGATCTTTTGCGTGCTTTTGATGCTCGCAATCTTACTGCGAATCTCTTTTGCGCCTGCCATGTAACACCTATCAGGTTAGCAAGCGGGAGCCTCTCGGCCCCCGCTGCGGCTTACCAGGTTTGGGTGGCCTTGAACTTTTCGATACCGGCTTTAAGGCCCGCATCGATTTCGTCATTGAAGTCACCCTTCACGTTGATCTTCGCCATCAATTCGGCGTGATCGCGGTTGAAGTAAGCAATCAGAGCCTGCTCGAAGCTGCCGATTTTTGGAATCTCGACGTCCACCAGGAAGCCACGTTCAGCGGCATACAGGGACAACGACATATCAGCGATAGACATCGGCGCATATTGCTTTTGCTTCATCAGCTCGGTAACGCGCTGACCATGCTCAAGCTGCTTGCGAGTGGCTTCGTCCAGGTCAGAAGCGAACTGGGCGAATGCCGCCAATTCACGGTACTGAGCCAGAGCGGTACGGATACCACCGGAAAGCTTCTTGACGATCTTGGTCTGAGCGGCACCACCCACACGGGATACTGAAACACCGGCGTTCACAGCTGGACGGATGCCAGAGTTGAACATCGCCGATTCCAGGAAGATCTGACCGTCGGTGATGGAAATCACGTTGGTCGGAACGAACGCGGAAACGTCGCCAGCCTGAGTTTCGATGATTGGCAGAGCGGTCAACGAACCAGTCTTGCCAGTCACAGCACCGTTGGTGAACTTCTCTACATACGCTTCGGAAACACGCGATGCGCGCTCCAGAAGACGGGAGTGGAGATAGAACACATCGCCTGGGTAGGCTTCACGGCCTGGCGGACGGCGCAGCAGCAGGGAAATCTGGCGGTAAGCCACTGCTTGCTTGGACAGATCGTCATAAACGATCAGCGCGTCTTCGCCGCGGTCGCGGAAATATTCGCCCATGGTGCAACCGGAGTACGGAGCAAGGAACTGCAACGCAGCCGATTCGGAAGCACTGGCAGCAACGACGATGGTGTTAGCCAACGCGCCGTTTTCTTCGAGTTTGCGAACCACGTTAGCGATGGTCGATTGTTTCTGACCAATTGCTACGTAGACGCAGAAGATGCCGCTGTTTTTCTGATTGATGATCGCGTCGATCGCCAGAGCGGTTTTACCGATCTGACGGTCACCAATGATCAGCTCGCGCTGACCACGGCCGACAGGGATCATGGCATCAACAGCCTTGTAGCCAGTCTGTACAGGCTGGTCTACCGACTTACGCCAGATCACGCCGGGTGCAACCTTCTCGACAGCGTCGGTTAGGACGTTGTTCAGAGGGCCTTTGCCGTCAACTGGGTTACCCAATGCATCGACTACGCGACCCAGCAATTCCGGACCAACCGGAACTTCAAGGATGCGGCCAGTGCACTTGGCGCTCATGCCTTCAGCCAGCATCTGGTAGGAGCCCAATACAACGGCACCCACAGAGTCTTGCTCAAGGTTCAACGCCATACCAAAGACGCCGCCCGGAAACTCGATCATCTCGCCGTACATAACGTCGGCCAGACCGTGAATCCGCACGATGCCGTCAGATACGCTGACGACTGTGCCTTCGTTACGGGCTTGGGAAGTTACATCGAGTTTCTCGATGCGACTCTTGATAATTTCACTTATTTCGGAAGGATTGAGTTGCTGCATTGCTCTGCTGCCCCTTCAAACTCAAGATTTCAATGCTTCGGCCAGTTGCGCGAGTTTGCCACGAACTGAGCCATCGATAACCAGGTCGCCGGCGCGGATGATGACACCACCTATTAGAGAGGCATCCTCCGCAGCATGCAGGCGCACTTCCCGGCCGAGCCGTGCACTGAGAACCTTGGCGAGTTTGTCTTGCTGTTCTTCGTTCAATGCAAAAGCACTGGTGACGTCCACATCGACCGACTTTTCCTGCTCGGCCTTGTACAGGTCGAACAGTTCGGCTATCTCCGGCAGAAGCAGGAGACGGTCGTTTTCAGCAACGACGTGGATGAAATTCTGTGCCTTGACATCAAACTTGTCGCCACACACTTCAATAAAAGTGGTGGCCT
Organism: Pseudomonas sp. CCI4.2; assembly: GCF_034350045.1. Taxonomy (NCBI): domain Bacteria; kingdom Pseudomonadati; phylum Pseudomonadota; class Gammaproteobacteria; order Pseudomonadales; family Pseudomonadaceae; genus Pseudomonas; species Pseudomonas sp. CCI4.2. The sequence continues at coordinate 1,399,881 of NZ_CP133781.1, read as the reverse complement.
TGTCTGCGCTCGTCAGTCGCGGTGCCTTCAGCATCCGCTGCATTGTGTCGTCTTGCGACACAGCTGCAGCCAGGCCAAGCATTACTGACCAATTGGCCAGTTGCTGGTGGGCCTGGGCGTGCTCGAAGGCTGCCTTAGCGTAAGGTCGGGCCAACGTGGTCAGTTCTGCCATGATCGCCCTCGCTTAAATTTCAGCAGCCAGTTTATTAACCAGCTCCGCGTGCGCGTTTTGATCGATTGTGGCACCCAGGATCTTCTCAGCACCGTTGACCGCCAAGCTACCCAATTGGGCGCGCAGCGCGTCTTTGACGCCGTTCAGTTCCAGTTCGATCTCGGTCCGAGCCTGAGCCTTCACACGGTCAGCTTCGACAACGGCCTGTTCACGGGCTTCGTCGACAATCTGGGTACCGCGTTTCTTGGCTTGCTCAATGATCTCTGCTGCTTGAGCCTTCGCTTCACGCAGTTGATGACCCACTTTATCTTGGGCCAACTCCAGGTCGCGAGTTGCTCGTGTAGCAGCGTCCAGCCCATCCGCGATCTTCTTCTGACGTTCGTGCAAAGCAGCGATGACCGGAGGCCACACGAACTTCATGCAAAACAGTACAAAAATGAAGAACGCAACGGACTGACCAATCAGGGTTGCATTAATGTTCACGCCAACACCTCGCTCGTTCGTTGTCCATCACACCAATCCACTCGAAAATTCGAGAGATCAGCCAGCGAGTTGACCAACGAAGGGGTTCGCAAAGGTGAAGAACAGAGCGATACCAACACCGATCATGGTCACGGCATCGAGCAAACCGGCAACGATGAACATTTTAACCTGAAGCATTGGGACCATTTCTGGTTGACGCGCTGCGCCTTCCAGGAACTTGCCGCCCAGCAGGCCAAAACCGATTGCGGTACCCAGTGCGCCCAGGCCGATCAACAGTGCAACAGCGATAGCAGTTAGACCAACTACAGTTTCCATCTTTCCTCCCGACTTTTACGTCGTATTGGTTAGGTTTTTTAGATTTAAAGCGGTAAAACAAAATTGTTCACATCAGCCCTTGCGGGCACCCTGCCGCCGAAGCGGTAGGGTCATCAAGTCGCCCAAGACGAGTCTTAATGGTTTTCTTCGTGAGCCATCGACAAGTAGACAATGGTAAGCATCATGAAGATGAACGCTTGCAGGGTGATGATCAGGATGTGGAATACAGCCCACGCCCATTGCAGCACGATGCCCAGGCCACTCAGCCAGAGCAAGCCACTGCCAAACATGACCGCGATCAGGATGAACACCAGCTCGCCGGCATACATGTTGCCGAACAGACGCAGTGCCAACGAGATAGGCTTGGCAATCAACGTCACGAATTCAAGCAGGAAGTTAACTGGAATCAACAGTGCCTGCAGAAAGATGTTCTTGCTACCAAACGGGTGCAGGGTCATTTCGCCGATGAAGCCGCTAATGCCCTTGACCTTGATGCTGTAGAAAATGATCAACGCAAATACCGACAGGGCCATGCCAAGGGTAGCGTTTGGATCAGTTGTCGATACGGCGCGGAATGGGACATGGGGGTCGCCAGTGACAAACATCGCCAAATGCGGAATCCAGTCAACCGGGAAAAGGTCGACTGCGTTCATCAAGAACACCCAGACAAAAATAGTGAGCGCCAACGGTGCAATGACCGGACTGCGTCCGTGAAAACTGTCTTTCACACTGCCATCAACGAACTCGATCAGAATCTCGACGAAGTTCTGTAAGGCGCCCGGCTGACCGGAGGTTGCCTTTCTGGCTGCCATGCGGAAGATCAGAATAAAGATCAACCCCAGTGCGACCGACCAGCCGAGAGTATCGACGTGGAAAGCCCAGAAACCCATTTCCTTGGCTTGCGCCGCGTCATGAGCAAAACCCCAACCGCTGGTTGGCAAATGACCAAAGGTCAAATTTTGCAGGTGATGCTGGATATATGCCGAAGCTGTTTGCTCTGATGCCATGGTTGCCTCAAACGCCCTAAGGTCTCGAAAGTCTTGTTCTCATAAGCAGGGGAGAGAACCAGTTGACCAATTGGATCAACATGAACACCCCAAATACCGCCAGCGGTGCCAGCGGTTTTACCCCTGCAAAGGTCAGCGCAAAAAGCACTGCCGTAAAAATAAGTTTGCCTGCCTCGCCAGCGTAAAAAGACCGGACAATGGCTTGCGCTGCTCTAGCACCCGTAAACCGGAACGCCTTATGAGCAAAATACAAATTGGGCAGCCAAGCTATCAGACCTCCGCAAAGACCTGAGTACCCAGCAACGACACCGTGCCACTGCCATAACGTCAACGCTGCCAACAGCAGTACCGCACATTGGGTCAGTAGTACCGGAAAAACCGCCAGGCGATGGAACGGCAGGCGTTTCTGCGTGCGGTTTTCCATCACAACTGCTCCTGGAATGTCAGCCACCAAAATCAGTAACTGGCATAATTTGTGCCGACAAAATGCGCGCAGAGTATAGGGGCGGATTAACCCCTATTCAACTGCCATGTAGTGATTTCCGACTACTCGCTACAACGCATCTGTTTCAGCGAATGTGCGCAAGTACGCCCTGTAGCTCATCCAACGAGTTATAGCGAATAACCAGTTGCCCTTTACCCTTCTGACCATGGCGAATCTGCACCGCAGAGCCTAACCGCTCTGCCAGGCGCTGTTCGAGGCGACTGATGTCCGGATCGTTTTTTACGGGTTCGGCAGCAGCAGGTTTGCCACTCAACCATTGGCGAACCAGCGCTTCGGTTTGGCGTACGGTCAGACCCCGTGCGACAACATGTCGCGCCCCTTCTACCTGCTGTTCTTCGGGCAATCCGAGCAATGCACGTGCATGACCCATTTCCAGGTCGCCGTGGGAAAGCATGGTTTTGATCACTTCTGGCAATGCGATCAAGCGTAGCAGGTTCGCCACGGTTACCCGGGACTTGCCGACCGCATCGGCCACTTGTTGTTGGGTGAGCTGAAATTCTTGTTGAAGACGCTGCAGCGCAACGGCCTCTTCTATTGGATTCAGGTCTTCGCGCTGAATGTTCTCGATCAACGCCATGGCGATGGCGGTTTCATCCGATACGTCGCGAACCATGGCCGGAATCGTCTCCAGGCCTGCTTGCTGGCTCGCGCGCCAACGCCGTTCTCCGGCGATGATCTCGAAGCGACTGCCAGCGATTGGACGCACGACAATCGGTTGCATGACGCCCTGAGCCTTGATCGACTGAGCCAGCTCTTCGAGGGCTTGGGGGTCCATGTCACGGCGGGGCTGGTATTTGCCGCGCTGGATCACATCCAGGGGTAGATGTTGCAGCTCACGCTGATCGGCTTGAACAGCCTGCTCTTCCAGTGCGCTGATGGTCGGACTGCTCAGAAGTGCATCCAACCCACGTCCGAGACCTCGTTTCTTAACGGCCATGCGGATTCCTTAAGTTGTCTGAGCGGGACGGGGGTTGCGGCGTTGCCGACGAACCATCTCGCCCGCCAAGGCGAGGTAAGCCAGAGCACCACGCGATGTTTTGTCATAGGCCAGTGCTGGCATGCCAAAGCTTGGTGCTTCCGCCAGGCGAATATTGCGCGGAATAACGGTGTCGTACAGCTGCTCACCAAAATGCTCTTTGAGCTGATCGGACACGTCATTGATCAAGCTCAGACGCGGGTCATACATGGTCCGCAAAAGGCCTTCGATTTTCAGCTGGGGATTCAGTACGCTGGCGATGCGTTTGATGTTATCCACAAGGTCGCTCAAGCCTTCCAGCGCAAAATACTCGCACTGCATGGGGATGATGACGCCATCCGCAGCAACCAACGCATTCAGGGTAAGCATCGACAAGGAAGGTGGGCAGTCGATGAGAATGTAGTCGTAGTTCTCGCGAATAGGGGCCAGTGCATTACGAAGGCGACTTTCTCGCATCTGCATTTCCAGCAGGACGACTTCCGCGGCCGTCAGATCGCGGTTGGCCGGTAGCAACTGGTAACCGCCATGCTCGGAAAAGTGCATGGCTTGCGCCAAATCACATTCGCCGATCAACACGTCATACACCGAATGTTCCAAGGCGTGTTTATCCACACCACTGCCCATGGTGGCGTTGCCCTGCGGGTCAAGATCGATCAACAACACGCGGCGCTTGGTAGCGACCAATGACGCGGCGAGGTTGATACAGGTTGTGGTTTTACCCACGCCCCCTTTTTGGTTCGCTATCGCGAATACCTTAGCCATTCTTGCTCGTGTTCCCAATCATGCCGTGCGGCGCAGTATCAGCAGATGGCGTTGGCCTTGGCAACCAGGAACAGTCAAGGCTTGTGCGCTATCGAGGCGAAAATCTGTTGGTAATGCTACCAGCTCATCGGCAGGGTGCAGGCCTTTCATCGCTAACCACCGTGTATCGGTGTCGCCGAGGTGGCGAGTCCAACCGGTGAAATCAGCGAGATTGCTGAACGCTCGGGAGACAATCCCGGTGAAAGGCAACGCAGGCTGAAATGTTTCTGCCCGGCTGTGGATAACTTCAAGATTATCGAGTTTCAGCTCCAATTTTACTTGGGTCAAAAAACGGGTTTTCTTGCCGTTACTGTCGAGGACCGTAACCTTCATTTCAGGGAACAGGATCGCCAGCGGAATGCCGGGCATCCCACCGCCGCTGCCTACATCGAGCCAGCGCTCTCCTGAAATGAAGGGCACCACGCTCAAACTGTCGAGCAAATGCCGCGAAACCATTTCGTCGGGGTCACGCACGGCAGTGAGGTTGTAGGCCTTGTTCCATTTGATCAACAGCGCCAAGTAACCCAGCAGTTGGCTGTGTTGGCTTTCGCTCAAATCGACGCCCAGTTGCAGGGCGCCACGGGATAACTCTTGGGCATGTTGCGAGGTAACCATAGAACTCAAGCGCTTTGCTCCAACTGACGGCCCGCGCCGCGTTTTTTCAAATGAATCATCAACAGCGAAATCGCCGCCGGGGTAACCCCGGGGATGCGCGAGGCTTGGCCCAGCGTCTCAGGACGAGTTATCCCCAGCTTGCCTTGAATTTCTTTAGACAGCCCGGAGATACCGACGTAATCGATATCGAAAGGCAATTTGATATCTTCGCTGGCCCGCAGACGAGCGATTTCATCCTGCTGACGATCAATGTAACCGGCGTATTTGGTTTTGATTTCCACCTGCTCGGCCACTTGAGGATCGCTGCAACCATCGCCAGTAATAGCGATCAGGCTGGCGTAGTCGACTTCAGGGCGCGTCAGCAGATTGAGCAAATTGTATTCATGGGTCAGCGGCGTACCGAAATGCGCAGAAATGGCATCGCCCTGCACCGTTCCGGGACGCACCCAGGTACCTTTCAGGCGTTGCTCTTCCAGCTCGATACTTTCGCGCTTGGTGCAGAACGCCGCCCAACGGGCATCGTCGACCAACCCTAAAGCTCGACCTTTCTCGGTCAACCGCAGGTCGGCGTTGTCTTCACGCAGAATCAAACGGTACTCGGCACGAGAAGTGAACATCCGGTACGGCTCTTGGGTGCCCAAGGTGATCAGGTCATCGACCAAGACCCCGATGTAAGCCTCGTCCCGGCGCGGACACCAACTCTCTTTGCCTTGTGAGAGCAACGCGGCGTTGGTACCGGCCAGCAAACCTTGGGCAGCGGCTTCTTCGTAGCCTGTCGTGCCGTTGATTTGCCCAGCGAAAAAGAGACCACCTATCACCTTGGTTTCAAGGCTGTATTTCAAATCCCTGGGGTCGAAGTAATCGTATTCGATGGCATAGCCAGGGCGAACAATGTGAGCGTTTTCCATGCCCCGAATCGAACGAACGATCTGCAACTGAACGTCAAAAGGCAACGAGGTGGAGATCCCGTTAGGGTACAGCTCATGAGTGTTCAGCCCTTCCGGTTCGATAAAGACCTGATGGCTTTCCTTGTCGGCAAACCGATGAATCTTGTCTTCGATGGAAGGGCAATAACGTGGGCCGACACCCTCGATGACGCCGGAATACATTGGCGAACGATCAAGGTTGGCCGCAATGATTTCATGGGTACGGGCGTTGGTGTGCGTAATCCAGCAGCTGACCTGGGCAGGATGCTGTTCTTTCGAGCCCATGAACGACATGACTGGAATCGGCGTATCGCCTGGCTGCTCAGTCATCACCGAAAAGTCCACCGAACGCCCATCGATACGAGGTGGCGTGCCCGTTTTCAGACGACCCACTCTCAGAGGCAGTTCGCGTAGACGTTGAGCTAACGCAATCGACGGCGGATCACCTGCGCGTCCGCCCGAGTAATTTTGCATTCCAATGTGGATAAGTCCACCGAGGAACGTGCCCGTGGTCAATACCACTGCGTCCGCGAGAAATCGGAGCCCCATCTGAGTCACAACGCCGCGGACTTGGTCCTGTTCAACAATCAAATCATCGCAGGCTTGTTGGAATATCCACAGGTTCGGCTGGTTTTCGATAATTTCGCGAATAGCCGACTTGTACAGCACGCGGTCAGCCTGAGCTCGGGTAGCTCGAACGGCTGGGCCTTTACGGCTGTTCAACACGCGAAATTGAATACCGCCTTTGTCGGTCGCGATGGCCATCGCGCCGCCAAGGGCATCGATTTCCTTGACCAAATGGCTTTTGCCGATGCCACCGATGGCTGGGTTGCAGCTCATTTGGCCGAGTGTTTCCACGTTATGCGTCAGCAGCAAGGTTTTTGCACCCATGCGCGCTGACGCCAGTGCGGCTTCGGTACCGGCATGACCGCCACCGATGACGATCACCTCAAAACGGGAAGGGAAATCCACCACGCACCTCGTTCCTACTCTTGAGAACAGGAAATTAAATTTTGGACAGTCGGCAAGTATAGGGACTTACCCCCCTTGAAAGGAACCTTTTGCACAAAATTCAACCAGCTGTGGGTGATTGACGGTTATAGAAATTAAAAAGAAAGAAATTTATAAATCTTTGTTTTTATGTTTACTACTACTGAGCCATGTTTCTGTGGATAGAATCCGGAAGCCCTTTATATTAGCTGTGTACAGAGAATCAAAACATTGTGGTCATGTAGCCCTGGGCCGATGGGATAAGTGGCCTAAGCCTGTGGATTAAAGGGCGACTTGTCCACAGGGTGAATTATTCTCAGGTTTTAAGCCTAGTTATCAACCGAGCTGAAGGATGGTTACACACAGGGCTTATTCCACCCAAAATAGCGGTTGTTGCTAAAGGTTGGGCGAACGGAAGCCACCGAGACAGACATTCATCCGCTCGGTTGGAGGTTATTGGGGAAGGGAGAGTCTATTTGCCGATGCAAAAACTGGAGAAGATACGTCCCAACAAATCGTCAGAACTGAAAGCGCCGGTAATTTCGCCCAATGATTTTTGAGCTTGCCGTAAGTCTTCGGCGAGTAATTCGCCAGCGCCTGCGAGCGTCAGCTGAGCTCTTCCATGCTCAAGCGATGCGCTGGCATGCCCTAAGGCCTCAAGATGTCGCCTGCGTGCGCTGAAGCTGCTTTCAGAGGTTTGCTCGTAGCCCATACACGCTTTGAGGTGATCGCGTAACAGCTCCAGACCTTCACCGGCTGCCATTGCACTCAGGCTAATCGTTACATGACCGTCAGCGCTACGTTCTTGACCGATAACATCGCCACTCAAGTCGGCTTTGTTCCTGATAAGCGTGACCTTGGCCGGATCGGGTCTCTGTTCAAGAAACTCGGGCCATAAGGCAAAGGCTTCATGCGCTTCAGGGGCAGTTGCATCGACGACTAACAAGACTCGGTCAGCTTCGTTGATGGCCTTAAGGGCGCGCTCTACGCCTATTTTTTCTACTTTATCATCGGTGGCCCGCAGCCCAGCCGTATCTACTACGTGCAATGGCATACCGTCGATATGAATATGCTCACGCAAGATATCCCGCGTCGTGCCCGCGATGTCAGTGACGATTGCAGCTTCTCTGCCGGCGAGCGCATTAAGCAAACTCGATTTCCCGGCGTTAGGTCGACCGGCAATGACCACGGTCATACCGTCACGTAGCAACGCGCCTTGGCCGGCTTCTCGTTGGACTGTGGATAACTCTTCACGAACCGCATCTAGCATATTCAATACGTGGCCATCGGCGAGAAAATCAATTTCCTCTTCTGGAAAATCGATGGCCGCTTCCACGTAGATTCGTAGACCGATTAGCTTTTCGGTCAGATTATCCACACGCACAGAGAAAGCGCCTTGCAACGAACGCACAGCATTACGTGCCGCTTGCGCAGAGCTGGCTTCGATCAAGTCAGCGATTGCTTCAGCCTGGGCCAAGTCAATTTTGTCATTGAGGAATGCGCGCTCACTGAATTCTCCAGGCCTGGCCAACCTGCTTCCAAGCTGCAAACAGCGCTGTAGCAGCATATCCATCACTACTGGACCGCCATGTCCCTGCAATTCGAGAACATCTTCACCGGTAAATGAATGTGGTCCCGGAAAATACAAGGCGATTCCCTCATCGATTACCTCTCCATTGTCATCGTTGAAAGGACCGTAGTGCGCATAGCGCGGCGTTGGCGTGCGTCCAATGATTGCAGACGCAGCGGCACTCGCCAAAGGGCCGGATATTCGCACAATGCCTACGCCACCTCGCCCCTGAGCCGTGGCAATGGCAGCGATGGTTTCACGAGGAACGTTCATAACCAGGCTTCTCTAGACAAAAGGCGGATAGCAAAACGCCCCACGAGGGGGCGTTTTACAACTACGTATACACAGGTTAGATCAAGCAGCCGCGCTTTTGGTAGCCGCTTCGATCTTACGAGTGATGTACCACTGCTGCGAAATCGACAGGCAGTTGTTGACGACCCAGTACAGAACCAGACCGGCAGGGAACCAAAGGAAGAAGAACGTGAAGATGATTGGCATCAGCTTCATGACCTTGGCTTGCATTGGGTCTGGCGGAGTTGGGTTCAACCGCTGCTGGATGAACATGGTTGCACCCATGATGATCGGCAGGATGAAGAACGGGTCTTTGATCGACAGGTCAGTGATCCAGAGAATGAACGGAGCCTGACGCATTTCCACGCTTTCCAGGAGAACCCAGTACAGCGAGAGGAAAACCGGCATCTGTACAACGATCGGCAAGCAACCACCTAGCGGGTTGATCTTCTCTTTCTTGTACAGCTCCATCATCGACTGCGACATTTTCTGCCGGTCATCGCCATGTTGTTCTTTCAGAGCAGCCAGTTTCGGTGCTACGGCTCGCATGCGGGCCATGGATTTGTAGCTGGCAGCCGAGAGAGGAAAGAACAGCCCCTTGATCAACATGGTCAAGAAGATGATCGAGAACCCCCAGTTACCGACCAGGCTGTGGATATGTTGCAGCAGCCAGAAAATCGGTTGGGCGATGAACCAGAGAATGCCGTAATCGACAGTCAACTCGAGACCTGGGGATAACTCTTTCAATACCGCTTGGCTTTTAGGTCCTGCATACAGCGTGGCAGTTGTCTCACCTGTTGCACCGGCAGCGACAGAGATCGCTGGGCCAGTGAAACCAATGATGTAATTGCCTTGAGCATCCTTACGAGTCTGTACGACATTGCTGTCGGACTTGTTTGGAATCCAGGCCGTCACGAAATAATGCTGCAACCAGGCAACCCATCCGCCTTGAACAGTTTCTTTCAGTGAAGCCTTATCGATGTCTTTCATCGATACTTTTTTGTACGGTTCGGCTGGAGTACCCAGCGCAGCGCCCAAATAAGTCGCAGTGCCGGTTGCAGTGCTTGAAGATGGATCCGCACTGGCATCACGTTTCAACTGAGCAAACAGATTACCGGCCCAAGGCTTGCCGCTCTGGTTATCAATCAGGTAGGTGACTTTCAAGTCATACAAGCCACGCTTAAACGAAAAGCGCTTGATGTAATTGACACCGTTGTCAGCAAACTTCAGATCAACAACCAAATCATTTTGGCCGTCAGCCAGTTGATAGGTTTTCTGCGTACTGGTGTAAACCGGACGACCTGCCGCTCGAGCGTCAGGACCATCGGTACCGGTCAGACCGCTTTGCGCGAGATAAGTACGTTCACCGCCGTTATCAAACAGCTGAAACGCAATATCCGGGTGATCTTGGCGACGTGGATACAGAGGCAAACGCAACTGAGCAACATCACCACCTACCGGGTCAATTTCCAGATTGAGCACATCCGTTTTTACCTGGATGAGGTCTTTGCTGGCCGCGATTGGCGTTTCAATAGGGGCAGCAGTTTCACCGTTGGCGCTTGGAACATCGGCACTTGCAGTAGCATTTGAACCCAGCGCCGTTTCCGGAATGACCGGTGCGGTAGTGCTGGCAGCAACATTCTGAGTCGGCAGGGCAGCCTGACCGTAGTCTTGGTTCCATTTCAGAACCCCGACATAGGTCACGATTGCCAAGGCGGCGATCAGGATCGTGCGTTTAATATCCATGATTACTCGGCCATCGAAGAGGAACGGGAGGTGGGTACAGGTGGAACCGGGTCATAACCACCGGCATTCCACGGATGACAGCGACCTAACCGACGGAAGGTCAGCCAGCCACCGCGTAGAAGGCCATGACTTTCGATGGCTTCATACGCGTAGCAGGAACAGCTGGGGTAAAAACGACAGTGGTTGGCCATCAGCGGGCTAATGGCATAGCGATAGAACTGGATCGGAACGAGTGCCAGCTTACGCATCTGAACTGCCTACCCCTACAGTTTCGGTTTTAACATCTGGAGCCGGCCGGCTACGTGCCAGGCGTTTCCATAGCTTGCCGAAATGCTGAATCAATTCGGGGTTTTCTATTTCACCCAAACCTTTGCGCGCCACAATGACGATATCCCAACCAACCAGATCATCCTGGTGATGGCGAAATGATTCGCGCATGAGGCGTTTCAGGCGATTGCGCTCAACGGAGAGTTTGACGCTCTTTTTACCGATAACCAGCCCCAAGCGGGGATGATCGAGGTCGTTGTTACGCGCAAGGAGCAGGAGATTTTTCCCCGGAACCTTACCGGTGGGGGAGTCAAAGACTGCCTTGAAATGCCGGGGTGTCAGCAGACGCTTTTCCCGACTGAAGTCCTGACTCACCACCTGTGCCTATTTATCAAACTGCCAGACGCTTACGGCCTTTGGCGCGGCGACGCGACAGGACTGCACGGCCGTTTTTGGTGGCCATACGTGCACGGAAACCGTGGGTGCGGGCGCGCTTGATAGTGCTGGGTTGGAAAGTACGTTTCATGGCGTGTTACCTGGTTCGTCCACAACGGGCCGGAATGGCCCCCGTTTTAAGAGACCGGGGATTCTAGAGAAAGCAAGCCTCTAGGTCAATTTCCAACCAGCGTTTCCTTCAAATACTTATCAACGCCATTTTTGAGCGATGGTTTTCCAATCGACCTTTTTGGCTGTATAGGCGGAACTGGATGGGTGATTAAATATAGATATAAAGAAGGAAAGTATTTAAAGCTCTTTTATAAAGCTTATAAAAGCTAAGGAGCGGTTTTTCTGTGCATAAGTGCCTCAACGCCTTTATATACAAGCTGTACAGAGGATGACAACTCGGTTGAAAAACGGTGCTCCACCTGTGCTACTCCCTCGGATAAGCTGTGCATGGAATGCCATCTTATCCACAGGCTGGTTATCCACAGAGTTTAGGCGTGACTTATGCAAAGGGCTGAGGCTAGCTTATCCACAACGCTTATGCGCATGCTGCTGGTCCAGCAATTTAGCGATAAAGCCTTGATTCTTCGCGCCCCGCTCACAAGCTACATGTGGATAAGTCAGCCGCTGATCGTTACAATGGCGGCTGTTTTTGCCTCACCGGCTTTCAACTTAGGGGATCTCTGTGTCAGTGGAACTTTGGCAGCAGTGCGTGGAGCTTTTGCGCGATGAGCTGCCGGCCCAGCAATTCAACACTTGGATCCGTCCGCTACAGGTCGAAGCCGAAGGCGACGAGTTGCGTGTCTATGCACCCAACCGATTCGTTCTCGATTGGGTCAATGAAAAATACCTCGGTCGTTTGCTTGAGCTTCTTGGGGAGCGCGGACAAGGCCTTGTGCCTGCACTCTCCTTATTAATTGGCAGCAAACGTAGCTCTGCGCCGCGGGCGGCACCCAATGCGCCGTTGGCTGCCGCGGCCTCGCACGCGATTACTGTGAACCAGGTAGCGGCCTTACCTATCCAGCAGGTTAGTTCGCCAGCTCTTAGCCAAACGATTGCGGTTCACGACGAACCTTCTCGTGCCAGCTTCGATCCTATGGCAGGTGCGAGTTCGCAGCAGGCGCCTGCTCGGGCCGAACAACGGTCGGTTCAAGTAGAGGGAGCGCTCAAGCACACCAGTTATTTGAATCGCACGTTTACCTTTGAAAATTTCGTTGAAGGTAAATCCAACCAATTGGCTCGCGCGGCGGCGTGGCAAGTGGCTGACAACCCCAAGCACGGTTACAACCCGCTGTTCCTTTACGGGGGGGTCGGCTTGGGTAAGACGCATTTGATGCACGCGGTAGGTAACCACCTATTAAAGAAGAACCCGAATGCCAAGGTTGTTTACCTGCACTCGGAGCGTTTCGTTGCCGACATGGTCAAGGCCCTTCAGCTCAACGCAATCAACGAATTCAAACGCTTCTACCGATCCGTGGATGCGCTGCTAATCGATGACATCCAATTCTTCGCCCGCAAAGAGCGCTCTCAGGAGGAATTCTTCCATACATTCAATGCCTTGCTCGAAGGCGGACAGCAGGTCATTTTGACCAGTGACCGCTATCCTAAAGAGATTGAGGGCTTGGAAGAGCGTTTGAAGTCGCGTTTCGGCTGGGGGTTAACGGTTGCCGTTGAGCCGCCAGAGCTTGAAACCCGCGTTGCCATCTTGATGAAAAAGGCAGATCAGGCGAAAGTTGATCTGCCTCACGACGCTGCATTCTTCATCGCTCAACGGATTCGTTCCAACGTCCGTGAACTTGAAGGGGCGTTGAAGCGGGTCATCGCGCACTCTCACTTTATGGGCCGCGATATTACGATTGAGTTGATTCGCGAATCATTGAAGGACCTTTTAGCGCTGCAAGACAAGTTGGTCAGTGTGGATAACATTCAGCGCACCGTGGCTGAGTACTACAAGATCAAGATTTCTGATTTGCTGTCCAAACGCCGTTCGCGGTCTGTAGCGCGTCCGCGCCAAGTTGCGATGGCGCTGTCCAAAGAGTTAACCAACCACAGCTTGCCTGAGATTGGTGATGTGTTCGGCGGACGTGACCACACGACCGTGCTGCACGCATGCCGAAAGATCAACGAGCTTAAGGAATCCGACGCGGATATTCGCGAGGACTACAAGAACCTGCTGCGGACACTGACAACCTGATGACACCAGCGCAGCTTATTAAGGCAAGGGACTAGACCATGCATTTCACCATTCAACGCGAAGCCCTGTTGAAACCTCTGCAACTGGTCGCCGGCGTCGTAGAGCGCCGCCAGACCTTGCCGGTGCTTTCCAACGTGCTCTTGGTTGTTCAAGGGCAACAGCTTTCGCTGACAGGTACCGACCTGGAAGTCGAGCTGGTTGGTCGTGTTCAACTGGAAGAGCCTGCCGAGCCAGGGGAAATCACCGTCCCTGCTCGCAAGCTGATGGACATCTGCAAGAGCTTGCCCAACGATGCGTTGATAGACATCAAGCTCGATGAGCACAAGCTTGTCGTTAAAGCCGGCCGTAGCCGCTTTACCTTGTCTACGCTGCCTGCCAATGACTTTCCGACAGTGGAAGAAGGCCCAGGATCGCTGACCTTTAATTTGGTGCAAAGCAAGCTGCGCCGGTTGATTGAGCGCACCAGTTTCGCGATGGCTCAGCAAGACGTCCGTTATTACCTCAACGGGATGTTGCTGGAAGTCAGCGCTGGTATATTGCGTGCTGTTGCCACCGATGGCCACCGCTTGGCAATGTGCTCAATGACGGCGGAAATCGAGCAGGCAGATCGTCACCAAGTCATAGTGCCCCGTAAAGGTATCCTTGAGCTTGCGCGCTTACTGACTGAGCAAGACGGCATGGTCAGCATCGTTTTGGGTCAGCATCACATCCGCGCAACCACGGGTGAATTCACTTTCACCTCAAAACTGGTGGATGGAAAATTCCCGGATTACGAGCGTGTTCTGCCAAAAGGCGGTGACAAGTTGGTGTTGGGTGATCGGCAGGCTTTGCGTGAGGCCTTTAGCCGTACCGCCATTTTGTCCAACGAAAAGTACCGCGGTATCCGCTTGCAATTGGCTAGCGGTCTTTTGAAGATCCAGGCTAACAACCCGGAGCAGGAAGAAGCCGAAGAGGAAATCGGCGTTGATTACACGGGCGGCAATCTGGAGATTGGTTTCAACGTTAGCTATTTGCTCGACGTATTGGGCGTGATGACCACCGAGCAGGTGCGTTTGATTCTGTCCGACTCCAATAGCAGCGCACTGGTGCAGGAATCGGATAACGATGATTCTGCATACGTCGTTATGCCGATGCGCCTGTAACGTGTCCATGCTCAGCAGAATTTGAATGTCTCTTAGCCGCGTCACCGTCACTGGGGTGCGCAATTTGCACCCGGTGACGATCTCCCCCTCTCCTCGTATCAATATCCTCCACGGTGCAAACGGCAGTGGCAAAACCAGTGTGCTGGAAGCCATCCACCTGCTGGGTCTTGCGCGTTCTTTTCGCAGCATACGGTTACTGCCGGTCATCCAATACGAACAGCCAGCGTGCACGGTTTTTGGTCAAGTCGAATTGGCCGAAGGTGGTCATAGCAGTCTAGGTATTTCGCGTGATCGTCAGGGTGAGTTTCAGATCCGTATTGACGGCCAGAACGCTAAAAGTGCAGCGCAATTAGCCGAGGCACTTCCCCTACAGCTCATCAATCCAGACAGCTTTCGTCTTCTGGAAGGTGCTCCGAAAATACGTCGACAGTTCCTCGACTGGGGAGTGTTCCACGTGGAACCTCGTTTTATGTCGACCTGGCAGCGCTTGCAGAAGGCCCTCAGGCAGCGGAACTCATGGCTTCGGCATGGTACACTCGACACCGCTTCGCAAGCCGCTTGGGACAGAGAATTGTGCCTCGCCAGCGATGAAATCGACGACTACCGTCGGGCTTATATTAAAGCCCTTAAACCGGTATTTGAGCAGACTCTGAGCGAACTGGTTGAACTCGACGGTTTGACCTTAAGTTATTACCGCGGTTGGGATAAAGAAAAAGAGCTGAGCACGGTGCTCGCCTCATCCCTGCATCGCGATCAACAGATGGGCCATACGCAGGCTGGACCGCAACGCGCTGATTTGCGCCTGAGATTGGGCGCACATAACGCTTCGGATATTTTGTCCCGCGGTCAGCAGAAGCTAGTGGTCTGCGCCTTGCGCATTGCTCAAGGACATTTGGTCAGCCAAGCTCGGCGAGGCCAATGTATTTATCT
Source organism: Pseudomonas sp. CCI4.2 (assembly GCF_034350045.1). NCBI lineage: Bacteria > Pseudomonadati > Pseudomonadota > Gammaproteobacteria > Pseudomonadales > Pseudomonadaceae > Pseudomonas > Pseudomonas sp. CCI4.2. The sequence continues at coordinate 1,384,507 of NZ_CP133781.1, read as the reverse complement.
GGTGGATGATTTGCCATCCGAACTGGATGAGCATCACCGCCGCGCGCTTTGCCGCTTACTGGAAGACTTACGCTGCCAGGTGTTTATCACCTGTGTAGATCACGAATTATTGAGGGAAGGCTGGCAGACGGAAACGCCAGTCGCTTTGTTCCACGTGGAACATGGCCGTATTACCCAGACCCACGACCACCGGGAGTGAATGCATGAGCGAAAACCAAACGTACGACTCCTCCAGCATTAAAGTGCTGAAAGGGCTAGATGCCGTACGCAAGCGTCCCGGTATGTATATCGGCGACACCGACGATGGCAGCGGTTTACACCACATGGTATTCGAGGTGGTCGATAACTCGATCGACGAAGCTTTGGCTGGCCATTGCGATGAAATTAGCATTGTTATCCACACGGATGAATCGATCACCGTGCGCGACAACGGTCGCGGTATTCCGGTAGACGTTCACAAAGAAGAAGGCATTTCGGCAGCTGAGGTCATCATGACCGTGCTGCATGCTGGCGGTAAGTTCGATGACAACTCTTACAAGGTTTCTGGCGGCCTTCACGGCGTGGGCGTTTCAGTAGTAAATGCCCTGTCTGAATTGTTGCTGCTGACTGTGCGTCGTAGTGGCAAAGTTTGGGAACAGACTTATGTCCACGGTGTTCCTCAGGAGCCCATGCGTATTGTCGGCGAGAGTGATTCCACGGGTACTGAAATTCATTTCAAACCGTCGGACCTTACTTTCAAAAATATTCATTTCAGCTGGGACATTCTGGCTAAGCGTATTCGTGAACTGTCGTTCCTTAACTCCGGTGTAGGAATTGTTTTACGGGACGAGCGCAGTGGTAAAGAAGAGCTGTTCAAATATGAAGGCGGTTTACGCGCATTCGTTGAATACCTGAATACCAACAAGACGCCGGTTAACCAAGTGTTTCACTTCAACATTCAGCGCGAAGACGGTATCGGCGTTGAGATCGCGTTGCAGTGGAATGACAGTTTTAACGAGAACCTGTTGTGCTTCACCAACAACATTCCTCAGCGCGATGGTGGTACCCACCTGGTCGGTTTCCGTTCTGCATTGACGCGAAACCTGAACACCTACATCGAGCAAGAAGGTCTGGCCAAAAAACACAAAGTTGCCACTACCGGTGATGACGCTCGTGAAGGCCTGACGGCAATTATTTCGGTCAAAGTGCCGGATCCTAAATTTAGCTCGCAGACCAAAGACAAGCTGGTCTCATCGGAAGTTAAGACCGCAGTAGAACAAGAGATGGGTAAACACTTCTCCGACTTCCTGCTGGAAAATCCGACTGAAGCCAGAGCTGTCGTTGGCAAAATGATCGACGCTGCTCGTGCCCGTGAAGCAGCGCGTAAAGCTCGCGAGATGACACGCCGTAAAGGCGCGTTGGATATTGCCGGTCTGCCAGGCAAACTTGCGGACTGCCAGGAAAAAGACCCTGCCCTTTCCGAGCTGTATTTGGTGGAAGGTGACTCTGCTGGCGGATCCGCCAAGCAGGGGCGTAACCGTAAAACCCAGGCCATTTTGCCGCTCAAAGGTAAAATCCTGAACGTCGAAAAAGCACGCTTCGACAAGATGATTTCATCCCAAGAAGTAGGTACGCTGATTACTGCGTTGGGCTGCGGTATTGGTCGTGACGAATACAATATCGCCAAACTGCGTTATCACAACATCATCATCATGACCGATGCTGACGTTGACGGTTCGCACATCCGGACCCTGTTGTTGACCTTCTTCTTCCGTCAGCTGCCTGAGCTGATCGAACGTGGCTACATCTACATCGCTCAGCCACCGTTGTACAAAGTGAAAAAGGGCAAGCAAGAGCAGTACATCAAAGACGACGAAGCCATGGAAGAATACATGACCCAGTCAGCCCTTGAAGATGCGAGCTTGCACCTCAACGAATCGGCGCCGGGTATTTCGGGTGAGGCGTTAGAGCGTCTGGTTCACGAGTTCCGCATGGTCATGAAGACCCTCAAGCGCCTGTCGCGTTTGTACCCTCAGGAACTGACCGAGCATTTCATTTACCTGCCGTCGATTTCGCTTGAGCAACTGTCGGACCACGATGGCATGCAGGCTTGGCTGGCTTTGTTTGATGCGCGCCTGCGCGTTGGCGAGAAGTCAGGTCTGGTCTACAAAGCGAGCCTGCGTGAAGACCGCGAACGTAATGTCTGGCTGCCAGAGGTCGAGCTGATTTCACATGGCCTGTCCAACTACGTCACATTCAACCGCGACTTCTTTGGCAGCAACGACTATAAAACCGTAACGACCCTCGGCGAAAAAATTAGCACCTTGCTGGAAGAAGGCGCTTACGTGCAACGCGGTGAACGCAAGAAGCTAGTGACCGAGTTCAAGGAAGCCCTTGCTTGGTTGATGGCAGAAAGCACCAAGCGTCACACCATCCAGCGCTACAAAGGTCTGGGCGAAATGAACCCGGATCAACTCTGGGAAACCACCATGGACCCGGCTGTACGTCGCATGCTTAAGGTCACGATTGAAGATGCTGTTGGTGCAGACCAGATCTTCAACACCTTGATGGGTGACGCGGTGGAACCTCGCCGTGACTTCATTGAAAGCAATGCGTTGGCGGTTTCTAACCTGGATTTTTAAAAGGTCGTTTCGCGCGTGCCGGCAATGCCCTGATCATTGATGAGTAGATTTTTAATATATTACTGAAGTGAATATGATGACTTGGGGCGTTGACCAGCTTTACCAGGAACTGCTTGAACTGGATGAGCACTCTCGGATAGAAGCAAAAAAAGCCGAAGAGATTGGTTCTTCTATCATGCAAACGGTTTGCGCTTTTGCGAATGAGCCAGGGTTAGGTGGTGGATGGTTATTGCTAGGCGTGTCGGAGCCCGATGAATTTCACGCTAGTTACTGGGTAAACGGAATTCAGAATGTTGATAAATTGCTTGGCGATCTACAAACAAATTGCCGTAATCAATTTGAGCAATCAGTTCAGATCCAAAGCAAGCACGCGCTGATTGACGGAAAATTGGTGGTTGCTGTTCACGTTCCTGAGTTAGAGCTAGCAGCTAAACCATGCCGGTTTTCTGGCAAGCTCGATAAGAAAAATAAAAAAAAGACAGGCGTCTGGCGGCGTGGTGCGAATGGTGATTATGAATGTACGGAAGCGGAGCTTGAGCCAATTTTGTTGGCCAAATCAGGAATAGGCTTCGAGCAAACATTACCCCTCGATGCGGAATGGACTGATTTAGATCCTTCAGCAATACAGCTCTATAGAGATCTTCGTAGCAAGGTTAGGTCTCACGCACCCGAGTTGCAGGAGGGTGATGAGGAAATGCTTCGTGCATTAAATCTGGTTAATAAAAGTAATGGGATTTATAGACCAAACCTAGCTGGGCTTTTGCTTTTAGGGAAGGCTATTGCTTTACGACGTCTTTTGCCCGCTATGAGGGTGGACTATGTCCGAGTTCAAGGAAACGAATGGGTGGCAGACGCCGAACAGCGTTTCTCTACTACATTGGATCTCCGAGAGTCTCTGTTACGATTAATACCACGATTAGAAGCGACGATTTTGGACGACATGCCAAGTCACTTTCGATTAAGTGAAAGCCAAACTCAGAGAGCCGATCAGCCTCTTTTGCCGCATAACGTGGTACGTGAGGCCGTAGTGAATGCTGTAATGCACCGCGACTATCAAATTAATCAACCTGTGTTAGTCGTTCGTTACAGTAATCGTCTTGAAATTCGCAATCCAGGCTATTCGCTAAAGCCTGATGTTGAACTGGGAGAAATGGGTTCTCGTCAACGCAACCCTGTGATAGCTGCAGTTTTGTACGAATTGAATTTTGCTGAGACAAAGGGTTCCGGGATTCGCACGATGAAAAAACTGCTGGATGCGGCGGGCCTAACGGCTCCTGTATTTTCATCTAACCGGGAGTCAAATCAATTTGGCGCAACCTATCTTCTTCACCAGCTTCTTGGCGAGGATCAATTGCAATGGCTTAAGCATTTTCAGCATTTTCAGCATTATGGCCTGACGGATAACGAGGCTAAGGCCCTGATATTGGTTAAAGAAATAGGGGCAATCGATAATTCAGCGTTGAGGGCTATAACGGGGCTGGATACCTTACAAGCCAGTCATTTGTTGCGTAAGCTTTGGCAGCACCTAGGTTTAATTGAGAAAGGTGGCAGCGGACGGTCTTCTTATTATGTGCCCTCTCCCATTCTTCTTTTAGGAAATGAACCAGCGCGTCAGTCCTTCCAGATGGAGTTAGCCGTTGGTCAGGAAGCCGTCGACGATGAGGATGTGTGCAGCTTTACCCAGGTATCTGCTGACTTCGCCGTGAATGCTAGTGACTTGCAAGCAAATGCTAGTGACCTACAAGCAAATGCTAGTGACCTACAATCAAATGCTAGTGACCTCGGCTCAAGCGGAGATCAGACGGTTGGCGGTTGCGTGGTATCCGAAGCTATTAAGGTGAAGATTTTAGGCCTCACTGCTAAGGCAAGAAAAGATAAGTTATGGCCAATTATTCTGGAGTTGTGTTCCGGTGCTATCTGTACCGCTGAGCAATTAGCTGGGTATTTGTCTCGAAATGAAGACACGTTAAAGACCAATCATTTAAGAGTAATGCGTGAACTTGGTCTTTTGACATATTTACACCCTGAGGTTATAAATCACCCAAATCAAGCATATAAAACAACCCCAGCTGGATTAGAGTGGATAGCTTCAAGCGCCGCTTGCCAGCGAACCATTTGAATTTGACAGCTAGCAAATTTTGAATGGTAGAGGAAGCACGCTGTGACGGACGCCGACATGTTGGCGAAACTGCAAGCTGAGAACACTCGGTTGATTGCTCTGCTTGACGCTCACTCTATCGATTGGCGTCCTGCAAAGGACTCAATAAAAATTGTCGTCATCCCTATCGAACACTCTTTAACCCTCAGCACCAACGAAAAAATTGATCTTTTCAGACGGTTATTCCGTGGACGCACCGATGTCTACCCCATTCGATGGGAGAGCAAAACCGGAAAGTCTGGATACTCCCCGGCCTGCGCCAACGAATGGCGAGCAGGTGTTTGTGATAAACCGCGAACCAAATGCGGCGATTGCAGCAACCGTCAGTTACTACCGCTTACCAATGAAGTGATTTACCGCCATCTGGCCGGTGACGTGGTCGTCGGTATCTACCCCTTACTACCTGACGACACCTGCTATTTTCTCGCAGTCGACTTTGATGAGGCCGAATGGCGTAATGACGCCCGGGCCTTTGTCCAGTCCTGTCGCGAGCTGGATATTCCCGTAGCACTGGAAGTATCGAGATCAGGGAATGGTGCGCACGGATGGATCTTTTTTGAGCGAAATATCCCTGCCTACGACGCTCGCCGTCTCGGTGCGGCGATCATCAGTCATGCATGTGAGCGTACCCGCCAATTGGCGCTTTCCTCATATGATCGACTGTTTCCAAATCAGGACACCATGCCGAAAGGTGGCTTTGGAAATCTGATTGCACTCCCTTTACAAAAGCGAGCCAGAGCCAACAACAATAGTGTGTTTGTTGATGATTTCTTGGAGCCCCAATCAGATCAGTGGGCGTTCCTCGCTACTATTCAGCGAATGCTCCCGACGGATGTAGAGCCGACTATTGTGCGGGCTACTGGTCATCGTGATCCGTTGGACGTCACCTATGTTGACGATGAAAACTATGTGGCGCCGTGGAAGGGTCGGGAGTCTGAATCTCGAAAGTTGGCTTGCCCACTGCCCGAAACCCTGAGAATTACGCTCGCTAATCTTATCTATTTCGAGAAGTCAGAGCTGCCGCAGCCGTTAGCCAATAAATTAATCAGACTGGCCGCGTTTCAAAATCTCGAATTTTATAAGGCTCAGGCCATGCGGATGTCGGTATGGAATAAGCCAAGGATTATTGGCTGCGCGGAAAACTTTCCGAGCCATATTGCGTTGCCACGCGGGTGCCTTGACTCAGTGTTAGAGCTTTTTGGTGAGAATGGGATTACCCCTGTTTTCAACGATGAGCGCTTCGTAGGTAAGTCAATTGATGTAAGTTTTTCCGGTACGTTACGAGGTGATCAGGAAGTCGCGGTGGCTGCGATGCTTAAGCATGATGCAGGAATTCTGAGCGCGCCAACTGCGTTCGGGAAAACCGTAAGTGCTGCGGCATTGATAGCGAAGCGTGGGGTAAACACGTTGATACTCGTGCATCGAACCGATTTATTGCGTCAGTGGCAAGAGCGCCTCCAGGCATTTCTGGATGTAGGCAAAGGTGTAATCGGAACAATCGGAGGCGGAAAAGCTAAACCTACCGGCATTATTGATGTTGCCGTGATGCAGTCGTTATCGAGAAAAGGTGTGATCAGTGAAAAAATAAAAGACTATGGCCAAATCATCGTCGACGAATGTCATCACCTTTCCGCCATTTCCTTCGAAACCTTACTAAAAAATGCCAGCGCTAAGTATGTGGTGGGTCTAACGGCCACGCCGGTTCGCCGGGACGGTCAACAGCCGATCATATTTATGCAGTGCGGACCTATCCGGCATACAGCGGCCAGACCACAAAGCGCTCCGCGCGATCTGTCTGTAATGCCTCGATTACTGTCCAAGCCGATATCAGTGGCCGAGGGGTCAGGCATTCAGGACGTGTTCCGACATTTATCCAGCGATGCAGAGCGAACTTCCAAGATAGTTGCGGACATTGAATTGGCGTTTAACCAAGGTAGGAAAGTCTTGGTGCTAACCGAAAGAACGGATCACGTGGATATTCTTGAGGCAGAACTGCGTGGGCGTATAGATAACGTGTTTACCCTCCACGGACGTGTTCCGAAAAAACAGCGAATTACGCGGTTGAGTGAACTTGAAGCACTTCCTCCTGATGCCCCTCGTGTATTGCTGGCTACTGGAAAATTGGTAGGCGAAGGCTTCGATCACCCCCCGCTGGACACATTGGTGCTGGCAATGCCAATTTCTTGGAAGGGGATTCTCCAGCAATATGCAGGTCGGTTGCATCGAGAGCATGCGGATAAAACTGACGTACAAGTAATCGACTATGTAGATCTTGGTCATGCAGCTCTACTGAGGATGTGGGAGAAACGCCAAGTAGGTTACAAGGCAATGGGATATCGAGTTTTAGACGGAATCGGCTCAATGGAGCTGCTTTAGAACATCGCTGAATCCCACCTGAACGATTCCCACCGAACGCTGCCTCAACAGTCCCCAGCGCTTTACACTGGGGAACATCCAACCTCCCTGGACGTATCGATGACTGCTGAGACCCATCCAAACCCACTTCTTAAAACCGTCGAAAGCCAGCGCCTGTCGGGTGATGATGCTGATCGTTGGCGTGAGTGGGGACCATATCTCAGTGACCGTCAGTGGGGTACGGTGCGTGAGGACTACAGTGCTGATGGGGATGCCTGGCGTTATTTCCCCCATGACCATGCACGCAGTCGTGCGTATCGATGGGGGGAGGATGGGCTCGCGGGGTTTTCTGACAAAGCGCAACGCTGGTGCCTGGGGCTTGGGCTGTGGAACGAGCGTGATCCGATTATAAAGGAGCGGTTGTTCGGTCTGAATAACTCGGAAGGTAATCACGGTGAGGACGTCAAAGAGCTGTATTTCCACGTTGATGGAATTCCCAGCCACGCCTATATGCGCATGCTCTACAAATACCCGCACGCGGCGTTTCCCTACGATGATTTGGTTCAAGAAAACGGCCGGCGCGGCCTAAACGATTCGGAGTACGAGGTGCTGGATACCGGCGTATTCGACGACAACAATTATTTCGACGTAACCATCGAATACGCCAAGCACACGCCCGACGATATTTTCATGCGTATTACGGTGGAAAATCGTTCGGAGAAATCCGCCCGCTTGCATGTTCTGCCGCATGTCTGGGCGCGTAATACCTGGAGTTGGGGTGATTCAGCCGAACGCCCCGCCTTGGTTCTGCAAGACCAGCAAGTCCTCGCAAGTTATCCCCAGCAGCCTGACAGAGTTGCTACCGCGTGGGGTCCCCAAACCTGTGAATGGCTGTTCTGTGAAAACGATACCAATACTCCCCGCTTAAGCGGTCAATGGGCGAGTGGACCGTTCAAGGATGGGATCAATGACTGCGTAGCCGGCGCAAACGCCAACGCTGTACATCGCGACAATGGGACCCGCGCTGCGGCGCATTTCGTGCTCGAACTCAAAGGCCGCGAAACAGAGGTTATTTACCTGCGCTTTGCTCCCCCAGGTGCCGAGGCCGTTAACGGCAGGAAGCTCGTGGATCTATGCCGCAAGCAAGCCGACGATTATTACGCCGCGCTGCAGCACAACCAAAATGACGCCGATGCCCGTAACGTTCAGCGCCAAGCTTTGGCCGGTTTACTGTGGTCGAAGCAGTTGTATTATTTCGACGTCAATCGCTGGCTGGACGGTGATTCGACACAGCCGCCACCTCCACCCGAGCGGGCCAGTATTCGTAATACTCACTGGCGCCATCTTTCCAATTTTGACATCGTTTCCATGCCCGATAAGTGGGAATACCCCTGGTATGCCTCCTGGGATTTGGCCTTTCAGGCTGTCGCGTTTGCATTGATCGATCCGGTGTTCGCCAAGGAGCAATTGTTGCTGCTGGTGAAAGACCGGTTTATGCACCCGAACGGACAATTGCCGGCGTACGAATGGCGCTTCGATGATGCCAACCCACCCGTCCACGCTTGGGCGTCATGGCGGGTTTATCAAAAGGAAAAGGAGCTGACAGGCGTTGGCGATCTGGATTTCCTTGAGCGAATATTCCATAAGCTTTTGCTGAATTTTTCCTGGTGGGTCAACCGTAAAGACGCCGAAGGTCGCAACGTGTTTCAAGGTGGCTTCTTGGGACTGGATAACATCGCGCTGTTCGACAGATCCGCAGCCATGGCGCCAGGATACGAATTGGATCAGGCCGACGGCACCGCTTGGGTCGCGGCGTATGCCGTCGACCTGATGCGCATCGCTTTGGAGTTAGCCAAACGTAATTCCGTGTATGTCGATATCGCGGTTAAATTCTTTGAGCATTTTTTGTACATTGCCGGCGCGATCAATCGGGGTGATGACAGCTCAGGAGGTCTTTGGGATGAACAGGACAAGTTTTTCTATGACGTACTGCACCGTCCTGATGGCAGCATCGAGCCCGTGCGGCTGCGCTCACTCGTAGGGTTGATGCCACTGTTTGCGGTTCAAGTGTTGGAGCAGCGCGAGCATGAAGGCTTGCCGGGTTTGCGTGAACGGATGCTCGGCTTTCTTCGGCATCGCCCGGACCTTGCTCGATTAATCTCCCGTTGGACGGAGCCAGGTAAAGGCAACCGGCTTCTACTGGCGCTGCTGCGTGGTCAGCGGACTAAAGATCTGCTGTCACGGATGCTCGACGAAAGCGAGTTCTTGTCTGAGTTCGGCATTCGTTCGCTATCGAAGGCTTACGCGGAAAAGCCATTCGGCATGCAGATCAACGGCAATACCCTGTGCGCTGATTATCAGCCGGCGGAGTCAAACTCGCGGCTGTACGGCGGAAATTCTAACTGGCGGGGGCCGGTGTGGATGCCAGTGAACTACATGCTGATCGAATCCCTGCGAGAGTTTCATCGTTATTACGATGACAACTTCCTGGTCGAATTCCCGACGGGTTCGGGATTTCTCTCATCATTGGACGAAGTCACTGACGGCCTAAGCCAGCGTCTGACGCGTCTTTTTTTACTCGATGAAAATGGAAGACGCCCGAGCATGGCAGCTTATCCACAGCTGCAGGCTGATCCGGTAAGCAAGGATCTGGTGTTGTTTCACGAGTACTTCAACGGCGAAACTGGGCGTGGCCTCGGTGCCTCTCATCAAACCGGCTGGAGCGCATTGGTGGCATTGCTGCTGCAAAAATAGCCGGTAACGAAAGTAGTCAACAAGCGTGGCTAGAAAAACTTATGCACGTTTTTGGCTCGCTAATGAACTTTAGAAATAAGCAGATAAATTAGTGGCTTAGAGCACCCTTTCAATAAAATCATAAAATTGGTGCACAGGTTATCCACAAATCAGACAACTGCATTTTCTCCGCTCACCGCGGGTGCAACCACGGAGCCCAAGGCGCGTTGAGTGGCTTCGTTCCAGGCCTGAACGCGGTCGTTGAGCGCTGCAATGGCTCGAGGACCAGTGCCCTCTGCATACATCGGTTCGCCAATGACAACTTCGATGGTACCGGCCTTTTTAGCCCAACCTTCCTTCGGCCAATATTTACCCGCGTTGTGGGCAATAGGTAGCACGGGAAGGTTTGCGTTTACCGCCAGTGCGGTACCGCCCCGTGAGAATTTACCCACTTGGCCAAACGGGACTCGGGTCCCTTCCGGAAAGATCAGTACCCAGACTCCATCCTTAAGCAGCTCGTCCCCGCGTTTGGCGACGTGCTTGAGCGCCGCTTTTGGGTTGTCACGGTTGATCGCGATGGGCCGCAACATGGCCATGGCCCAACCAAAGAAAGGGACATACAGCAACTCACGCTTGAGCACTTGGCTAAGCGGTTCGAAATGCGCAGAGAGGAAGAATGTTTCCCACGTGCTCTGGTGATTGGAAAGAATTACGCACGGCTGCTGCGGGACATTTTCCTGGCCCTTCACTTCCACATGGATATTGAGAAATACCCGGGTTAGCCATAACGCGCAGCGGCACCAGTACACGTTGATAAACCGATAACGCATGCGGAACGGTAAAAACGGGGCGATGAAGAAACTCAGCGTGCACCACATCAGTGAACTGGTGCCCAGCAGCAGGTAAAAGAAGAAGGTTCTGATTGCCTGCATGATCGACATAAGTGCTTTTACCGTTGCGGGCATCGCCCGTCTATTAATGCTGTTGAATAAGACCTGCGGCAACTGCCGCAAGATCGTCAAAAATCAATGTGCCGGTAGGCAGAGGAGAATTCATCGTTCTCGAACCTTTACCGGTCTTCACCAATACGGGCTGACAATCGGCGGCTATTGCCGCAGCCAGGTCACCCTTGGTGTCGCCAACAAACCACACACCCGCCAGATTAGCCGAATAATGCTTGGCGATCGTATTGAGCATGCCCGGTTTTGGCTTACGGCAATCGCAGCCGTCGTCCGGCCCATGTGGGCAATACACGATCAAACCCACTTCGCCGCCCTGCTCCGCCACCAATTCACGCAACCGCACGTGCATGGCATCAAGGGTAGCGATGTCGTAAAACCCGCGGGCTATTCCCGACTGGTTGGTGGCGACGGCCACGGTCCAGCCGGCTTTACTCAGTTGCGCGATAGCCTCGATCGAGCCGGGAATGGGCAGCCATTGCTCCACCGATTTGATGTAAGCGTCGGAGTCATAGTTGATCACCCCGTCCCGATCGAGAATCAGCAGCTTCACGCTTTGCCCCTTCCGTTAGCCCAGCAGCGATATATCGGCAACGCCGAGGAACAAACCGCGCAAGCGAGCCAGTAACGCATAACGGTTCGCGCGAACGCTGGCGTCTTCTGCGTTGACCATCACCGCTTCGAAGAACGCATCAACCGGTTCACGCAGTGCCGCCAGACGCCCCAAGGCTTCGGTGTACTGACGGGAAGCCGCCATCGGTTGCACGGCCTGGTCAGCCTGCTGGATGGCCGAGTACAGCGAGAACTCGTTGGCGTTATCGAAGTACTTAGGTTCAACAGCGCTGGAGATTCCGCCTTGGGCTTTGCTCAGCAGGTTCGACACACGTTTGTTCACGGCAGCGAGCGCTGCGGCTTCAGGCAATGTGCGGAACGCTTGAACGGCTTGAACCCGCTGATCGAAATCAAGGGCTGACGCTGGTTTCAGTGCGCGTACCGACAGGTAGACCGCAACCTCAACCCCTTCATCTTCATAGCGCGCACGCAGGCGGTCGAAGATGAATTCCAGCACTTGATCGGCCAAGCCAGCCGGTTTGATCTTGGTGCCGAATTGGCCGACAGCAAAAGCAACGGTCTGCACCAGATCAAGGTCCAGTTTCTTGTCGATCAGAATTCGCAGTACGCCCAATGCAGCGCGACGCAGTGCGTACGGGTCTTTGCTACCGGTAGGCAGCATGCCAATACCGAAAATGCCGACCAAGGTGTCGAGTTTGTCGGCAATTGCCACGGCTGCACCGGTCAGGGTGGTTGGCAATTCAGCGCCAGCACCGCGCGGCATGTACTGCTCGTTCAAAGCCAGCGCAACGTCTTCAGGCTCGCCGTCTGCCATTGCGTAGTAATAACCGGCAACGCCTTGCATCTCCGGGAATTCGCCGACCATCTCAGTCGCCAAATCACACTTCGAGAGCAGACCTGCACGGCCAGCGCGCAGTGCATCACCGCCGATACGCGAAGCAATGAAAGCCGCCAGCTTCGACACACGTTCGGCTTTATCGAACACGCTGCCCAGCTGTGCCTGGAATACGACGTTTTGCAGGCGCTGGTTGAAGGTCTCCAGCTTCTGCTTTTTGTCTTGTTTGAAGAAGAACTCGGCATCGGTGAGGCGTGGGCGAACCACTTTCTCGTTACCCGACACGATTTGCGCCGGGTCTTTGCTTTCGATGTTGGCCACGGTAATGAAACGCGGCAGCAACTTGCCCTCGGAATCCAGCAGGCAGAAATACTTCTGGTTGTCCTGCATGGTGATGATCAAGGCTTCTTGCGGCACTTCAAGAAAGCGCTCTTCGAACGAACACACCAGCGGCACCGGCCATTCGACAAGCCCGGTGACTTCGTCGAGTAGGCTTGGCGGCACGATGGCAGTGCCTTCGTGCTGGGTGGCCAGTTCAGCAACGCGCTTGCTGATCAGCTCACGGCGCTCAGTGAAGTCAGCCAATACATAGGCGGCACGCAGGTCTTGCAAGTAATTGGCCGGCGAGGTGATGCGCACGTTTTCCGGGTGATGGAAACGGTGACCACGGGAATCTCGTCCGGATTTTTGAGCGAGGATCGTGCAGTCGATCACGTGATCGCCGAACAACATCACCAGCCATTGGGTTGGACGAACGAACTCTTCTTTGCGCGCACCCCAACGCATGCGTTTTGGAATCGGCAGATCATTCAGCGAGTCTTCAACGATGGTTGGCAACAGGCTGATCGTTGGTTTGCCAACGATGTTCTGGCTAAAGCGCAGCTTCGGGCCGCTCTGATCGATTTCGCTCAGCTCGACGCCGCACTTCTTGGCGAAGCCCAGCGCGGCCTGGGTTGGATTGCCGTCGGCGTCGAAAGCAGCCTGCCGCGGCGGACCGTCCAGGTTAACGCTACGGTCTTCCTGCTGGGTCGTCAGTTGCGTGATCAACACGGCCAGACGACGCGGTGCAGCGTAAACATGCGTGGCGGTGAAGCTCAGGCCAGCAGCTTGCAAGCCTTTTTCGATACCGGCCAAGAACGCGTCACCCAGAATGCTCAGGGCTTTTGGAGGCAGTTCTTCGGTGCCCAATTCAACCAGGAAATCTTGAGCACTCATTGTGCAGCCTCCAGCTTAGCCAACACTTCGTCACGTATACCGGGCGGCGCCATCGGAAAGCCCAGTTTGGCGCGGGCCAGCAAGTAAGCCTGGGCAACGGAACGAGCCAGCGTGCGGACGCGCAAAATGTATTGCTGACGTGCCGTGACCGAGATTGCCCGGCGCGCATCCAGCAAGTTGAACGTGTGCGATGCCTTGAGCACCATTTCATAGCTTGGCAATGGCAGCTCAAGCTCGATCAGGCGCGCGGCTTCGCTTTCATAGAAGTCGAACAGCTCAAACAGTTTTTCGACGTTGGCGTGTTCGAAGTTATAGGTCGACTGCTCCACTTCGTTCTGGTGGAACACATCGCCATAGGTCACTTTGCCGAACGGACCGTCGGTCCACACCAAGTCGTAGACCGAATCGACGCCTTGCAGGTACATCGCCAGGCGCTCTAGGCCGTAGGTGATTTCGCCGGTGACCGGGTAGCACTCAATGCCGCCGGCTTGCTGGAAATAGGTGAATTGCGTGACTTCCATGCCGTTGAGCCAAACTTCCCATCCCAGACCCCAGGCGCCCAGTGTTGGCGACTCCCAGTTGTCTTCGACGAAACGAATGTCATGCACCAATGGATCGAGGCCGACGTGCTTCAGGGAGCCGAGGTACAGCTCCTGGAAATTGTCCGGGTTGGGCTTCAATACCACCTGGAATTGATAATAGTGCTGCAAGCGGTTCGGGTTTTCGCCATAACGACCGTCCGTAGGACGACGGCTGGGCTGCACATAAGCAGCGTTCCAGGTTTCCGGGCCGATGGCGCGCAGAAAGGTGGCGGTATGGAATGTGCCGGCGCCGACTTCCATATCGTAGGGCTGAAGTACCACGCAACCTTGCTCGGCCCAGTATTGTTGGAGGGCGAGGATCAAGTCTTGGAAGGTACGCACGGCTGGCGTAGGCTGGCTCACGAAATTCACCTGTACTGGGGCTGCGATTTAAAGAGCGGGAGTATACCCGATTCGGCCGCGCCTCGACCCTTGGAGGCCTATGCCACGCTGCTTTTGGTGCAACGAAGACCCGCTGTATATCGATTATCACGATCAAGAGTGGGGCGTGCCGCTGCGCGATGCGCAGAAGCTCTTCGAGTTGTTATTGCTAGAAGGGTTCCAGGCGGGGCTCTCATGGATCACGATTTTGAAGAAACGCGCCCGTTATCGCGAAGTCATGTTCGGCTTTGACGTGCACAAGATTGCGCAGATGAGCGATGAATACCTGGAAACATTGATGCTCGACCCGGGCATTATTCGCAATCGTCTGAAGCTCAATGCAGCGCGGCGTAATGCGCGTGCCTGGTTGGCGCAAGATGACCCAGTGAAGTGGCTGTGGTCTTTTGTTGGCGGCGAGTCCAAGACCAACCATTTTAAGGACCGCAACGAAGTCCCGGCGATTACCCCCGAGGCTGAGGTGATGAGCAAAGCAATGAAGAAGGCGGGCTTCACTTTTGTGGGTCCGACCATTTGTTACGCCTTCATGCAATCCTCGGGCATGGTCATGGATCACACCTTGGACTGTGATCGATACGCCGTCCTCAGCCGCTGATGGTTACAATGGCGGCCTTGCGAATTCAGGAGTGATTTGTGGATAAGTTTAAAGGTGCCCTTCTGGTTGGGCTTTTGCGGCTGTTTGCCTTGTTGCCATGGAATGTTGTGCAGTGGGTTGGCGGGGCTATTGGCTGGCTGATGTGGAAAACGCCTAATCGCTCGCGTGAAATCGTCCGCATTAATCTTTCCAAATGCTTTCCGGAAATGGATGCGGTGGAACGTGAGCAACTGGTTGGCCGCAGCCTGATGGACATCGGTAAGACATTGACTGAAAGCGCCTGCGCCTGGATTTGGCCTGCTCAGAAGTCGATTGATTTGGTGCGTGAAGTCGAAGGGCTCGAGGTGTTGGAAGCGGCCCTGGCGTCCGGTAAAGGTGTGGTCGGCATCACCAGCCACTTGGGCAACTGGGAGGTGTTGAACCACTTCTACTGCAACCAGTGCAAACCGATCATTTTTTATCGTCCGCCGAAGCTCAAGGCGGTGGATGACCTGCTTCGAAAACAGCGCGTGCAACTGGGCAACCGCGTCGCGGCGTCGACCAAGGAAGGAATTCTGAGCGTCATCAAAGAGGTGCGCAAAGGCGGCTCGGTGGGTATTCCGGCTGACCCGGAGCCGGCTGAGTCTGCGGGGATCTTTGTGCCGTTTTTTGCGGTTCAGGCGTTAACCAGCAAGTTTGTGCCGAACATGTTGGCCGGCGGTAAAGCGGTCGGTGTGTTCCTGCACGCCATGCGCCTGCCCGATGGTTCCGGCTACAAAGTCGTCTTGGAAGCCGCACCGGAAGCGATGTACAGCACTGACACGGCAACCTCAGTGGCGGCCATGAGCAAGGTCGTTGAGAAATACGTGCGAGCTTATCCGAGCCAGTACATGTGGACCATGAAGCGCTTCAGAAGGCGTCCGGCAGGGGAAGAGCGTTGGTATTGAAAGACAAGGTAACCGCCGGGCCGTGGATCAACAGAAGGATTATTTAAACCGCTGCGATCTTGATCAACTTGGCGTAGTAAAACCCGTCGTGGCCACCCTCTTGTGGCAGTAACTGACGACCATGCGGCTGCTTCAAGCCGGGTGGTTGTTGGCCGAGCTGCCCAGCGATGTCCAACTCCCGTGCACTCGATGTCCGGGCAAGAAACGCGTCGACCACTTCAGTGTTTTCCATTGGCAACGTTGAACAGGTGGCGTAGAGCAGAATGCCACCGACGTCGAGGGTCGGCCACAACGCATCGAGCAGCTCACCTTGTAGCGTGGCGAGTGCCGGGATGTCATCAGCTTGACGGGCGAGCTTGATATCGGGGTGGCGACGAATCACTCCCGTGGCAGAACATGGCGCATCAAGCAGGATGCGTTGGAACGGTTTGCCATCCCACCACTGCTGAGTCTCGCGGGCATCTGCGGCAATCAATTCGGCGCTTAGGCCTAGACGCTCAAGATTTTCCTTCACCCGTATCAGACGCTTGGCTTCAAGGTCCACCGCGACCACGCCGGCCAATTGCGGCTGGACTTCAAGCAGGTGGCAGGTCTTGCCGCCCGGTGCGCAGCAAGCATCAAGTACCCGCTGGCCAGGGGCTAACTCAAGCAGATCGGCCGCCAACTGCGCCGCTTCGTCCTGAACGCTGATCCAGCCGTCAGCAAAGCCCGGCAAGTTACGCACATCGCACGGCTCGCTTAGCACGATGCCATCTTGGCTGAACGCGCAGGCATGAGCTTCAATGCTCGCGTCCCCCAACAATTGCAGATACGCGTCACGGCCGTGGTGACGGCGGTTGACCCGCAGAATCATCGGCGGATGAGCATTGTTGGCCGCGCAAATGGCTTCCCACTGTTCTGGCCAATACGCCTTCAGCGCTTTTTGCAACCAGCGTGGGTGTGCGGTGCGAACCACTGGGTCGTGTTCCAGTTCGACGAACAGCGCTTCGCTTTCCCGTTGGGCGCGGCGCAGTACGGCGTTAATAAGCGCTTTGGCCCAAGGCTTTTTCAGCTTGTCGGCGCAGCCAACGGTTTCACCAATGGCTGCATGGGGTGGAATACGCGTGTAGAGCAATTGATAGAGCCCCACCAGCAGCAGCGCTTCCACATCGGCATCGACGCTTTTGAACGGTTTTTGCAGCAATTTTGCCGCCAACGCAGACAGCCTTGGTTGCCAACGCGCCGTGCCGAAGGCCAGATCCTGGGTTAACCCACGGTCACGGGCTTCAACGTTATCCAGTTGTTTCGGCAGCGAGCTGTTCAGTGAAGCTTTGCCGCTGAGGACCACAGCCAGTGCTTTTGCGGCGGCGAGACGCGGGTTCATTGAGCGGCCACCGCAGCGCCAAGGACGATGCCTTCGGCGAATTTCTCACGACGGCTGTTGAACAGGTCGGCGAAATTCAGCGCTTTACCCCCCGGCAGTTGCAAACGCGTCAGGCGCAAAGCGTTTTGCCCACAGGCCACAATCAAACCGTCTTTACTCGTCGACAGAATTTCCCCCGGTATGCCCTGCCCTTCGTCTAGGCTGGCGGCCAGCACTTTCAGTGCTTCGCCATTAAGGGTGCTATGGCTGACCGGCCATGGATTAAAGGCACGAATCAGACGTTCAAGCTCGATGGCCGGACGACTCCAGTCGATGCGCGCTTCGTCTTTGTTCAGCTTATGGGCGTAAGTCGCCAGCGCGTCGTCTTGAACCTCGCCGAGCAACGTCCCATTGGCCAGACCGGTAATGGCTTGAAGCACTGCCGGAGGGCCGAGTGTGGCAAGACGGTCATGCAGACTGCCGCCAGTGTCTTCAGTCGTGATCGGGGTGGTGACTTTTAGCAGCATCGGCCCGGTATCCAGGCCCGCTTCCATACGCATCACCGTCACGCCGCTTTCGGCATCGCCGGCTTCGACCGCGCGCTGAATCGGCGCAGCACCACGCCAACGCGGCAGTAGCGACGCATGACTGTTGATGCAACCCAGGCGCGGGATATCCAGCACGGTTTGCGGCAGGATCAGTCCGTAAGCGACCACCACCAGTAGATCAGGTGTGAGTGCCGCCATTTCGGCCTGAGCCTGGGCATTGCGCAGCGTCGGCGGTTGCAGAACGACGATGCCGTGTTGCTCCGCGAGCTGTTTGACCGGGCTCGGCATCAGTTTCTGACCACGGCCAGCCGGGCGATCAGGCTGGGTATAAACCGCGATTACCTGATGGGGGCTGTCGAGCAAAGCCTGGAGGTGCTCGGCGGCAAATTCCGGAGTGCCGGCGAAGACGATGCGCAGTGGCTCGGTCATGGTTTTCTCTTAAATAAATGCGGACCCTATAGGGTTAAGTTGGATCAAGCCTGCTTGTGCAGTTTTTCCAACTTCTTTTTGATTCGATCGCGCTTGAGGTTTGACAGGTAATCGACGAATAATTTGCCGTTAAGGTGATCGCACTCGTGTTGAACGCACACAGCCAGCAGACCTTCGGCAACTAGCTCGAAAGGCTTGCCGTCGCGGTCGAGGGCGGTAACTTTTACCTTGTTCGGACGGTCGACGTTTTCATAGAATCCTGGCACCGAGAGGCAGCCTTCTTGATACTGCTCCATCTCGTCGGTCAGGGTTTCGAACTGCGGATTAATAAAAACCCGTGGTTCGCTGCGGTCTTCGCTAAGGTCCATGACCACGATGCGTTTGTGGACGTTGACTTGAGTCGCTGCCAATCCGATGCCGGGCGCTTCGTACATGGTTTCGAACATGTCATCGACCAACTGGCGAATGCCGTCGTCGACCTCAGCCACGGGTTTGGCGATGGTGCGCAGGCGCGAATCGGGAAATTCGAGGATGTTTAGAATAGCCATATACGTTAGAGCTGCACTTGTAGGGTAAAGTCGAAAGTCGGCGGCCAGACATCGGACGAAAGGTCGAAACTGGCAATCTCGCAAAACCCAAGCCTCTGGGACTCTGACTGTTTCACGGGAAGCCACATGATAAAGGGATTCACCGCATGAGGAAATCACTACTCGCCCTGTTGCTGTTGGCCTCCGCTGGCCTTTGTCAGGCGCAAGTGCAATTGCGGGACGGTCACCCTGAGAATTACACGGTCTCCAAAGGCGACACACTTTGGGACATTTCCGGGAAGTTTCTTAGCGAGCCTTGGAAGTGGAAGGAAATCTGGAAGCAAAACCCACAGATTGCCAACCCTGATTTGATCTACCCCGGCGACAGGTTGACGTTAATTTACGTCGGCGGCCAGCCGCGTCTGGTGGTCAATCGCGGTGAGTCGCACGCAACCATCAAGCTGTCGCCGCGCGTGCGCACAACGCCGATGGCCGAAGCGATTCCGAGCATTCCTCTGGGCGCCATCAACAGCTATTTGTTGAGCAACCGAATCGTCGACGATCCGGCTACCTTTAAGAACGCCCCTTACATCGTTGCCGGTAACGCAGAAAGCGTCCTCAGCGGCGTAGGCGATCGGGTTTATGCCCGCGGCAAGTTCGACCCGGCGCAGACGGTCTATGGGATCTTCCGCCAAGGTAAAACCTACACCGACCCTGTTACCGGGACCGTCCTCGGGATCAACGCCGATAACATTGGCAGCGGTGAAGTCGTCGCCCATGAGGGTGATGTCGCAACCCTGATACTGCGGCGTTCGACTCAGGAAGTAAGGCTGGCCGACCGCCTGTTCACCAGCGAAGAACGCCCGATCAACTCAACTTTCTTCCCAAGTGCGCCAGACACCCAGATTGACGGCTTGATCATTGACGTCCCACGCGGGGTGACCCAGATTGGTGTGTTCGACGTGGTGACGTTAAACAAAGGTAGACGCGATGGTTTGGTCGAAGGGAACGTGCTGGCGATCTACAAAACGGGCGAGCAAGTGCGCGATGACGTGTCCGGCGAACGGATAAAAATCCCGGACGAACGCTCGGGGTTACTCATGGTTTTTCGCACTTATGAAAAGCTGAGCTATGGTTTGGTACTCCACGCCACGCGCTCGTTGACGGTCATGGACAAGGTGCGAAACCCGTAGAGCTATGTTTCAGAATCAGGACATGTTTTTTCCACAGAGCATGAACTTATCAAATAGTTACTAACAGAGTTATCCACAGGTTGTCCGTTCCAAAAATGAAGCGCAACAGATCAAGGAAGATCTATGCCGTTGTTCGATACCGCTGCTGTGCCACCCGCTGAACTCGAAGCGCGCCTGCGCATCCACCGGCTGCCTGAGGTCGGACCCAAACGCTTTCATCGCCTGATGAGCGCCTTTGGGTCGGCCTCTGCGGCGATCAGTGCGCCGGCCAGTGCGTGGCGTGCTTTGGGTTTCCCCAGCGCCTGCGCCGAAGCCCGCCGTTGTCCCAATGTACGAGATGGCGCCAGCGCTGCAATGGCTTGGCTTGAGCGTCCCGCCCAGCATTTGTTGATGTGGGACGACCCTCACTACCCCGCTTTGCTGGCTGAAATTCCCGATGCGCCGCCGCTGCTGTTCGTGGCCGGTGACCCCCGAATTCTTGAACGGCCGCAACTGGGTATGGTGGGCAGTCGGCGTGCTTCCAAGCCGGGCCTGGACACCGCCACCGCGTTCGCGCGGAGTTTGGCCGGAGCTGGTTTTGTCATTACCAGCGGCTTGGCGCTGGGCATTGACGGCGCCGCCCACCAAGGCGCGTTGGACGTTGGTGGACAAACGATTGGCGTGCTCGGTACGGGCATCGAAAATTTTTATCCACAGCGCCATCGGCAGCTTGCCGCCACCATGTGTGCGCAAGGCAGCGCGGTGGTTTCCGAGTTTCCCCTGGACGCTGGGCCGCAACCCGGCAACTTTCCGAGACGCAATCGAATTATCAGCGGTTTGTCGGTCGGGGTGCTGGTGGTCGAGGCCAGTGTGCGCAGCGGATCGTTGATAACCGCGCGTTTAGCCGCCGAGCAAGGGCGCGAGGTGTATGCCATTCCGGGCTCGATTCATCACCCCGGCGCTCGCGGTTGCCATCAACTGATTCGTGACGGCGCAGTGTTGGTGGAAACCGTCGAGCACATCCTTGAAGCCCTGCGCGGTTGGCAAACCATTAGCCGTTGCCTCCCCGCACCCACCGCCGTTTCTCCCGAACGCGTCAGTCATCCTTTGCTCGACTTGCTGCATGCCGCACCCCATACCAGCGAGGCGTTGGCGCTCTCGATTGGCTGGCCATTACCGAAGGTATTGGCTGCATTGACCGAGTTAGAGCTTGAAGGGCGTATTAGTGCTGAGGCGGGACGATGGTTTGCGCGTGCCTGCTAAGGTTAAACTGCGCGCAGTGGTTACCGGAGATAGCGCAAATGGTCAGCAGTTGGCGTGTGCAGCAAGCCGCACGAGAAATTCGAGCTGGAGCGGTAATCGCCTATCCGACCGAAGCGGTATGGGGTTTGGGCTGTGATCCGTGGAATGAAGACGCGGTGTATAGGTTGTTAGCGATCAAATCGCGGCCGGTGGAAAAGGGCCTGATTCTGGTGGCCGACAACATCCGCCAGTTCGATTTTCTGCTCGAAGACTTTCCGGAAACGTGGCTCGACCGCATGTCGGCGACCTGGCCCGGCCCCAATACGTGGCTGGTGCCGCATCAAGACCTGCTTCCCGAATGGGTCACAGGCCTCCATGACACCGTAGCATTGCGCGTCAGTGATCATCCGCAGGTGCGCGAATTGTGCGCGTTGGTCGGACCATTGATTTCGACTTCCGCCAATCCAGCTGGGCGACCGGCTGCCCGGACGCGCCTTCGTGTAGAGCAATATTTTCGCGGTGACATCGATCTGGTGCTTGGCGGCCTACTAGGCGGTCGCAAGCACCCGAGCCTGATTCGTGACCTGGTGACGGGCGAAATCGTTCGCCCGGGCTAGGTCGTACGATCAAGGAATCAAAATGGTCGATCCGGTGGTGCGCCGGGCGCTCAGTTCGATGTGCGCCTTGGCGGCATCTTTCAATGCGTAACGTTGAATGTCATCTACCTTGAGCTTGCCGTCGGCCAGTAGGGCGAACACGTCATTGGCCATGGTTTGCAGGTTTTCCGCATTGTTGGCATAGGTCGTCAGCGTCGGGCGCGTGACGTACAGCGATCCTTTTTGCGCAAGAATCCCCAGATTGACCCCCGCCACTGGCCCGGACGCATTACCGAAACTGACCAACAGGCCACGCGGCGCCAGGCTGTCCAACGACGTCAGCCAGGTATCCTGGCCGACGCCGTCGTACACCACCGGGCATTTCTTGCCGTCAGTCAAATCGAGAACCCGCTTGACCACGTCTTCTTTGCTGTAATCGATGGTTTCCCAGGCACCCAACGCTTTGGCATGCGCCGCTTTCTCAGCGGAACTGACCGTACCAATCAGCTTCACGCCCAAGGCCTTGGCCCACTGACACGCCAGCGAACCTACGCCGCCAGCGGCTGCATGAAACAGAATGGTTTCGCCGCTCTTGAGTGCATACGTCTGGTGAAACAGATACTGCACGGTGAGGCCCTTGAGCATCACCGCTGCGGCTTGCTCGAAGCTGATCGAGTCCGGCAGTTTCACCAGGTTCGCGGCCGCAAGCACATGCACTTCGCTGTAAGCGCCCAAGGGCCCACTTCCGTAAGCCACACGGTCGCCAACCTTGAACTGGTTGACGTCGCTGCCCACCGCTTCCACTACGCCCGCACCTTCAGTGCCCAGACCAGATGGCATCGAAGGTGCTGGATACAGACCGCTGCGAAAATACGTGTCGATGAAATTCAGGCCAATCGCCTTGGTACGCACACGGACCTGCTGGGGACCCGGTTCGGCGGGTTCGAAATCCACGTACTCAAGCACTTCGGGGCCGCCAATGGTGCTGAACTGGATACGCTTTGCCATCTGTTCTCTCCGGTGATGAATTGAAACAAGAAATGCAGGTAGCTATCGGACCCGATCCCTTGATCCCAGTCAACAGCGTCAGCCGTATGGCCAATGGTATGCTACGCGCCAATTTGCCAGCCCCGCTGACCCTCATGGCCCAGCGACGTTTCAAGGTGATCCGATGACAACCCGCACCGACGCTGTAAAAGCTTACCTGTTCGACCTGCAAGACCGAATCTGCACTGCGCTGGAAAGCGAAGATGGCAGCGCGCGCTTTGCCGAAGACGCTTGGGAGCGGCCAGCAGGCGGAGGTGGACGTACTCGCGTCATCGGAAACGGTGACGTAATCGAGAAAGGTGGGGTCAATTTTTCTCATGTCTTTGGCACTGGCTTACCGCCCTCCGCCAGCGCCCATCGGCCTGAGTTGGCTGGGCGTGGGTTTGAGGCGCTGGGCGTGTCGCTGGTGATTCACCCGCACAACCCCCATGTACCGACGTCCCACGCTAACGTGCGATTTTTCATCGCTGAAAAAGAAGGCGAAGAACCGGTCTGGTGGTTTGGTGGCGGCTTCGATCTGACGCCGTATTACGCCGTAGAAGAAGACTGCGTGCATTGGCACCGCATTGCCGAACAAGCCTGCGCACCGTTCGGGTCCGACGTTTATCCGCGCTACAAAGCCTGGTGCGACACGTATTTCCATATCAAGCACCGGAACGAGCCGCGCGGCATTGGCGGCCTGTTTTTCGATGACTTGAACGAGTGGGACTTCGACACCAGCTTCGCTTTCATACGCGCTATTGGCGATGCGTACATCGACGCGTATCTGCCTATCATTCAGCGTCGTAAAGACATGGCCTACACAGAGAAACAGCGTGAGTTTCAGGAATTCCGCCGTGGGCGTTATGTGGAGTTCAACTTGGTCTACGACCGGGGCACGCTGTTCGGTTTGCAATCAGGGGGGCGTACCGAATCGATCCTTATGTCGCTGCCGCCACAAGTTCGCTGGAGCTACGACTGGAAGGCTGAACCAGGCACCGCAGAAGCGCGCTTGACTGAATATTTCTTGCAGGACCGAGATTGGTTGGCGCAGGCCTGACAGATCGCGTGAGAAGATCGCACTCCCCGTAGGAGCCAAACTTGTTGGCGAAGTTTAACCGGTCTGTCAGCGATGCCGTCTCGCCAACAAGTTGGCTCCTCCAGATAGGTGTCATCTGTCACGATTGAACCAGGAACCGTCCCATGGACCATTACGTCGTTTTCGGTAACCCCATCGGCCATAGCAAGTCGCCGCTGATTCATCGTTTGTTTGCCGAGCAGACCGGCGAGCAACTGGACTACAGCACCCTGCTGGCGCCGCTGGACGACTTCGTTGGTTTCGCGGAAACATTCTTTGAACACGGACGCGGCGCCAACGTCACCGTACCCTTCAAGGAACAGGCCTTTCGCTTCGCCGACAGCTTGACCGAACGCGCCCAACGCGCAGGTGCCGTGAACACGTTACGCAAAGGTGCCGACGGTCGTTTGTTGGGCGATAACACTGATGGTGCCGGGCTGGTGCGGGATTTGACCGTGAATGCCGGCGTGGTCTTGAACGGCAAACGCATTCTGCTGCTCGGTGCCGGCGGTGCGGTGCGGGGCGCGCTAGAGCCGCTGTTGGCCGAGAAGCCAGCGGTGCTGGTGATCGCCAACCGCACCGTTGAAAAGGCCGAGCAGCTTGCCCATGAGTTCACCGATTTAGGGCCGGTGTTTGCCAGTGGTTTTGATTGGCTGGAGGAGTCGTTTGACGTGATTATCAACGCCACCTCCGCCAGCCTTGCCGGCGAGGTTCCACCGATTGCCGCGAGCTTGATCCAGCCGGGCCATACGGTTTGCTACGACATGATGTACGGCAAAGAACCTACGCCATTCTGCCGCTGGGCCACGGAACAGGGTGCGACGCACGTGTTAGACGGTTTGGGCATGCTCGCCGAACAGGCTGGCGAAGCATTCTATTTGTGGCGCGGCGTGCGTCCAGATACCGCGCCAGTATTGGCTGAATTGCGTCGCCAGTTGGCCAACGCTTGATCTGCCGAAGACGTTAATCGACGAACAGAATGGGGCACTTATCGGCCCCTTCCAGCCTGCGTAGCTCTTCGATCACCTGCGGCCGGGCGTTTTTCAGCGTCAAGCTACGGTTCAGGCCCCTTAAACGCCGGGCCTCCTGATGAAGCATTTCAACGCCCGAGTAATCGATGAAGTTGATCTGCTGCGCTTCGATCACCACGTGCAGGCCTTCGCTGCTTTGCAAACGGACCTGCAAATAGTGGCTGGCGCCAAAGAAAATCGAACCGCCTACCCGAAAAATATCGTCGTCGCCGTCGCGCCATTGCTGGACTCGCGGCTGCGACGTGCGCTTGAGATAGAAAAACAGCGAGACCAGCACACCGGCATAAATCGCGGTCTGTAGCTCCAGTAGCAGCGTCGCCAGACACGTCAGCGCCATCACCACAAACTCCGCTCGGCTCACACGAAACAGTGCTCGAATACCGCGACGGTCCACCAAGCCCCAGCAGATCAACAGGATCGACGCGGCCATGCTCGGAATCGGGATGTGGGCGATCAGCGACGCGCCACACACCGCGAACAATGCCACCCATAGCGCAGAAAACACCCCGGCCAATGGCGAGCGGGCCCCGGCGTCATAACTCAACGCCGCGCGGGTGAACGAGCCTGCGGACAGATAGCCGGAAAACAGCGAGCCAATCATATTCGACAGGCCTTGGGCGCGGACTTCCTGATTGGCATCGAGCAATTGTTGCGAACGCGCCGACAACGAGCGGGCAATCGACAGGCTGGTCACCAGCCCGAGCATGCCCACGGCGACTGCGCTGGGTAGCAGTTTCAGAATTAATTCAGGGTCCAGCGGCAGCGCACTGAACGGCGGCAGATGCCCGACGAACGCGCGAACCAGTTGCACGTGACCGAACTTCTCCGGCCATAGCCAGACCAGCGAACCTGCGCCTAGCAAAGTTATCAACAGGGTCGGCCAGCGTGGCAGAAAGTATTTCAAGGTTGCGCCGACGACCAGGGTCAAGGCGCCAAGGATCAGTGATGACGAGTCAACCTCCCCCCGGTGCTCAAGCAAGGCAGAGATGCTTTTCAGCGCGGTGGATTGGCTACTCACCTCCAGCCCAAGGAAACTTGGCAACTGGCCCAAGGCGATTACCACGGCGGCGCCCAGGGTAAATCCCAGAATCACCGAGTGGGAAACGAAGTTCACTAGCGCCCCAAAACGGAGTAACCCCAGTAGCCATTGAAACAGCCCGCCGATGAACGTCAGCAGCAGAATCAGGGTGACGTAATCGTTACTGCCGGGCACCGCCAACGGGCTGATGCTCGCGTAGAGCACGATAGAAATCGCGGCCGTGGGCCCGCAAATCAGATGGAACGATGAGCCCCACAAACAGGCGATCAACACGGGAACAATGGCCGCGTACAAGCCGTACTCAGGCGGTAATCCTGCGATCAAGGCATACGCGATGGATTGCGGCAGCGCCAGAATGGCCCCACTCAAACCCACGAGCGCGTCGTTACCAACGCTGGCGCGGGTTTGTCGAGGGAGCCAATCTAGAAATGGAAAAAGTGTGTGGCGGTTGAACCAACCCATGAATCTCTCAGTGGTTTTGCAAAAGTGTGAGGGTGGGGTTTAAGCCGTTACGATGCAAGGTTACGGTGTGTTGGTGACTGCTTCGCAGTCAATCGCGGGCAAGCGCGCTCCTGCCTGATAGGGGGCACACCGCCCTACCTGTGGGAGCAGGCTTGCCTGCGAAGCTTTGCCATTACAACGTTGCTTTTACCGCAGTCAACGCGTCTTTCTGATCGATGGTTTTCACGCCGTCGAGCCATTTGTCCAAGACTGCCGGGTTGGCCTTGATCCAGGCTTTAGCCGCTTCTGCGTTGGTGATTTTCTTGTTCACCACCTCAGACATGATGCTGTTTTCCATTTCCTGGGTGAAGCTCAGGTTGGTCAGCAGCTTGCCCACGTTCGGGCATGCGTCGGTGTAGCCTTTGCGCGTGAGGGTGAACACACTGCCGGTGTCGCCGAAGTACGCCTCACCGCCTTTTAGGTAGTGCATTTTCATCTGCACGTTCATTGGGTGCGGAGTCCAGCCAAGGAACACCACGAAGGTGTTTTTCTTCACGTTGCGAGCGACTTCGGCCAGCATCGCCTGTTCGCTGGACTCAACCAGTTTCCACTGACCCAGGTCGAATTCGTTTTTCTTGATGATGGTCGCCAGCGAAATATTCGCCGGTGCGCCGGAGCCGATGCCGTAGATCTTCTTGCCGAATTTATCGGCGTATTTATTTAGGTCGGCAAAGTTATGCACGCCCGCGTCCCAGACGTAATCCGGCACGGCGAGGGTGAACTCGGTGCCATCAAGGTTCTTGGCCAGTTGCGTTACATCGCCCGTGGCGACGAATTTGTCGTAAAAACCCTGCTGGGCCGGCATCCAGTTACCCAAGAAAACATCCACTTGCCCGTCCTTGAGGCCACCGTAGGCGATCGGAACGGCCAATGTGTCGACCTTGGCTTTGTAACCCATGCCATCCAGCAAAAAGCCCGTAATCGCGTTGGTCGCAGCAATGTCGCTCCAGCCTGGATCGGCCATTTTAACCGTGCTGCAGTTCTGATCGGCGGCGAAAGCCGAAACGCTGGTCAACGCAATAAAACCGACTGCCAGTGTTGTGGATAACTTCATACGGTTGTGCCCCTTTTTGGTTTTTTTGATTTTGGCAGGGTTAAGGTTGTGGATAACGTGCCTTGCGCTCCAAATCGTCAAGGTCGATATGGTTGCGCATGTATTGCTGACTGGCGTCTACCAGCGGCTGGTGATCCCAACTCTTCAGCTTGCCGATTGCCAACGATTCGGCGACAAAACGCCGGCGACGTTGGCTGGCGAGCACCTGGTGGTGTATCGCCGGTATATTCCACTTAGCCCGTGCCTCGGCCAGAAACGCAGAGAACAGCTGTTGATGAACGGCCGATTGACTCAGTTCTTCCAGTTCCTTCGGATCGTTATGCACATCGAACAACATGCACGGGTCTTGCTCTGAATAGATGAATTTAAACGCGCCGCGCCGAATCATCATCAGCGGGCTGGTCGTACCTTCTGCCATGTATTCGCCGAAGACCTCGTCGTGCCCGGCTTCGCCGTTCAAATGCGGTAAAAGCGAACGACCATCAAGCGGTAAACCGGGGTCTAACTCGCCGCCGGCCAAGGCCACGAAGGTTGGCAGCAGGTCGGCGGTGGACACGGCTGCGCCAACGCGCCCGGCCTTGAATTGGCCTGGAGCGTAGACCAGCAACGGCACACGTGCGGCCATCTCGAACCAATGCATTTTGTACCAGAGGCCGCGTTCGCCCAGCATGTCGCCGTGATCACCCGAGAACACGATGATCGTGTCGTCGGCCAGCCCGGCGTCTTCGAGGGTTTGCAGCAGCTTGCCAACATTGCTGTCGATGTAACTGCACGCGCCGAAGTACGCACGGCGGGCATCGCGAATCTTATCCACAGGCATCGGCTTGTCCCACAGGTCATAAACCTTGAGCAATCGTTGCGAATGCGGGTCCAGCGCGGCCTGGTCGGCGTGGGCGGGTGGCATCGGGATTTCTTCGTTGGTGTACAAATCCCAGAACGGTTTCGGGATGGTGTACGGGTCGTGCGGGTGAGTCATGGACACCGTCAGGCAAAACGGTGCATCACCGTCTTCACGAATGTAATCGAACAAATACTGTTGGGCCTTGAACACCACTTCTTCGTCGAAATCCAACTGATTGGTGCGCACACACGGCCCGGCTTGCAACACGGACGCCATGTTGTGGTACCAGCTTGGTCGAACATCCGGCTCATCCCAATTGACCGCCCAACCGTAGTCGGCAGGGTAGATGTCACTGGTGAGGCGTTCTTCGTAGCCGTGCAACTGGTCCGGGCCGCAAAAGTGCATCTTGCCGGACAGTGCGGTTTTGTAGCCCAGGCGCCGCAAGTAGTGGGCGTAGGTCGGTATGTCAGCGGGGAAATCAGCCGCGTTGTCGTAGGCGCCGATCTTGCTCGGCAGTTGACCACTGACCAAGGTAAAACGCGATGGGGCGCACAGCGGGCTGTTGCAGTAGGCGGCATCGAACACCACGCCTTCAGCGGCGAGGCGGCTCAAATTGGGCATTTTGACTGGAGATGAGGCGTAAAACGGCAACATCGGCGCGGCCATTTGATCGGCCATGATAAAAAGAATGTTCTTGCGCTTCATGTATTCGCGGCATTCCATTGTGAAGATTTATGCGAGAGTGCTGTGCCTGAGAATGCGACCCATGGGTTTAGCGGTAAAGCCCATGCCAGACAATACCTAGGATAAGTTCAGCTTATGTATGAAGCCCTTGGCGGTTTGTCATTGGATTTGATGCGGGCGTTTGAAGCCGCCGCCAGACATCGCAGCTTTACCGCTGCGGCGGTGGAGCTTGGCACGACACAGCCTGCAGTAAGCCAGCAGATCAAGCGCCTTGAAGAGCAATTGGCGACGCGACTGTTTGACCGCATTTACCGGGGCATCGAGCTGACAGAAGCAGGCGAGGTGTTGTTCAGCTATGTGCAGTCGGGTTTGCAGTCTATTGACGGCGGATTGAATGCGGTAACGGCGCAACGTCAGCACGAGGTGTTACAGGTGGCCACCGACTTTGCGTTTGCCGCGTACTGGCTGATGCCGCGCTTGCACCGTTTCCACAAAGCCAACCCAGACGTGGACGTCAGTTTGGTTACCAGTGAGCGCAGCCATAACATGCTGCGGGCTGATGTCGATGTCGCGGTACTGTTTGGAGATGGGCGTTTCAAACAGGGTGAGAGCCGCTGGTTGTTCAGCGAAGAGGTGTTCCCCGTGTGCAGCCCGCAACTGTTGGCAGGCAAGACTTTACCGCTGCCGACCAACGTCCTGCTGGATCTTCCGTTGCTGCACCTGCGCGGTGAGGGCAGCAGCAACTGGTTCGACTGGAGCGGCGTATTTCGGGCACTCGATCTCCGACAAGCTCCGGCGCCGGGCCAACTGCGCTTCGATAACTACACGCTGCTGATTCAGGCCGCGATTGCCGGTCAGGGGGTTGCCATCGGCTGGCGGCATCTGGTCGATGCGCTGCTGGAGCAAAACCTCCTCTGCCGGCCCATCGCCGCTACCGCGATTTCTTCCTGTGGTTATTACGTGGTTCTCCCGCAACGCAAGCGCCGGGTGCAACTGGTTCAGCAGTTTGTCGATTGGCTCGCCACCGAACAGTCGCAAAGCGGGGATTTATTGGTGGGTAGACCGCTGCCGTCGATAGCGGTGTGAACACAATTCTCTCTGTAGGAGCTAACGTGTTGGCGAGCGGTGAATCGCGTGAATCAAATCTAGCGCCTCGCGAACAAGTTAGCTCCTACAGTGGTTTGAACCATTTTGGAGAGACAAGCAATGCAGGAAATTCAGGGCTATCACGCCCACGTTTATTTCAACGCAGACACCCTCAGCCAGGCACGCGCGTTATGCGAGGAAGCCACCGAGCGTTTCGGGCTGAAAATGGGACGGGTACATGAAAAACCGGTTGGCCCGCACCCGGAGTGGAGTTGTCAACTGGCGTTCGAGCATGCCCAGTTGGCAGACGTGACGCTCTGGCTGGCGCTGAATCGTAAAGGCTTGGTGGTGCTGATGCACCCGCTGACGGGCAATGATTTGGCGGATCACACGGCGCATGCGATCTGGATGGGGGCCGTGCGGGAATTGGATGTGTCGATTTTTAAGCGTTAAGACATGTAACGCCGGAACCTGTGGGACCGAATTAATTCGCAATGCGGTGTATCAGGCACATCGCATCAAGCCATTGGCGAATAAATTCGCTCCCACAGTGTGTCTGCAGGACCGGTATCAGTTCAGCACGTTATCCAAAATGGTGTAGATAACACCTGTAGTAATTGCGACCAGGACCACGTCCGGTCCTACACGGCGCCATTCGTAGCCGTCATAACGCGGCAGTTGTTCAAGTGCGCGAGGGTCCATCCGGTCGCCGTAGCCGCGTGGCAGTGGGCGGCCACGTTCGAGGTGATAGTTAGGCGGTAAGTCACGGCCACGGGTGAAGTACTCGTGGCGATCATGGAAGGTCTGGCGCTCATGGTCGAAGTTCTGCGGCGGGCGCCCCCCTGGACCGCGGTTATCGTGATTGTCATGATTGTCATGATTATCGTTATGACCATGATCGTCGCCTTGGTGATATTCGCCGCCATGGCCCTGGTCACGGTCATCGGCGTGCAACAACGGACTGGCACTAATGATCATCATGATCCCCAAGCCTGCAACTAAACGGGTTGGCAGTTTCATTTCTTAATCCTCGGAATTCGGTCAGCAAAAAAGGGGCTCTAAGCCGTCGGCCAAGAACCCCTTTTGCTTGTAACTTAGTGTATCTGCTGAGGTTTAAATTCCTCGCTAAAGCAATCTTTACCCTTTACTGACACGGGCGTTGCGAACGCCGTCGGCCAACGCTGAACAGAGGCTCAGCACATCGTCGATGGCTTGGCTTGGCGAGTGGGCAGTGGCGATCTTATCCACCAGCGCCGAACCCACCACGACGCCATCTGCCAGCCTGGCAATTGCCGCTGCTTGCTCTGGAGTACGAATGCCAAAACCAACGCTGATTGGCAGGTCGGTGTGACGACGCAAGCGCTCGATGGCGTTTTTGACCTGATCTGAAGTCGCTGAGCCAGCACCGGTCACACCGGCAACCGACACGTAATAAACGAAGCCCGAACTGCGCTCCAGGACCGTTGGCAAGCGCCCGTCGTCGGTGGTTGGCGTGGTCAAGCGGATGAAGTCGATACCGGCAGCTTGGGCAGGTGTTGCCAGTTCAGCGTCATGTTCTGGCGGCAGGTCAACGATGATCAAACCGTCCACGCCAACCGACTTAGCTTCAGCAACGAACGCATCGACGCCAAAGCGATGAATCGGGTTGTAGTAACCCATCAACACAATCGGCGTGCTTTGGTTGTCGACCCGAAACTCGCGAACCATGTTCAAGGTTTTTGCCAGGGTTTGTCCGGCGTCCAAGGCGCGCAGCGTTGCCAACTGAATCGCCACGCCGTCGGCCATGGGATCAGTGAACGGCATGCCCAGCTCGATTACGTCAGCACCGGCCGCCGGCAAGCCCTTGAGGATCGCCAGGGAGGTGTCATAGCCCGGATCGCCAGCGGTGATGAAGGTCACCAGTGCCGCGCGGCCTTCGGTTTTCAGCTCGGCGAAACGTTGTTCGAGACGGCTCATACCAGTTGCTCCTGAGTCTTGTCGGCGGCGGCCATGTGGCTCATCACGGTTTGCATGTCTTTGTCGCCACGGCCGGAAAGGCAAACCACCATCAAGTGGTCATCGCGCAAGTTGGTGGCGCGTTTCATGGCTTCAGCCAAGGCGTGAGCGGTTTCCAGCGCCGGGATGATGCCTTCCAGCAGGCAGCAATGGTGGAAGGCTTCGAGGGCTTCTTCATCGGTGATGCTGACGTACTCGACGCGCTTCATTTCGTGCAGGTAAGCGTGTTCCGGGCCAATGCCTGGGTAGTCGAGGCCAGCAGAAATCGAGTGGGCGTCAGTGATCTGGCCGTCGGCATCTTGCAGCAGGTAGGTACGGTTGCCGTGCAGGACACCTGGAACACCGCCGTTCAGGCTGGCGGCGTGCTTGTCGGTATGAACACCGTGACCACCGGCTTCAACGCCGATGATTTCGACGCTGGCGTCATCGAGGAACGGGTGGAACAGGCCCATGGCGTTGGAGCCGCCACCGACGCAAGCAATCAGGCTGTCCGGCAGACGACCTTCTTTTTCTTGCAGCTGTTCTTTGGTTTCTTTGCCGATGATCGATTGGAAGTCGCGGACCATGGACGGATACGGGTGTGGGCCAGCCACGGTACCGATCATGTAGAAGGTGTCGTCGACGTTGGTGACCCAGTCGCGCAACGCTTCGTTCATCGCATCTTTCAGCGTGCCGGTACCGGAAATGACCGGCACGATTTCAGCGCCCAGCAGCCGCATACGGAATACGTTGGCCTGTTGGCGTTCGATGTCAGTAGCGCCCATGTAGATCACGCAAGGCAAGCCGAAGCGGGCGGCGACGGTGGCAGTGGCCACACCGTGCATGCCCGCGCCAGTTTCAGCGATTATGCGTTTTTTACCCATGCGCTTGGCCAGCAACACCTGGCCAATGCAGTTGTTAATCTTGTGCGCGCCGGTGTGATTCAGCTCTTCGCGCTTGAAGTAGATCTTCGCGCCGCCGCAGTATTCGGTCAGGCGTTCGGCGAAATATAGCGGGTTTGGACGGCCCACGTAGTCACGCTGGAAATAGGCAAGTTGCTCAAGAAACTCAGGATCGACCTTGGCCGCTTCGTATTCGCGGTCCAGGTCGAGCACCAGCGGCATCAGGGTTTCAGCCACGTAGCGGCCACCAAATGAGCCGAACAGGCCGTTGGCATCTGCGCCTTTGCGGAAATTGGTCTGGGTCATGGGACCTCCAGGTGATGTATCGAAAAGGATTAGCCGTTGAGGCAATGCCGCTACTTTAACCAGCGCCATCCCCGATGAAAACCGATAAGATCGACGCAACCTGTCAGGAAAACTCACAGATACCATGAGCCACGACCTCCCTCCTCTCAATGCCTTACGTGCCTTTGAAGCGGCTGCCCGCTTGAACAGCGTCAGTCAGGCCGCCGAGCAGTTGCACGTAACCCACGGCGCCGTCAGTCGGCAGCTTAAAGTGCTGGAAGAACACTTGGGCCTTGCGCTGTTTGTAAAAGACGGACGCGGCCTTAAACTCACAGATGCAGGTATTCGACTACGCGATGCCAGCGCTGACGCCTTCGAGCGCTTGCGCACGGTCTGTGCTGAATTAACCCAGAGCAGCGCCGACGCACCGTTTGTTCTGGGCTGTTCAGGAAGTCTGCTGGCGCGCTGGTTTATCCCGCGTCTTGGGCGGCTGAACGCAGAGCTACCAGATTTACGTCTGCATCTGTCGGCGGGTGAAGGTGATCTTGATCCTCGTCGTCCCGGCCTGGATGCGTTGCTGATTTTTGCCGAGCCGCCATGGCCGTCGGACATGCAGGTGTACGAGCTGGCCAGTGAGCGGATTGGCCCGGTGATGAGTCCACGTTTCGCCCATTTCGAACAGCTGCGTCATGCGCCGGCGCACGCATTGACACACCAAGCGCTACTGCAAACCACTTCACGGCTACAAGCCTGGCCGATGTGGGCGCAGCAAAACGGTATCGAGCCGGACGCGCTGCACTACGGTCAGGGTTTCGAGCATTTGTATTATTTGCTGGAGGCGGCCGTCGCGGGGTTAGGTATCGCGATTGCGCCGGAACCACTGGTGGCGGATGACTTGCGTGCCGGACGCCTGGCCGCACCCTGGGGTTTCAGTGAAACACCGGCGCGACTGGCGTTGTGGGTTCCGAAACGCGCCGCCGATGGGCGCGCTCAGCAATTGGCGCAGTGGCTAAAAGCCGAGCTTGAGCGAGGAGTCAGAGGCTGAATCAGTCGCGTCTGAACAACAGGTAGGCGGCCAGCAGGCCGATTGCACCCACCGCCACGCCCGCAGTTGTCCATGGGTGTTCTTGCGCGTAATCCCGAGTCGCAAGGCTGGTTTCGCGGGTTTTGTCTTTGACCTCGGCGTACACATCGCTGAGCAAGCTGCGTGAGTGACTCAGCGCACTTTCAGCGTTGGCTTTGAGGTTTTTCAGGGTTTTGCGCGACTCGTCCGAGGCGTCGGATTTAAGGTTCTCAAGGGATTTGAGAAGGCTTTCGATCTCGGCTTCCATGCTTTGCAACGAGGCTTTACGTAGAGAAGTGTTAGCCATGGTGGCTCTCCTGCAGTGATGAGTGGCGTGTGTTGTTTCCGACTCCGAGGTTGCAGGAAAGTGCGGTGGCGCCTGAACTTTTCAAAAGTTTTTGCCCACAGAGTGAGGAGCGAATTCGCTGCTACGCTCTTAACGACATCTTTGGGAGAACTGCCATGAGTGATCACCACACGTACAAAAAAGTAGAGCTGGTTGGCTCGTCGTCCACCACCATCGAAGACGCGATCGACAACGCCATCGCGGAAGCTGCCAAGAGCATCAAGCACCTGGAGTGGTTCGAAGTCTTGGAGACTCGCGGCCACATTGAAAGTGGCAAGGTCGCGCACTACCAAGTCACCCTCAATGTAGGCTTCCGGATCGCCAATAGCTGATCGCACTGAACTTTTGCACTGGCCGATTGCCATAATTTCCGCTACAAACAGTGAACCCGCTGTCGCGAAATCGTTGGCGTGGTTAATGAATTGGGTTGCGTTCCAACCTGGTTAACCTAACGAGGGAGTGTGACCGATGAAGAAGTTTGTATTGGCGATAGCGTTGTTGAGCATTGCGGGCACCGCGATGGCCGCTGGTAAGTCTTGCGATGATTTGAAGTCGGAAATCGACACGAAAATCAAAGCTAAAGGCGCCTCTGCCTACAGCCTGGATGTCGTTGCGAAAGGCAGCTCGACGGATGCGAAAGTCGTGGGCACCTGTGACGCGGGCAGCAAGGAAATTGTGTACAAGCGCGGCTGATGTTTAAGGCTTAACAAAAACCGACGCCCAGGGCGTCGGTTTTTTTATACATATTTTTGGACTTTCATGGGTCTGTGCAGGCTGTTGGACCGAATTTATTCATGCCCTGAGGTGGTCCGTCAACGCGTTGTCGCAGCAAACACCGTGTAGCTGTAGAAGCTGCGAAGCCGATACTGTGGGAGTAGGCTTGCCTGCGAAGAGGCCCGTAGTCACGCCGCTGATATCGACTTGAAACCTGGATTGCCTGCATTGACGCTTTCGTTGGCAAGCGAACTCCCACAGCGACTTCGGCAGCTCCTCCAAATGTACAAACAAGGACATCTGTGGGACCGAATTCATTCGGGAAGCAGGCGGCGCGGTTTTTTTCAGATACACCGCGTTACGGCATTCGCGAATGAATTCGGTCCCACGGGGTTTGCAGCGGTTAGCCAAGTACCGTCTGCGCCAAAATCTCGTACGAACGCAATCGATCGGCGTGTTCGTACATGTCGCAGGTAAAGATCAGTTCATCGGCCTGGGTCTGTTCGACCAACACTTCAAGCTTGGCGCGGATTTTCAATGCGCTGCCGACCATCGCCAACCCGAGAAAATCCGCCACGGCTTCACGTTCGTGGGGCAACCACAGGCCTTCCATACTTTTCACCGGTGCTTTTTGAACCAGGCTTTGGCCGCGCATCAGCGAAAGAATCCGCTGATACAGCGAGGTCGCCAAGTAGTCAGCGTGCTCGTCAGTATCAGCGGCCACCAACGGTACGCCCAGCATCACGTAGGGTTCGTCCAAGTAGATCGACGGCTTGAAATGGGCGCGGTAGACCCGAATCGCTTCGTGCATATAGCGCGGTGCGAAATGCGATGCAAAGGCGTAAGGCAAACCGCGCTCGCCGGCCAGTTGTGCGCTGAACAAGCTCGAACCCAACAACCAGACTGGCACGTTGGTGCCAGTACCCGGCACCGCGATGACCCGTTGATCCGGTGTACGCGGACCGAGATAACGCAGCAATTCAGTCACGTCTTCCGGGAAGTCGTCTGCGCTGCCAGAGCGTTCGCGGCGCAAGGCGCGAGCGGTCATTTGATCCGAACCTGGCGCGCGGCCCAGTCCTAAATCGATACGACCGGGATACAAGCTGGCAAGGGTGCCGAATTGTTCTGCGATCACCAGCGGTGCGTGATTGGGCAACATGACGCCCCCAGCGCCGACGCGGATGGTCGAAGTGCCGCCGGCCAAATAGCCGATGAGTACTGAGGTCGCGGAGCTGGCGATGCCGTCCATGTTGTGGTGCTCAGCTACCCAAAAACGGTTATAGCCGAGCTTCTCGACATGCTGTGCCAAATCCAGTGAATTGCGCAGCGACTGCGCTGGGCCAGCGTCCTGGCGCACTGGCACCAAGTCGAGGGTAGAGATTTTGACATCTGCTAAACGTTTCATAAGCCCTAATAGCCTCTGGAGTGTGCCGTGCAGGTTTGGCCCATGACGTCCAAGGGCGATCAGAGCCCACCATAACCTGTATGAAAATATGGGCGTATTTTTTTGTTTCAATAGCTGGCGTATAGATATCCTACTAAAACAGTAGGACTTGTCCTTCAGTTGAACTTTGTAAAGCCTACACTCCTCAGAACTCTAGTCACTGTGCGAACCGTCTCGCACGCGTTCATGACATTCATGAGGAGAAACCATGAGCATCGTTAAAAAAGCATCGGCCCACTGGGAAGGCGATCTGAAAAGCGGTATTGGCAGCATCTCCACCGAAACAAACGTACTGAACAAAGCACCTTACGGCTTCAAAGCCCGATTTGAAGGCGGCAAGGGCACCAACCCCGAAGAACTGATTGGCGCGGCGCATGCCGGCTGCTTCTCTATGGCGCTGTCGATGATTCTGGAAGGCGCTGGCCTGAAAGCCGACAGCATCGACACCGAAGCTGCGGTGACCCTGGAGCAATCCGCAGGCGGCTTTGATATCACCGCGATACACCTGACCCTGAAGGCGAAAATCCCCAACGCCACTCAAGCGCAGTTCGACGAGCTGACCAAGAAAGCCAAAGAAGGCTGCCCGGTCTCCAAAGTGTTGAATGCGACTATTACGCTGGATGCAACGTTGGTTAGCTAACCGATGGATGCCCGACCTCGCGCAGCCGTCTGCGCGGGGTCTTGATTCGACTTCACGCTTTCCATGGGGCGATAACGCAGTACTCTGGGCGTTAAATCGAAGGAGTCGACTATGAAACGCATCGTTTTAGCTATTATCTGCACGTCATCTGCCGCAACTGCCATGGCGGCACCCAAGCCGTGCGACGAACTCAAGGATGAAATTGAAGCTCAGATTCAAGCCAAAAACATAACTTCCTACACGCTGGAAATTGTCTCCAATGAGGAAGTCCACGACCAAAACATGGTTGTCGGCACCTGCGAAAACGGTAGCCGAAAAATTATTTATCAGCGCAACGACAAGTAATCAAAGACAAGTCACTTCGCGATCTTGGGCCACGGTTTGGTGTTGCGCGTCATACAGACGGCCACTGACGGTGATGCCTGCATTACGTGCCTCGAAGCGATAACGTTGCCCTGGCGCAAAGTGGTCGTAGTGCAAGACGATGTAACAGGTGCGGTCCGCTACGTCGTCAAAACCGCTGAACCCAACGCCGCTGGCTTCATAATCAAATCGCACCTGCAATTCATGACTGCCAGGCTGCACCTGAAAGTAACGACCATCCCCCCAACGCTTGCCGTCGAGCTTGTCAGCCATCACCAGATTGCCGGTGTAGGTGAACATCTCGACCCACGCCTGTTGCGCATCGACCGGTGGCACGGGCGGAATTGCGCAGCCAGAGAGGGCTAACAACAGAGTAATCAATAATGGCTGACGCATGAGAGGCTCCGTATCGAACAGGTGTCGATGATAGTTGCGTCCGGGGTGCGCTGTCCGGCATAACGCTGGTTCAATTAAGACATTAAGGCCCAGGCATGATTCGACACGTCCCGCTGTTTCTTTGCCGTGGCATTGCGCTGCTCGCTGTGTTGCTCCTCGGCGGCTGCGTGAGTCTTGATT
The DNA here is from genome assembly GCF_034350045.1 of Pseudomonas sp. CCI4.2. Lineage (NCBI taxonomy): Bacteria > Pseudomonadati > Pseudomonadota > Gammaproteobacteria > Pseudomonadales > Pseudomonadaceae > Pseudomonas > Pseudomonas sp. CCI4.2. Next base: position 1,346,054 of record NZ_CP133781.1, on the reverse strand, counting down.
ACTACGGTCAACTGGCCAGCGGGCAGCTGCGTTTGCTCCATGAGCGGGAACCGGTGGCGACGATTATTGCCGATCCTCACAGCGACCCGACGCTACGCGAACATTTGATCAAATCGCAACAGGCGCGGGTGTTTGCCAGCCGTCAGCTGCATCTACCGGATAACCGCAGTTATCGGCTGTATGTGGATATCGGGCGGCCTTACGTGGTGTGGAACGTGTTCGCCACCGATGAGTTTTCCCTGGAGGCGGTGAGCCAGTGTTTCCCCATTGCGGGCTGCGTGGCGTATCGAGGCTATTACAATCCTGACGACGCTCGGGGCGAGGCGGCGGTGCAGCGGCTGGCAGGGAAAGACGTCTATATGAGCGGCGTTGAAACCTACTCGACGCTGGGCTGGTTCGACGACCCGATCATCAGTTCGATGTTGCATTGGGGTGATGAGCGACTGGCAGCTCTGATCTTTCATGAGCTGGCGCATCAGCTGTTTTACGTGAAGGACGATTCTGAATTTAACGAGTCTTACGCTAACTTCGTCGAGCAGGAAGGTGGCCGCCAATGGCGCGTGGCGCGTGGTCTGCCTCCGGAAAAACAGTCGGACTCGGAGCAACGTGAGCAATTTACCCAACTGGTTCTAGGCGCACGGGAACGCTTGAAAAAGCTCTACGCCCAGCCGTTGCTGGCCGAGGTGATGCGCGAGCGTAAAGCGGCGGAGTTCGAACGGCTGCGCAGTGACTATCGGCAGATGCGCGACAGTCAATGGGCCGGCGATCACCGCTATGACCCTTGGATCAACGCGCCCATGAACAACGCCAAACTGCTGCCCTTTGGATTGTATGACCAGTGGGTACCCGCCTTTGCCGCGCTGTACAAGCAGGTCAACGGTGATTGGCCAGCGTTTTACCGCGAGGTCGAAAGGCTAGGGGGTTTACCGATAGAACAGCGTAAAGCGGCGTTGCGGAAATTGATGGGTCGCTCATGAACGCTTTCGCAATCCTCTGTAGCCAACTTGTTGGCGAGGCAATTTCAGTCTTGCCAACCAGTAGGCTCCTACAGAAATGCCCGGTGCAACTCCGCTAACGTCGCAAAGTGGTACGTCGGTAGCTCCGCAGTCAATTCTTCATGACTGCCAAACCCATACCCCACCGCCGCCACATCCAAACCATTACGTTTACCGCCGATCAAATCGTGTTTACGGTCACCAATCATCAACGTCTGTTTGGGATCGAGCCGTTCTTCGCTCATCAAATAACCGATCAGTTCAACCTTGTCAGTACGCGTACCGTCGAACTCGCTGCCGTAAATCACCTTGAAGTGTTTGGCGAAGTCAAAATGCCGGGCGATTTCCCTGGCAAACTCCGACGGTTTTGAGGTCGCTATGTACAGCTGCCGATCTTGACTGGCGAGGGTTTCCAGCAGCTCCACCACGCCATCAAACACCCGATTCTCATACAGCCCGGTGACCCTGAACCGCTCGCGATAAAACCCCACCGCCTCCCAGGCCTTTGCCTCATCGAACCCGTAAAACTGCATGAACGCTTGCAACAACGGCGGTCCGATGAAGTGCTCAAGCTTGCTCAGGTCAGGTTCGTCTATGCCCAGGCGGCCCAAAGCAAACTGGATCGAGCGGGTAATACCCAAGCGTGGGTCGGTCAAGGTGCCGTCGAGGTCGAACAAAATAGTTTGGTAGTGCATGGAAATCCTAAAAGTAGCCTGTACGGAATGTTAACTCGGCTGGTCATAGCCTTCGGCCAAGTGTTGATCCTTGAGCTTCACGTAGTTGCCAGCGCTGTAACTAAAGAACGCACGTTCTTTTTCGGTCAGTGCGCGAACCTGTTTGACCGGACTGCCAACGTACAAAAAACCACTGGCCAATCGCTTGCCCGGCGGCACCAGGCTGCCTGCGCCGATGATCACGTCGTCCTCAACCACCGCGCCGTCCATCACGATGCTGCCCATACCAATCAAAATGCGATTACCGACTGTGCAGCCGTGCAGCATGACCTTGTGGGCGATGGTCACTTCGTCGCCAATCAGCAATGGAAAGCCGTCCGGGTTGAAGGGACCTGCGTGGGTAATGTGCAGCACGCAGCCGTCTTGAACACTGGTGCGCGCCCCGATGCGGATGCGGTGCATGTCACCGCGAATCACCGTCAGCGGCCAGACCGAGCTGTCAGCGCCAATCTCGACATCACCTATCACGACGGCGGATCGGTCGACAAATGCACGTTCGGCAAGCGCCGGCGCGTGGCCCTGAAACGGTCGAATAGTCACGATAGCTTCCTTCTTTAGGAGTGATAGATGGGTCTGAGTGCTGCGGTCGGCGTCGATTGTAATTAAGATGGGCCCATGTTTCCTCAAGCCAAGGTGCTTAACCGTGAGCGCGAACAACCCTCTTTTGCAACCGTATGACCTGCCACCGTTCTCCGCGATTCGTGCCGAGCACGTCAAACCGGCGATTGATCAGATTCTTGCCGACAACCGTAGTGCGATTGCCGAGCTCCTCGTCACCCAAGCTAAACAGCCGACCTGGGCTGGGCTGATTCTGGCGATGGACGAACTCAACGACCGTCTGGGCGCCGCCTGGAGCCCGGTCAGCCACCTCAATGCCGTGTGCAACAGCGCCCAATTGCGCGAGGCTTACGAGTCTTGCCTGCCCGCATTGAGCGCCTATTCCACCGAGATGGGCCAGAACCGCGAATTGTTTCAGGCCTTTGAGTCGTTGGCCAATGGTCCTGAAGCGGCGGGCTTTGATGTCGCGCAGAAGACCATCCTTGAGCATTCGCTGCGCGATTTCCGTTTGTCGGGTATCGATTTGCCGCCAGAACAGCAGCTGCGGTATGCCGAGGTGCAGGCCAAGTTGTCCGAGTTGGGCAGCCATTTTTCGAACCAATTGCTCGACGCGACTCAGGCCTGGACCAAACACGTCACCGACGAAGCAGCCCTCGCCGGCTTGACCGACTCGGCCAAAGCGCAAATGGCTGCAGCAGCCAACGCCAAAGACCTCGACGGTTACCTGATTACTCTGGAATTCCCGAGCTACTTCGCGGTGATGACCTACGCCGAAGACCGGGCCCTGCGCGAAGAGCTTTACGCGGCGTACTGCACCCGTGCGTCGGACCAAGGCCCGAATGCCGGTCAGAACGACAACGGTCCGGTCATGGAACAGATCCTCGACCTGCGTCGTGAATTGGCTCAGCTGTTGGGTTTCGCCAGTTTCTCCGAGCTGAGCCTGGCGACCAAGATGGCCGAGTCCAGCGATCAGGTGCTGAGCTTCTTGCGTGATCTGGCCAAACGCAGCAAGCCGTTTGCCATTCAGGACCTGCAGCAGCTCAAGGCTTATGCGGCGGAGCAAGGTTGCGACGACCTGCAAAGCTGGGACAGCGGGTTCTACGGGGAAAAACTCCGTGAGCAGCGCTACAGCGTTTCCCAGGAAACCCTGCGCGCCTACTTCCCCATCGACAACGTGCTGAGCGGCCTGTTTGCGATTGTGCAGCGTCTGTACGGGATCGAAATCACCGAACAGAAAGGGTTCGACACCTGGCACCCAGATGTTCGCCTGTTCGAAATCAAAGAGAATGGCCAGCACGTCGGGCGGTTCTTCTTCGACCTCTACGCACGTGCCAACAAGCGTGGTGGCGCCTGGATGGACGGCGCCCGTGATCGTCGTCGCACCGCCGAAGGCCGGCTGCAAAGCCCGGTGGCGAATCTGGTGTGCAACTTCACCCCAGCCGTCGGCGGTAAGCCTGCGTTGTTGACCCACGATGAAGTGACCACCCTGTTCCACGAATTTGGCCATGGCCTGCACCATTTGCTGACCCGCGTTGAACACGCCGGCGTGTCCGGTATTAACGGTGTGGCGTGGGATGCGGTGGAGTTGCCTAGCCAGTTTATGGAGAACTGGTGCTGGGAGCCTGAAGGCTTGGCGCTGATTTCCGCGCATTACCAGACCGGCGAAGCACTGCCCCAGGATTTGCTGGAAAAAATGCTCGCCGCGAAAAACTTCCAGTCCGGGCTGATGATGGTTCGTCAGCTGGAATTCTCGCTGTTCGACTTCGAACTGCATGCAACTCACGGCGATGGCCGCACCGTGGCGCAGGTATTGGAAAACATTCGCGACGAAGTGTCAGTGATGCGTCCGCCTGCTTACAACCGCTTCCCTAATAGCTTCGCGCACATCTTCGCCGGCGGTTATGCGGCGGGTTATTACAGCTACAAATGGGCGGAAGTGCTGTCGGCCGATGCCTTTTCCAAGTTCGAAGAAGACGGTGTGTTCAACGCCGAAACCGGCCGCGCGTTCCGTAACGCCATCCTGGCGCGTGGCGGTTCACAGGCGCCGATGGTGCTGTTTGTCGACTTCCGCGGACGTGAACCGTCGATCGACGCACTGTTGCGCCATTCAGGCTTGAGTGAGGAAGCGGCAGCATGACTGATACACCCGTTACCATTACCAAAAGACGCTTCATCGCCGGGGCAGTTTGCCCGGCGTGCAGCGAGCCGGACAAGTTGATGATGTGGAGCGAGAACGACGTTCCTCACCGCGAATGCGTGAGCTGCGGCTACTGCGACACACTCAACGAGCAAGGCTTGTCGGTGCCCAAGGAGCTGGGCACGCGGGTCAATACGGCGCCGATTAAAGTGGCTGATCCAAAGGTGCAGGGCGTGCAGTTTTTCCCTAATCCAAAGCTGAAAAAGCCGGTTGATCCGAGCTAGTCAAAACCTCCGCGTCACGCCTCCCGCGAATGAATCCCCCCACAGATGTTTCTGAATCTGTGGGGGAATTCACCTGCCGTCTGATCGCCCTGTAGAGCCAACGTGTTGGCGAAGGGTTGATGCGATATCAGAGTTTGGAAACGATTCACCGATTTCTGTAATTGGAGCCGAAGGCTGCGATCAGATTTTCAGTGCCTACTAATCCCTGTCTACCGAAGTCCCTGTGGAAGTTGGCTTGCCAACGAAAGCGTCATTGCAGGCGACCCAGGTTCAGGTCGACATCAGCGGCGTGACGATGGGCCTCTTCGCAGGCAAGCCTACTCCCACCGTCTCTACGGCTGCTTGCTATCAACCGTGCCAATGAAACCCAGAGCCGTACCGGCTTCGCAGCCTTCGGCAGCTCCTACAGGTTAAGCGGTGCAGTTGCATCGGTTTTTCGACCCTATAAACGATGAAATAGGACCTGATACCGGTTTCATTCGTCGAAAAGATCTGCTTATTTGATGATGAATCGTTTTTTCTTAATCATAGCCTGCTAACCTTTGTAACTAATGTTTGCTGGCGTGATCAGTAACTGAGGCGGTAATGCCTCGTCTGCGCGACCGGAACAGCCCCCAAAAGAAGAAGATCAAGCCGTCGCCGAGCGGCCCCTTAACCGTGCTCGCAAGATGAGGTCTCCCCATGTCTGAACAAGACAACCCCCGGCGTGAGTTTCTGCGCAAAACCCTGACGTTGATCCCGGTCGTGACCGTCGCCAGTGCCGGGTTTGGCTTAGGCAGCGGCGTGGTGATGGCGCAGCCCGTCGCAGGGTCTACGGCCACGCCGCCACCGGCGACTGCGCCGAGCAATGTGGTGTACGAACCCACGTATTTCACCGCCCAAGAGTGGGCCTTCATCAAAGCGGCAGTCGCCCGTTTGATTCCTGCCGACGAGCAAGGTCCCGGTGCCCTCGAAGCCGGCGCTCCGGAATATATCGACCGCCAGATGAGCACGCCCTATGCCAGCGGTGCGTTGTGGTTCATGCAGGGGCCGTTTGTGGCTGACGCTCCGCCCGAAATGGGTTGGCAGAGCAAGTTGGTGCCCAAGGAAATCTACCGGTTGGGCATCGCAGCCTGCGACGCTTGGTGCCAACAGCAGAAAGGCAAGCCGTTCGCTGAGCTGAGCACGGCGGCTCAGGATGAAACGCTCAAACAGCTTGAAGCGGGCAAAGCCGCGTTCGATAGCGTACCGCCGATTATGTTTTTCAACCTGTTGGTGCAAAACACTAAAGAAGGCTTTTTCTGCGACCCCATCCATGGCGGCAATAAGGGCTTGGTCGGTTGGACCATGGTCGGATTTCCCGGCGCCCGCGCTGACTTCATGGACTGGGTTGAGCGCAACGAGCCTTATCCGTTCCCGGCAGTTTCGATTCGCGGCGAGAGAGCTTGAGCATGGCAACCATAATGAAGAAGGTCGATGCAGTCATTATCGGTTTCGGCTGGACCGGCGCCATCATGGCCAAGGAACTGACCGAGGCGGGCCTAAACGTCGTAGCGCTCGAGCGCGGTCCGATGCAGGACACCTACCCAGATGGCAATTACCCACAGGTGATCGATGAGCTGACCTACAGCGTGCGCAAAAAGCTGTTTCAGGACATCTCCAAAGAAACCGTGACCATCCGGCACAGCGTCAATGACGTGGCCCTGCCCAACCGTCAGCTTGGCGCGTTTCTTCCGGGTAACGGCGTGGGTGGCGCAGGCTTGCATTGGTCCGGCGTGCATTTCCGGGTCGACCCGATTGAGTTGCGCATGCGCAGCCATTACGAAGAGCGTTACGGCAAAAGCTTTATTCCCAAGGACATGACCATTCAGGATTTCGGGGTCAGCTATGAAGAGCTGGAACCTTATTTCGATTTCGCTGAAAAGGTGTTCGGCACTTCGGGCCAGGCGTTCACGGTCAAAGGTCAGCATGTCGGACCGGGCAACCCTTATGCGCCAGATCGCTCCGATCATTTCCCACTGGTGCCACAGAAAAGAACCTACTCCGCGCAGCTGTTTCACACCGCTGCCGGCGCGGTTGGCTACAAACCGTACGATTTGCCGTCTGCCAATACGTCTGGGCCTTACACCAACCCGTATGGCGCGCAGATGGGGCCGTGCAATTTTTGCGGATTTTGCAGCGGCTACGTCTGCTACATGTATTCCAAAGCGTCGCCCAACGTGAACATCTTGCCGGCGCTAAAACAGGTGCCGGCTTTCGAACTTCGCGCTAACTCCCATGTGCTGCGGATCAACCTCGACAGCAGCAAGACCAAAGCCACTGGCGTGACCTATGTCGACGCCCAAGGCCGAGAGCTGGAGCAACCCGCGGACCTGGTCATCTTGGGCTCTTTCCAGTTCAACAACGTACGGATGCTGCTGTTATCCGGAATCGGCAAGCCGTATGACCCGATAACCGGAGAAGGTGTGGTCGGGAAAAACTTTGCTTACCAGAACATGGCGACCATCAAGGCGTTCTTCGACAAGGACGTCTACACCAATAACTTCATTGGTGCCGGTGGCGCGGGCGTAGCGATAGACGACTTTAACGCCGATAACTTTGACCATGGGCCGCACGGCTTTGTCGGGGGTTCACCCATGTGGGTCAACCAGGCTGGCAGTCGGCCGATTGCCGGTACGTCCAACCCACCGGGCACTCCAACCTGGGGCAGCGCCTGGAAGCGTACGACTGCCGATTTTTACTCGCACCAAGTGTCGATGGACGCCCACGGCGCGCATCAATCGTACCGAGGAAACTACCTCGATCTTGATCCAACCTATCGCGATTCCTACGGCCAGCCGTTGTTGCGGATGACCTTCGACTGGCAAGAAAACGACATCAAGATGAACCAGTTCATGGTCTCGAAACTGACCAAAGTAGCCGAAGCCATGAACCCTAAAGCCATTGCCCAGCTGGGTAAAAAAGTCGGTGAGCACTTTAATACGGCGGCGTACCAGACGACCCACCTCAACGGTGGCGCAATCATGGGCACCGACCCGAAAACCAGCGTGATCAATCGCTATTTGCAGTGCTGGGACGTGCATAACGTGTTTGTGCCTGGCGCGTCCGCTTTCCCACAGGGCTTGGGATACAACCCCACAGGTCTGGTGGCTGCGCTGACCTATTGGTCGGCCAAGGCGATACGCGAACAGTACCTGAAGAACCCTGGCCCGCTGGTTCAGGCTTAAGGAGCGATGATCATGAAAAATCTGCTTATCGCGACCTTGGCGCTCTGTTTCGGCGCACCTGTTTTTGCGGCTGACGACTCGGATGCAGCGCTGATCAAACAAGGTGAATACCTGGCGCGTGCCGGCGACTGCGTGGCCTGCCACACGGCCAAGGGTGGCAAGCCGTTCGCTGGTGGCCTGCCCATGGAGACGCCCATTGGCACTATTTACACGACCAACATCACCCCGGATAAAACCGGCATCGGTGAGTACAGCTTTGCGGATTTCGACAAAGCAGTACGCCAAGGGGTGTCGAAAGCGGGCACCTCGCTTTACCCCGCAATGCCCTATCCGTCCTACGCGCGGGTGAAAGAAGACGACATGCATGCGCTTTACGCGTACTTCATGAAAGGTGTCAAACCGGTGGTGCAAGACAACAAAGACGTGGATATCCCGTGGCCGTTGAGCATGCGCTGGCCGTTGACCGGTTGGCGCTGGATGTTCGCGCCGAAGGTCGAGGACTATCAGGCTTCCGTCGCACAGGATGCCGTGGTCAGTCGCGGCGCTTACTTGGTCGAAGGCCTCGGGCACTGCGGCGCCTGTCACACCCCGCGCGCCATCAGCATGCAGGAGAAAGCCCTCAGCGCGAGCGAAGGTTCAGCGTATTTGTCTGGCAGCGCACCGCTGGAAGGCTGGATCGCCAAAAGCCTGCGCGGCGATCACAAAGACGGCTTGGGCAGTTGGTCGGAAGGCCAGTTGGTGCAGTTTCTCAAGACCGGTCGTAGTGACCACAGCGCTGTATTCGGCGGCATGACCGACGTGGTGGTGCACAGCATGCAGTACATGAGCGATGAGGATTTGACGGCGATTGCCCGCTACTTGAAATCCTTGCCCGCGAATGATGCCGACGATAAGCCGCAGACGTCTGACGAAGCCGTCGCCAAGGCGCTATGGAAAGGTGACGACAGTAAAGTCGGCGCTGCGGTGTACGTCGACAATTGCTCGGCGTGCCACCGTACCGATGGTCAAGGCTACACCCGAGTGTTTCCGGCATTGGCAGGCAACCCGGTACTGCAATCAGAAGACGCGGCGTCGTTGATTAACCTCGTCCTCAAAGGCGGCACTTTGGCCGCCACCCACACAGCACCATCAACCTTCACGATGCCCGCTTTTGCCTGGCGATTGTCCAACCAACAAGTGGCGGACGTGGTGAATTTTATTCGCAGCAGTTGGGGGAATCAGGCTGGGTTGGTAAAAGCGGGGGATGTCGAAAAGCTGCGTCAGGATGACCTGAAAACGACGTCAAGCGATGACTTGGGGCAGGTGACGCAACACAACTGACGTTGACGTAAAAATGCGGCCCGAGCAGCGGGCCGCATCTTAATGTTAAAAGCTAACGGCCTGCAGGCAGCGTGTTATTTGAGCAGCGGGTTTTTATAGTGGACCTGCGTGTGGGAAATTTTCCCGTCGATTTTATTGCCCCTGTGGACCACGCGAACGTATTCATTGGTGAACGAGGTATCGAACGAATTGATGCGAACGGGGAAATCAATGTCCTTCAGAATACTAATTTCAGTAACGCCCTGGTTATGACTTCCATTAGGGTTCCCGGCAAATACCAGTGATGAGCCCTTGGTTGCTTTAAACAGCTTCAGCGACCGAACTTCGTCATTGCGGCAACCATGTTTATGGGTCTTCATGTTAAAACTGTCACTTACGTTCAGAGGTACTGTACACACCCGATTCTGCGAAATATTATTGCCTTCATACATCATCATGATCGGACGCAGCGAATCGGAAGTGGACTCATCCACGACAATCCTGGACACCTTACCGTCTAAGCCATTGTTGCGATAGTTCACCACGTAATAGGTGTTGTTATTGTAATCGGCGTCAAAAGTTGGAATTACAACGCGTTCGTTAATGCCAATGTCACGTTTAAGATTAATGACGGTGTAATCATCATTTTGATTGCCATCTTTGCTGTCGGAAACGGTGATTCGAGTACCCTTGGCCATGCCCGACAGCGACAGCGAGCGTGCTTCGTCATTTTCGCAGCCCCGAGTTGGGAGGCTCAGCGTGGTTTTGCCGCGAGGAACGACACACACGGCATCCTGTTTGCGGTCCGCATTGTTTTCTTCCCAAAAATAGATCCCGCCTTCACTTAATGCTTTGGCATACGGCGTTGTGTCACCGTTTTGATAGTTGTTGATACCGATAAAATTCGGTGTTTTTCCACAGGTCTCAACGCGACGAGCGAGGTAGGTCAGGTTATTGTCCTTGGCCGCCGAGTCGAAAATGGTCGATGTGCCCCCATGAAATTGATTCATCAAGAACAGGCGATTCCAAGAACCTTTGCCTGTGGCTTGATTGACCTTCGCGGTCGAGATTGGCAGGTTAGGGTTTCGTGCAGGGCAGGACCAGTCATGGCTAAGCGTCGTCATCCCCAGCGTTGACCAGTGGTTGGATACCACCCAGTCACTTTCATACAGAACGGTGATGGTTTTCCCATTAACGGTGTAGTCGCCGCTGACATGAGCCCGGTCGGTGAGGAGGATAAGCCGGTTATTATTTTTCGCCATTTCGCTGAGCGTAGGCCAGTTGCTGCCGGAAAAATTGTCGGGGTTGAAGGAATAGTGTGCCAACTCTGGAATGGTTTCGAACACCGTCTGCAGGTGCTTGCGCTCGACGTAGGTCTCCAAAAAGAGGGTGACCACCTCCGACGGATTATCCTTGAGGAACGGGATGAATTCGTTTTTAAGCTGATTTGACCATGCGCCGTAACAGGCGATTGTTTTGTGGCAAACTTTAATAACTTCCGCCGCTTTATTCGTGTCATTAACATAAAGGTCCAACATAAAACCGCGTACGCCGTCCCGCAACTGCCGGGGCAGCTCAGCCAGGTTTTGATTGATTTTCTCATAAGAGTTATGCGTGGTTACCCAAGAATACTGATCAAAGGATTTGTCGTTGATCGCAAACGGAACATTCGCATGGGCTGTTAATGCCAGGGACATTAGCGACCCGCCGAGCAGGGCGCTGAATGGGGTGATGTTATTCAATTTGAAATCCTTTTCAAAATTAATAGTGTGGTTTTAGTACAGCGATACAGCAGTTTTTTTGCACATCGCAAAAAAACAATAGTTGAATTTACAATAATTGTAGGAATTAGGTAGTTTCAATGTGTGACGTAAAATCAATTACAAACAATGCGATTTAATCGGACACTTACTGCACAGTTTTCTTTGAAAGCTATGGTTGCCGCCTATCGGTTCAGAGGCCATTTCTGACAGACAGATGGAGAAAGCCCCTATTTGGTTGTACTGTATGTATAAACAGTACAGAGAAAATCCTCATGTCCAACGCCCTTCCCCTCCGAGGTCGCGGCACCGCCAGCAACCCCCATAACCGCTTTGCGCCCAATCGTTCCGTGGCCGAGGACGATGGTTGGTACCAAGAAGTGCCGATGACCCAAGGCACTGAGGTCCGCAGCGAAACAGCGAAGACGATCATCACCCGCAACACTTCACCGGATATCCCGTTCGACCGTTCGATCAATCCCTATCGAGGATGTGAGCATGGGTGCATTTATTGTTATGCACGACCTAGCCATGCCTACTGGGATATGTCGCCGGGGTTGGATTTTGAAACCAAACTGATTGCCAAAACCAACGCTGCAGCGGTGCTTGAGCAGCAGTTGTCCAAGGCAAGCTATCGTTGTGCGCCAATTACCTTGGGTTCCAACACGGATCCGTATCAGCCCATTGAGCGTGAATACAAAATCACCCGGGCGACGCTTGAGGTCCTGCTGCGTTATCGGCATCCGGTGACGATCATCACTAAAGGTTCGTTGATCTTGCGCGACCTTGACCTGCTGGCGGAGCTGGCCAAACAGCGTTTGGTGTCTGTGTTTATTAGTCTGACGACCCTTGATGACGAGCTAAAGCGCATTCTTGAACCCCGCGCTGCGGCGCCTAAGGCACGGCTAAGGGCGATTCGGGTTATGCGTCAAGCGGGTATTCCTGTCGGTGTGTTGTGCGCGCCGATGATCCCGATGATCAATGACAGTGAGTTGGAAAATCTGATGACCGAGGCCAAAGCTGCGGGTGCATTAAGTGCCAGCTACGTCATGTTGCGTTTGCCGCTGGAGGTGGCGCCGTTGTTTGAGGAGTGGCTGCACGCTCACTACCCGCAACGGGCAGCGCATGTGATGAGCCTGATCAGGCAGGTTCGCGGTGGCGAGGTATACGACAGTCGTTTTGGTGTGCGCATGCGAGGTGAAGGGCCATTCGCCGATCTACTGGCCCAGCGTTACAGCGTCGCGTTGAAGCGTCTTGGGCTAAATCATCGGGAAAGTTTCAGCCTGGATTGCGATGCGTTTTGCCCGCCAGGTGGGCAGATGTCGTTGTTATAGTGTGCCGCGATCTCCCTGTACAAGTTGGCCCCTACCGGTTTAGTGGGTCGCCCGAGCCACCTTAACTGCGCACGGACAGACCTGGCGTTTGAGTTTCAATTAAGCTTATGTGGTTACCGTTCAGTCAAAGTGGCCAGTCGGCCACGTTCCGTTGGAGACGATTAACATGAGTGACAATGACAAACAGCCCCCGGCTGCGGAAAGCGCCGATGTCGCGCTTAAGCATATCGTTGATGGATTTATGCATTTTCGCCACGAAGTGTTCCCGAAACAGGAAGAGCTGTTCAAGAGCTTGGCCACCGTCCAACGTCCGCGGGCGATGTTTATTGCCTGCGCCGACTCGCGGATTGTGCCGGAGCTGATCACCCAAAGTTCACCCGGCGATTTGTTCGTGACCCGTAACGTAGGCAACGTAGTGCCGCCCTATGGGCAGATGAATGGCGGCGTATCCACGGCCATCGAATACGCCGTGGTTGCGCTGGGTGTGCAGCACATCATTATTTGCGGACACTCCGATTGCGGCGCGATGCGGGCCGTTCTCAACCCGCAAACCCTCGAAAAAATGCCCACGGTCAAAGCCTGGCTGCGGCATGCCGAAGTAGCGAAAACGGTGGTGGAAGACAATTGTCACTGTGCCAATGAACAGGAAAGCATGCACGTTCTGACTCAGGAAAACGTGATCGCCCAGTTGCAGCATTTGCGCACGCACCCGTCAGTAGCGTCGAAGATGGCCAGCGGTCAGTTGTTTATTCACGGTTGGGTTTACAGCATCGAAACCAGTGACATTCTGGCCTATGACGCCGAGCAGGATAGTTTCCTTCCGCTTGATGGCGCACACCGTATTCCGGTGGCAACGCCCAAGTCGCGTTTCTAGCGTTTGGAAAGGGGTTGCGCACGACAGCGGGCGTTGGATCGGCCCTAGTCGTGCGCGAGGCCGTCTTGCAGTTAACGCGTGTGTGACGTGTCCAAATCAAGCCCGACGCCCAACTGGCGCGACAGGCTCGGCCAGCGCTTCCATGCAGCTTCGGTGGCGGGGCTTTTAAGGCGTTCGCGATACGCTTCAACCGATTCCAGCGCGAAGCTGTCATCGTCGAGCATTTCATCCACCGCGTGGTGCACGGCTTCGTCCAGTTGGTTGGCAAACGCTTCGCCGATCAACTGGTGGGCGATAACGCTCGCCACCGTGGTGTTCGATGGAATCAGAGGCTGACCAAAATGCGTGATATAGAGGTCATTCACTTCTTCAACCAAGCGATGGGCCAGGTAGGCTTCGTCTAGCAAACTGTCTAGCCCTTCATGGCCGGCCAGGACTGCAGGCGGCTGGAGGAAAAACTGTTCGGCGATCCTCAAGACCGGCTTGATCTGAGCTTCGATACCCGCTTCGATGGCCACCTCATTGGCTGCATCGAGCAAGTCGGGAACCAGTTCGATATAAGCTGCTACAAAACGTGTCAAAACGCCTTTCGCGTCCAATTCCGGGACATGAATAGCGGGGTGCAGGTGTGGCAATTGAGTTTCAAGCTGACGCGACAATTGGCCGGTATCAGCCTCGTGTTTGAGCGCATGTTGAATCTGCTCGCGCAAAGCGGCGGTGTTCATGAAAACTCCTGAACGTAGTGAAATAAGGCAAAAAGCAAAACGAAGCCATACGGTAGCCTGCTTATAAAATTTCCTCAGACGCATTTGTCATAACAGGTTCACACATTTGTGGGTGAGCCATATAAGCGGCCTTCTTTTGCCGCTGTATTGTGCGCTCGTCATAGCCGCGAATCGACAATTTAGCCAGCTAACGAGTTTTTGCTTCCTCACATTGCGAGGTCCGAGGCGGTGTCTATACTCGGGTCTGAAAGGAAGATTAGTTGGCGACGCCCGACTGCATTCGCAGCCTTGGCCCGACCGTCAAGCCACCATTCTTGACAGTCGCTCCCTTGGCCGCAGGTGAACGTGAAAGCCGGCGGGATAACAAGAACGATAAGGGGAACCCGCAATGATGCGACATCCACGAGTCTGGATGGGCCTCCTGTTGTGGTCGATATTCAGCCAAGCGCAAGCCGCCTGGACAACGAATATGGCGCCGGGAGCGACTGAAGTCAGTCACGAGATATTCGATTTGCACATGACCATTTTCTGGATATGTGTGGTCATCGGCATCGTGGTTTTTGGGGCGATGTTTTGGTCGATGATTCTTCACCGGCGCTCTACCGGGCAAGTAGCCGCCAAGTTTCACGAGAGTACCCGCGTCGAAATTGCTTGGACGATAGTGCCGCTGTTGATCCTGATCGTGATGGTCATTCCAGCCACCCGCACCATGATCAAAATGTACGACACCGGTGCCTCAGACATCGATATTCAGATCACCGGCTATCAGTGGAAGTGGCATTACAAGTATTTAGGGCAAGACGTCGAGTTCTTCAGCAACTTGGCGACGCCCGCCGACCAGATTCACAACAAAGAAGCGAAGGGAGAAAACTACCTGCTGGAGGTCGACGAACCGCTGGTGATTCCGGTGGGGAAAAAAATACGTTTCCTGGTGACGGCTGCTGACGTTATTCACTCGTGGTGGGTCCCCGCGTTTGCGGTCAAGCGTGACGCCATTCCGGGGTTCGTCAACGAAGCCTGGACCCGTGTCGACAAGCCAGGCATCTACCGCGGCCAGTGTTCGGAACTGTGCGGCAAAGACCATGGCTTCATGCCGATTGTGGTGGAAGCGAAGAGCCAGGCGGACTTCGATACCTGGTTGGCCGGGCGCAAGCTTGAAAGCGCCAAACTCAAGGAATTGACCAGCAAGGACTGGACGATGGATGAGTTGGTGGCTCGTGGCGACAAGGTTTATCACACCACCTGTGTGGCCTGCCACCAAGCAGAAGGTCAAGGCTTGCCGCCGATGTTCCCGGCGCTTAAAGGCTCGAAAACCGTCACCGGACCTAAAGAAGGTCACTTGAACACGGTGTTCCATGGTCGGCCGGGTACGGCGATGGCGGCGTTCGGTAAACAGCTTTCAGAGGTGGATATCGCGGCAGTGGTTACCTACGAGCGTAATGCCTGGGGTAACAACAAAGGCGACATGGTCACCCCTAAAGACGTGTTGGCTCTGAAACAGGCGGACGCCAAATGACTTCGTCCATAGCGTGTTCCCTTTGTTTCGCAGACTGCTTTGCAGGAGACAGATCATGAGTGCAGTGATCGATGACCATGGCCATATCGGTCATGTGGATGACCATGCGCATGGCCCCGCCAAGGGGTTGATGCGCTGGGTGCTGACCACTAACCACAAGGACATTGGCACGCTGTACCTCTGGTTCAGCTTCTGCATGTTCTTGCTCGGCGGCTCGTTCGCCATGGTGATCCGCGCCGAGCTGTTTCAACCCGGCCTGCAAATTGTCGAGCCCGCGTTCTTCAACCAGATGACCACCATGCACGGTCTGGTGATGGTCTTCGGAGCGGTGATGCCGGCGTTTGTCGGTCTCGCCAACTGGATGATCCCGTTGATGATCGGTGCGCCGGATATGGCGCTGCCGAGGATGAACAACTTCAGCTTCTGGCTACTCCCAGCGGCGTTTTTATTGTTGGTGTCGACCTTATTCATGCCCGGTGGCGGTCCGAACTTTGGCTGGACCTTCTACGCGCCGCTGTCCACCACCTACGCGCCAGAAAGCGTGACCTTCTTCATCTTCGCCATCCACATGATGGGCATCAGTTCGATCATGGGTGCGATCAACGTCATTGCAACCATCCTCAACCTGCGCGCCCCAGGCATGACCTTGATGAAAATGCCGCTGTTCGTTTGGACGTGGCTAATCACTGCGTTTCTACTGATCGCGGTGATGCCGGTGTTGGCGGGCTGCGTGACCATGATGTTGATGGACATCCATTTCGGCACCAGTTTCTTCAGCGCGGCAGGCGGCGGTGATCCGGTGTTGTTCCAGCATGTGTTCTGGTTCTTCGGCCATCCCGAGGTGTACATCATGATCCTGCCAGCGTTCGGCGCGGTCAGTTCGATCATCCCAACGTTCTCGCGTAAACCGCTGTTCGGCTACACCTCAATGGTCTACGCGGTGGCAAGTATCGCGTTTCTGTCGTTCATCGTGTGGGCGCACCATATGTTCGTGGTGGGCATTCCGTTGGTGGGCGAATTGTTCTTCATGTACGCCACCATGCTGATCGCCGTACCCACCGGGGTGAAGGTGTTCAACTGGGTCAGCACCATGTGGCAAGGCTCGCTGAGCTTCGAAACGCCGATGCTGTTCGCCGTCGCCTTCGTGATTTTGTTCAGCATTGGTGGCTTCTCTGGACTAATGCTGGCCATCGCTCCGGCAGACTTCCAGTATCAGGACACTTATTTCGTGGTAGCGCACTTCCACTACGTGTTGGTGCCGGGCGCGATTTTCGGGATCTTCGCCTCGGCTTACTACTGGCTGCCGAAATGGACCGGGCACATGTACGACGAGACCCTGGGCAAGCTGCATTTCTGGCTGTCCTTTATCGGCATGAACGTCGCGTTTTTTCCGATGCACTTTCTCGGGCTTGCCGGCATGCCACGGCGAATTCCTGACTACAACTTGCAGTTCGCCAACTTCAACATGGTCTCGTCCATCGGTGCCTTTACCTTTGGTGCGACGCAGATTTTCTTCCTGTTCATCGTGATCAAGACCATTCGTGGCGGCCCACCGGCGCCGGCCAAGCCTTGGGACGGCGCAGAGGGATTGGAATGGAGCATTCCGTCTCCTGCGCCATATCACACCTTCACCACGCCACCGGAAGTGGACTGACATGAACGAACAGCGCTCGATCAGACGCTTGGTCATTCGCCTGCTGATGTTGGTGGTGCTGATGTTTGCATTCGGTTTCGCGCTGGTGCCGCTGTACGACGTGATGTGCAAAGCCCTCGGCATCAACGGCAAGACCGGCGACAGATACGAAGGCTCCCAAGTGGTCGATCAGAGCCGCCAAGTGCGGGTGCAATTTCTATCGAGCAATAACAGCGACATGGTCTGGGATTTCTACCCGAAGGGCGATGTGTTGGATGTCCACCCCGGCGCGGTCAACGAGATGCTGTTCGTGGCGCGTAACCCGACCGACCATGTGATGAAAGCGCAGGCGATTCCGAGCATTTCGCCGGGAGAAGTCGCGGTGTATTTCCACAAGACCGAATGCTTTTGTTTCACCCAACAAACCTTGCAGCCGGGCGAGCGAATCGAAATGCCAGTGCGCTTCATCCTCGACCGCGAACTGCCCAAAGACGTGAAACAACTGACGCTGGCTTACACGCTGTTCGACATCACCGCTCGCTCGCCACCGGTTGCCAAGGTCGCCAGCAATGGCAACTAGGACCTAGCAATCAGGGTGCCCGATTAGGAGAACAAGAAGATGGCAATTCACGAGCATTACTACGTTCCCGCGCAAAGCAAGTGGCCGATTATTGCCACGGTGGGCATGTTCACCACGATGTTCGGCCTCGGCACCTGGTTCAACGACCTGAAGGCGGCGCGCCCCGAATCCCACGGGCCGCTGATCTTTTTCGTCGGTGGCTTGCTGTTGGCTTACATGCTGTTTGGTTGGTTTGGAACGGTGATCAAGGAAAGCCGCTCGGGATTGTTCAGCGCGCAGATGGACCGTTCGTTTCGCTGGGGCATGAGCTGGTTTATCTTCTCCGAAGTCATGTTCTTTATCGCCTTCTTTGGCGCGTTGTTTTACGTGCGCACTTGGGCTGGCCCGTGGCTCGGCGGTGAAGGCTCCAAGGGCGTCGCGCACATGCTCTGGCCGAACTTCCACTACACCTGGCCGCTGCTAAGCCCGCCTGATCCGAAACTTTTTCCCGGCCCCAAAGAGGTGATCAACCCGTGGCACCTGCCGCTCATCAACACCATTTTGTTGGTCAGCTCCAGTGTGACGGTGACCATCGCTCACCATGCGCTGAAAAAGGGCCATCGCGGCGCACTGAAGATTTGGCTGGCGATCACCGTATTACTGGGTTTGAGCTTTTTGACGTTGCAGGCCTCGGAATACATGGAGGCGTATCACGAGCTGGGTTTGACCTTGGGTTCAGGCATCTACGGCGCAACCTTCTTCATGCTCACCGGCTTCCACGGTGCCCACGTCACCATCGGCACCATCATTCTGTTTGTGATGCTGATGCGGGTGATGCGCGGGCACTTTGATAACGAACATCAGTTCGGATTCGAGGCGGCAAGCTGGTATTGGCACTTCGTCGACGTGGTGTGGATCGGCTTGTTTGTCTTCGTTTACGTGCTTTAAACCACGTCTGTAGGAGCCAACGTGTTGGCGATGGGCTTCACTGGTGTGGCAGCAGATACGCAGTCTCGCCAACACGTTGGCTCATACAGAGTTTCACCAGCTCACATGGGACACCAGTTGGCCGCTGTAAAAGCCCCAGGCGATCAGGATAACGGTAGCCGCGGCGAGGCAGACGCGCACGGTCAGCGCCTTCACTACTCGGTTGGACGTGCTGTCGTCTTTAACCAGAAAAAACAGGCCGCTGAACAGGCTGATCATCGTGGCAATGAGCATTAGAACAATCGCCGCTTTGAGCATGATGCAACTCCATGAAGCGTCGGGAGGGAGGACATGCCGTGCAGTATAGCCAGTCGCCAATCGACGGAATCGGAGGCGCGATGAAACGTTTTCAACCCGGCGTGGCGCCCACACTCGTGGTTTTTTTGTTGCTGCCGCTGCTGATATTACTGGGGTTCTGGCAGCTTGATCGGGGCGAACAGAAGCGCGTATTGCTGAATCAATACGCCGAGCGCCGCGTCGCTGATCCCATCGCCAGCACCCAGCTTGAACAAACCGCCGACCCGGCTTATCGGCGAGTGCAGCTGCGCGGCCAATTCGACGCTGCGCACAGCCTGATGCTGGACAACAGCACCCGTGGCGGTCGCGGCGGCATCGAGCTGATTCAACCTTTTCACGATCAGGCCAGCGGGCTTTGGCTGTGGGTCAATCGCGGCTGGCTGCCGTGGCCTGATCGGCGCACGTCACCGGTGTTTACCACGCCGCAGCAGGTACTGAGCCTGAGCGCGTGGGTGTACGTGCCGACTGCCGCGACTTTTCAGCTGGGTGCCGATCCCGTAGGCGCACCGTGGCCACGCCTGGTTACGGCGGTGAATCCGGGGAAACTCTGGACCGAACTCGGCCGCAGTGGTTTTGCCGACGAGTTGCGGCTCGAACCGGGTCCGGCCGCGTACCAGCTGGATTGGCCAATAGTGGCCATCGGGCCGGAGCAAAACCTCGGTTATGCCGTCCAGTGGTTTGCCATGGCGGTAGCGCTGTTTGGCCTGTTTCTATACCTCGGATACCGCAATGCCAAGGAGAAAAACCATGGATCAAGCCATGAATCCACCCAGCATGTCTGAAACACGCCCGCTGCCATCGCGCCGAAAAGGCCGTTTGCAGTTGATTTTGGTGGTGGTGGTCGCTGTCGGGCCGATGGTGCTTGCCACCGGCATGTACAAGTTGCAGTTCTGGGTGCCGGACAGCCGCAGCTTTCACGGCGAGATGATAGGCAACGGGCAAAGCCGCGCCGAGCTTGGCGTGCAGGCGGATGAGCAGCGTTGGCAGTTGCTGGTCAGTGCGCCGCAGAACTGCGAGGCGGATTGTCAGCACTTGGTGTACCTGGCGCGTCAGCTGAATGTTGGTCTGGGTCAGGACGCCGCGCGGGCCAGCCACGGCCTGGCCGCTGCCCAGCCGCTGAGTGCCGACTACACCGCCAAGCTGAGCCGCGAATATCCGAAGTTAGAGCGTTACCCGCTGGACCTGTCGCTGTACAACAAAGCGGCACCCGGCGTTGAAGCGCCACACCTTTGGATCGTCGATCCCCACGGCAACCTGGTGCTGCGTTACGACGCTAAGGTCAACGGTAAGGACCTGCTCAACGATCTACGCCAACTGTTGAAACTGTCGAACATCGGATAGGGCATCGCCATGGCCAGACCTGGATTTCGCCTCGCTTTACTTGCCACGCTGCTTGCGCTGGTCGTGGTCTTACTCGGTGCCTACACCCGGCTGACCCATGCTGGGCTGGGTTGTCCTGATTGGCCGGGCTGTTACGGATTTATCAGCGTGCCTAACAGCGAGGCGCAACTGGCGCATGCCGAGCTGCACTTCCCCGACACACCGGTTGAGCCGCACAAAGGCCGCAATGAGATGGTCCATCGTTATTTTGCGGGCAGCCTGGCGTTAATGATCATTGTGTTAGCGGCACAAGCGGTGCGGCGCCGCCATCAGGAGGGGCAGCCGTTCAAATTGCCGATGTTGATGCTGGGGGTCGTGGTCGCCCAAGCGGCGTTCGGCATGTGGACCGTGACCCTCAAGCTTTGGCCGCAGGTGGTCACGGCGCATTTACTGGGTGGTGTCGCCACGTTAAGTCTTTTGTTTTTGCTGACGCTGCGCCTGTCTGGCGCTTTCGCTCCGCTGCCTGAGTTGCCTGCGCGCTTACGCCGTCTGGCCGTGCTGGGGTTGGTGTTGGTGGTGGCGCAAATCGCCCTCGGCGGCTGGGTCAGCTCCAACTACGCGGCGCTGGCGTGCATCGATTTGCCGACCTGCCATGGCGAGTGGTGGCCGAAGGCGGACTTCGCCAACGGGTTTCGTCTGACCCAGCACATCGGCCCCAATTACCTGGGCGGGCAACTGGACAGCGATGCGCGCACGGCGATTCACATCACCCACCGATTAGGCGCGCTTTTAGTCAGCGTGGTGTTGCTGGGGTTGGCTTGGCAGCTGAAACGGGCCGGGCTCAAAGGCATGGCCTCATTAGTGGTGCTGGTATTGGGGGTGCAAGTGGTGTTGGGGATCAGCAACGTGGTTTTTCACCTGCCGCTGCCGATTGCAGTGGCGCATAACGCAGGCGGCGCGGCCTTGATGTTGGCGGTCACGCTGGTGAATTATCGGGTACGGTCTGTGCTTGGCTGGGCGACCAAGACCACTCCTGTGTTGGGCGTTGACGCACCGAATCATCGGCACGGGTACCTGCATCCGGGCAAATAGCCGGGCACAGAATAATAACGATAAGGAGAGAGGCAGTGACTACTCTAGTCCGCGAGCAACACCCTCAGGCCATTTGGCGGGACTATCTTGAGCTGACCAAGCCCAAGGTGGTGGTGCTGATGCTCATCACGTCCTTGGTCGGCATGTTTCTCGCCACCCGGGCGGGGGTGCCGTGGACGGTGTTGGTGTTCGGCAATATGGGGATCGCGTTTTGCGCGGGCGGCGCGGCAGTGGTCAACCATGTCGTAGACCGACGCATCGATGCCATGATGGCGCGCACAAAAAAACGGCCGCTGGCTGAAGGCCGCGTCACCCCTGCTGCTGCCCTGACCTTCGCCTTGCTACTGGCGGTGGCGGGACAAGCCTTGTTGCTGGCGTTTACCAATCCGCTGACGGCGTGGCTGACCCTGGCTTCGTTATTGGGTTACGCCGTGATCTACACCGGATTCCTGAAACGCGCCACGCCACAGAACATCGTGATCGGTGGCCTTGCCGGCGCCGCACCGCCGTTGCTCGGTTGGGTCGCTACCACCGGGCATGTCAGCGCCGAGTCGCTGCTGCTGGTGCTGATTATCTTCGCCTGGACCCCGCCACATTTTTGGGCACTGGCAATTCATCGCAAGGAGGAATACGCCAAAGCCGACATTCCGATGCTGCCGGTGACCCACGGCGAGCACTACACCAAGGTGCACATTCTGCTGTACACGCTAGTGCTGCTGGCGGTCAGTTTGCTGCCGTATGTGATCCACATGAGCGGGATGCTGTACCTGTTATGCGCATTAGGTTTAGGTGCGCGCTTTCTGTGGATGTCATGGGTGCTGTACCGTGGCATCAAACCGCACGCGGCCATCGACACCTTCAAGTACTCTATTTATTACTTGTTCCTGTTGTTCATCGCGCTGCTCGCCGACCACTACTTATTGTTGAATCTATGACTCGAGTTCAAAAAACGGTTTTTATTTTGGTCGCACTGGTGGCGCTGATTCTGGGCCTTACGGTCAATAAGGTAATCTCCGGCAGAGGCCAGGGCGATCCGACCGCGATGATCGATGCGGGCATCATTTTGTTGCCGACCAGCCGCAGTCTGCCTGACTTGAAGATGACGAATCAGGACGGCAAAGCGGTGTCCATCGCTGAATTGAAAGGCAAATGGACGATGCTGTTTTTCGGCTACACCTTCTGCCCGGACATCTGCCCGACCACACTTGCCCAGTTGCGTCAGATTAAAAAAGGACTGCCCAAAGACGTGGTTGGCAAACTGCAAATCGTGTTGGTGAGCGTTGACCCGAATCGGGATACGCCGCAACAGCTCAAGCAATACCTCGGCTACTTCGACCCCGAGTTCCAGGGCCTTACGGCACCGGTTGAAGATATTCAGAAACTCGCCAACGCGGTGAGTATTCCGTTTATTCCGGCCGACACCAGCAAGCCTAATTACACCGTCGACCACAGTGGCAACCTCGCCCTCCTCGGCCCGGACGGCACCCAACGCGGCTTCATCCGCTCGCCGCTGAATGACAAGAAAATGGTTGAGCAATTGCCGCGTTTGTTGGTTCGGGAGTGAGCGCTTCGCCCGATACACCGCACTGTTTCCTTCCTACAGAGAATCTATGCACGACACAGATAGATGTTCAGTGCCTACTATTCCCGTGTCCGCCAAAAGCCTCTGTGGTTGGCTTGCCAACGAAAGCGCCATTTCAAGCGACCCAGGTTGCAGGTCGACATCAGCGGGTGTGATTACCGGCCTCTTCGCAGGCAAGCCTACTCCCACAGATGTCGTTGTTCGCCAACAAGGTGGCTCCTACAGGATGTGCGTGTTTCTTACTTGGCGAACATCTGCCCAATGTCCTTGAACGCTTTGAACTCCAGCGCGTTGCCGCAGGGGTCGAAGAGGAACATGGTAGCTTGTTCGCCCACTTGGCCCTGGAAGCGAATATAGGGTTCGATCACGAACGCGGTTTCCCGTGTTTTCAGCCGGTCGGCCAAGGCTTCCCACTCTTCCCAATCCAGCACCACGCCGAAATGCGGCACGGGCACGTCGTGGCCGTCCACCGGATTGCTCAGGGCTTTTTCCTGGGCCGGGCTTTTGGCTTGTTGGTGGATAACGAGTTGATGGCCGAAGAAATTGAAGTCGACCCACTGCTCGCTGCTGCGGCCTTCGGCGCAGCCAAACACCTCGCCGTAAAAATGCCGAGCGGCGGCGAGGTCGTGAACGGGGATTGCCAAATGGAAAGGGGACAGCGCCATGACAAACATCCTCAATCAGGGATTCGGAGTGCCCTGAGTTTAGGCCAATGGCGCCTAGATCAAAACGCCGGAACCACCGCGCCTTGATATTTTTCAAGAATGAATTGCTTCACTTCCGGGCTGTGCAACGCGGCGACTAGCTTCTGCATCGGAATCGAATCCCGATTGTCCGGGCGGGCGACCAAGATGTTCACGTAGGGCGAGTCGCCGCCCTCAATGAGTAACGCATCTTTGGTAGGGTCCAGCTGCACTGCCAGCGCGTAGTTGGTGTTGATCAGTGCCAGATCAATGCTTGTCAGTACGCGCGGCAAGGTGGCGGCTTCCAGTTCGCGGAATTTCAGCGCCTTTGGGTTATCCGCAATGTCTTTTGGCGTCGACAGAATATTGGTCGGGTCTTTCAGCGTGATCAAGCCACCTTTCGCCAACAGCAACAGCGCGCGGCCTTCATTGGTCGGATCGTTGGGAAGGGCAACGGTGGCACCGTCCGGCAACTCATCGAGTTTTTTGTAGGTGCTTGAGTACGCACCCAACGGCTCGACGTGGACCTTGGCGATGGCCACCAGATCGGTGCCTTTGCCCTTGTTGAATTCATCCAGATACGGTTGATGCTGGAAGAAGTTCGCGTCGAGGCGTTTCTCCGCCAGTTGCACGTTGGGTTGAATATAGTCGTTGAAGACTTTGATCTGCAGATCGATGCCGTCTTTGGCCAGCATCGGTTTAACCACTTCGAGAATTTCCGCGTGAGGCACCGCCGAGGCACCTACGGTCAGGATTTCATCAGCGTGGGCGCTCAGGGCAACCAGTGCGGCAAACACTGCGAGAAGCTTTTTCATGCATCAACTCCGTGAAAAGGCCCCCTCGGTCGAGAGGGCCTTGCGTGTCCAGGTTTAGCGGTGGGTGAAATGCGCCACCAGCTTGTCGCCGACGGTTTGCAGGATCTGCACCAAGACCAATAGCAATACGACCGTGACGAACATCACATCGTTCTGGAAGCGTTGGTAACCATAACGAATCGCCAAGTCACCAAGGCCGCCTGCACCCACGGCGCCGGCCATGGCGGTGAACGACACCAAGGCGATGGCGGTCACGGTAACCGCGGCCAAAATGCCAGGCCGCGCTTCGGGCAACAGCGCTTTGATGATGATCTGCCGAGTCGTCGCGCCCATGGCTTGGGTCGCTTCGATGATGCCCTTATCGACTTCGCGCAACGCGGTCTCGACCAGCCGCGCAAAGAATGGCGTCGCTCCGGCCACCAGCGGCGGTAAGGTGCCGAGAACACCCAGCGAGGTGCCGGTGATCAGCTCTGTCAGCGGCATCATCACGATCAGCAGGATGATAAAGGGCAGCGCGCGCAGCATATTGACCAACAAGGCCACCGTGGCATACAGGCGTTGGTTTTCCAGCAACTGACGGGGCGAGGTCAGGAACATCAACACGCCCAGCGGTAGGCCCAACAGCACGGTGAACGCCAGAGAGATACCGAGCATCACCAAGGTGTCGCCAGTAGCGATCCAGATTTCGTACCAATCGACGTTGGAGAATAGATTGACCAGGGTGTCGATCATCGCAGCACCTCCATGTGGACATCAGCCGCCGTGAAGCTAGCAAACGCGGCCTCCATGTCGCCACCGGTAATGGCCAGGGTCAGTTGTCCGTATGGCGTGTCTTTGATGCGGTCGATGCGGCCTGCAAGGATGCTGTAATCAACACCGGTCTCTCGGGCCACGGTGCCCAACAGTGGCGCGTAGGTGGATTCTCCCTGGAAGGTCAGGCGCACGATGCGGCCCTGAACATGGGCGAAGTCGTCGCGAAGCTCGCCATCGTCGATTTGCTCGTCTTCTTGCACAAAGCGTTTGGTCGTCGGGTGCTTCGGATGCAGAAACACATCAGCTACCGGACCTTGCTCGACGATCTTGCCAGCGTCCATCACGGCCACGTAATCACAAACGCGACGGATAACGTCCATCTCGTGGGTGATCAAGACGATCGTGAGTTTCAGCTCTCGGTTGATTTCAGCCAACAGTTGCAGCACCGATGCGGTGGTTTGCGGATCGAGGGCGCTGGTGGCTTCGTCGCACAGCAGGATTTTCGGTTTGGTCGCCAGTGCACGGGCAATACCGACGCGCTGTTTTTGCCCGCCAGACAACTGCGTTGGGTACTTCTTCGCCTGATCGGACAGGCCGACGCGTTCGAGCAGCTCAGCCACACGCGCATCGATCTGGCTGCGCGTCATGTCGCCGGCGAGGGTCAACGGCATCCCTACGTTATCGGCGACGGTGCGGGACGCGAGCAGATTGAAGTGCTGAAAGATCATACCGACTTGGCGGCGAAAGCCGCGCAAGGCCGTGGCGTCGAACGCGGTGACGTCTTCGCCATCAACGACAATTTGCCCGCCGCTTGGCGTTTCCAGGCGGTTGATCAGGCGCAGCAGCGTGCTTTTACCCGCACCGGAATGACCGATCAGGCCGAATACTTGGCCGTCTTCGACCCGCAGGCTAGTGGGGTGCAAGGCGGGGATTTCCCGGCCAGCAACCCGGTAGGTTTTGTGGACGTTATGAAACTCGATCACGTAGCGAACCTTGTGGGGGCGCGGTAAGAAAGGGTGGTGAAAGTGCCGAGTGCCCAGGCGTTCTTACGACCAGCGAACACCGACTGGATAAGTCGGGCGCGCATTTTAGCCTGTCCAGCGGGAGGTTCTTAGCATTAATTTCATACCGGACCGACGAAACGGCAATAACGCGGGGCAGGCTCGATGCGCATTCGCAGGCAGACCAAAGGTCGCAAAAAACAGGGAACGGCTAATTTTCCGTCCAGTCACTAATAGGCACCTGCATTTCCTGAGTTCCGTGCCAGGAAAGTCAATTCGATTAGACCCGTAACGACCCCGTCGTCGGGTTACCTGCGTCCGAGGAGTTTTAGTCTGATGGCCACCAAGAAGACCATAACGAACACGACAACCAGCGCTAATTCCAATATGACCAACAGCCAAATGGCGGGCACTGACACATTGGATCGCGGTAACACCAATGAGAAGCTCGACAGCCTTGATCAGTTTCGATCTGACGCCACCGAGCAAGCGTTACGCACTAATCAGGGCGTGAAGGTTTCCGATAACCAAAACACGCTCAAAGTGGGTGATCGCGGTCCGTCGCTGCTTGAAGATTTCATCATGCGTGAAAAAATCACGCACTTTGACCATGAGCGGATCCCAGAGCGCATCGTCCATGCTCGTGGGACTGCGGCGCATGGTTATTTCCAGACTTACGAAAACCACGCATTGCTGACCAAGGCCGGTTTCCTGCAAGACTCTGGGAAAAAGACCCCAGTGTTTGCGCGCTTTTCTACCGTTCAGGGTCCGCGCGGCTCGGGTGATACGGTGCGTGACGTTCGGGGTTTTGCCGTCAAGTTCTATACCGAGGAAGGCAACTTCGATTTGGTTGGCAACAACATGCCGGTGTTCTTTATTCAGGACGCGATCAAGTTTCCTGACTTCGTTCACGCGGTAAAACCTGAGCCACACAATGAAATACCAACCGGTGGTTCCGCCCACGACACGTTTTGGGATTTCGTTTCGTTGGTACCGGAATCGGCGCACATGGTGCTGTGGACCATGTCCGACCGCGCCATTCCGAAGAGCCTGCGGACTATGCAGGGATTTGGCATCCACACCTTTCGCCTGATCAACGCCGAAGGGGCGTCGAGCTTCGTCAAATTCCACTGGAAGCCGAAATTCGGCGTCTGCTCGCTGCTGTGGGATGAGGCACAGAAGTTGGCAGGTAAAGACACGGACTTCCATCGCCGCGACCTGTGGGAATCGATTGAGACCGGGGACTACCCAGAGTGGGAATTTGGCGTGCAGATCATTGCCGAAGAGGACGAACATAAGTTCGATTTCGACATCCTTGATCCGACCAAAATCATTCCCGAAGAGTTGGTGCCGGTAACGCCGCTGGGCAAGATGGTGCTGAACCGCAACCCCGATAACTTTTTTGCCGAAACCGAGCAGGTCGCGTTTTGTCCTGGACACATGGTGCCGGGCATCGACTTCTCCAACGACCCGCTGCTGCAAGGTCGGTTGTTTTCCTATACCGATACTCAGATCAGCCGACTCGGTGGGCCGAACTTCCACGAGATCCCGATCAACCGTCCGCTGGCGCCTAATCACAGCGACCAACGCGATGCACTGCATCGGATGACCATCGACAAAGGGCGTGCGTCTTACGAGCCGAACTCCATCGATGGCGGTTGGCCGAAAGAAACGCCGTCAGCCCCGCAGGATGGTGGTTTTGAGACTTATCCCGAGCGCCTAGAAGCGCACAAGGTGCGTCGTCGCAGCGAATCGTTCTCTGACCATTTTTCCCAGGCGACGCTGTTTTTCAACAGCATGAGCCACCATGAAAAAGAGCACATCATCGCTGCCTACAGTTTCGAGTTGGGCAAGGTTGAGCGTGAATCGATCCGCGCGCGCGAGGTGAACGAGATCCTCGCCAACATCGATTTGGAGTTGGCTTCGCGGGTCGCCGCCAACCTTGGGCTAGCTGCGCCCACCGCTGGCACGGTCGCTGCGAAGAAGGTCTCGGTCACGGAGTCGCCTGCGCTGAGCCAAGTGAATTTGCTGTCGGGCGATATTGTTTCGCGCAAAGTGGCAATTTTGGCTGCGAACGGTGTTGATGGTGCTGCGATCGACGCGTTGAAGAAGGCATTGGAAGCGGAAGGCGCCCACGCCAAATTACTTGGCCCAACCTCCGCACCGATTACCACTGCCGACGGTAAAACCCTGCCGGTGGATGCGTCCATGGAAGGTATGCCTTCCGTTGCGTTCGATGCGGTGTTTGTGCCGGGTGGCGCGGAATCAATTACCGCGTTAAGCGCCAATGGCGTGGCGCTGCACTTCTTGTTGGAGGCTTACAAGCATTTGAAGGCCATCGCACTGAGCGGTGAAGCCAGTCAATTGTTGGACGTGCTTCACTTGGAGGCGGATGAGGGGCTGCTAGTGGGCAAAAACGGCAAGCTGTTCAAAGCATTCGCCGCCGCGATTGCTCAGCACCGAGTATGGGCGCGGGAGCCAAAGGCCAAAGCGATCCCGGCCTGATCGTTCTCTGAACGCGACTCTCGCCAACAGAAAAATTCAACTCTGTAGGCGCCAACGTGTTGGCGAGAGTTTCTCGCGGTAGCTACAGCTTCGCGGGCTTGAGAATCATGTGCGCAGGTTGGCTACGGTCGATCTGCCGCTCTAACTGCAACTCAAAATCCGGATTGATCTTGGTCACACGTTTGGTCAGCAATGTTGCGAGCCATGGGTAGTCATCGGTGCGTGGCACCTGCAACGTCACGGTGCAATCGAAAGCAGCCACGTCGGCGGCAATCGCATCAAATTGTCGGCGTAATTCGTGCATATCGCCGATCTTAAGCGCTATGGTTGTGCTTTCGGCCGTTGGATCAATCACTTTCGCAATGCGTTTCGCTTCCGCAGCTTTTAGCTCCGCTTCGGCTTTTTCCAATTCGGCTTTACGTGCTTGGGCAATGGCGCCATTGACGCCGCTGGTCAGCGCTGGAGCTTTAGGCATTAGCGCGCGGGCACGGATTAGCGCAGTGGCTGCCGCATTGACGTCGCCCTTCTGCAAGACAATCTGACTGCGCTTCAAATACGACTCAGCCAACTGCCGCTGATATTGCTCGATACGAGGATCGTCGGGCGTCTGTTTTTGCAGGGCTGCCAGTTGATCTTCGGCCGTGGCCAACTCGTTGCTGGCGATGTTCTGCTCAAGCTGCACGAAACTGTCTGGCCGGGGAGCAGGCGCAGGTGCCTCGACCATCGGCGCTGTTTGGCAAGCGCCCAACAGGATGGAAAATGCGACAAGGAGCAGATAACGGGAGGTGAACGGCTTCATCCTGCGATTCTCTAATTGCGCAAAAAACGAGCAAGTCTACACATAAGTGCCTTGCCTCGAAAATAACTGTTCGATTGTGAGCGCATTTGTGGGTCTGGCACTACCGCTTGGGCAAAACGAAACTGAGTAAAAACAGCCCCGCAGCACAGATCACAATCGATGGCCCGGCCGGTGTGTCCTTGAACCAAGACAGCGCCAGCCCGCAGCACACCGCTATCACTCCTAATAGACTCGCGCCCAAGGCCATTTGTTCGGGCGATCGCGCGTGACGTTGTGCCGCAGCCGCAGGAATGATCAATAACGAGGTAATTAACAGTACGCCAACGATTTTCATCGCAACGGCGATCACGATCGCGATCAACAGCATCAAGGTCATGCGCAGCGCTGCGACGGGTAATCCTTCGACGGTCGCTAACTCTTCATGCACCGTGATGGCCAACAACGGGCGCCACAGCGCGACGATCAACCCCAAGACCAACGCACTGCCGCCCAGAATCCAGGCGAGGTCGGTAGGGCTAATCGCAAGCAGATCACCGAACAAGTAGCCCATCAGATCAATGCGCACGTTGTGCATGAAGCTCAACACCACCAGCCCAAGGGACAGCGTGCTCGGTGCGAGAATGCCCAGTAGTGTGTCGGACGCCAGTGGTTGGCGTTGTTGCAAGGTCACCAGCAGGATCGCCAATAGCAGGCAGCCGACGGTGACCGCCAACGCCGGGCTGATGTTTAGCAAAAAACCCAATGCCACGCCGAGCAAGGCCGCGTGGGACAGGGTGTCGCCAAAATACGCCATGCGGCGCCAGACCACGAACGAGCCTAAA
This sequence comes from Pseudomonas sp. CCI4.2, assembly GCF_034350045.1. Classification (NCBI taxonomy): domain Bacteria; kingdom Pseudomonadati; phylum Pseudomonadota; class Gammaproteobacteria; order Pseudomonadales; family Pseudomonadaceae; genus Pseudomonas; species Pseudomonas sp. CCI4.2. The sequence continues at coordinate 1,315,785 of NZ_CP133781.1, read as the reverse complement.
GGGCCCGCGACCAGCGCCAGTGCCAAGCCCGCGAGCAGGGCATAGAGAAGAAAATCAGCCATGCTTGCAGTTGTCTCCGTGGACGTGGACGTGAGTCGGATTTGGCGCCGTTGCGCTGTCATCGACCACCGCACCGTGCAGGTCATGAGCGTGATCGTGATGGTGGTGATAAATCGCCAGACTTTGCGCGTTGGTGCCGAACAGCTCAACGAAGGCCGGGTCATTGCTGACCTGTTCTGGGTGGCCGGAGCAGCACACGTGCCGGTTCAGGCAAACCACCTGGTCGGTTGTGCTCATCACTAGGTGCAGGTCATGCGACACCATTAGCACGCCGCAACCGTGACGATCACGCAAGCGGGTAATCAAACTGTACAACTCGGCTTGGCCTGCAACATCGACGCCTTGTACCGGTTCATCAAGGACCAGCAACTCGGGTTCGCGCAGTAAGGCACGGGCCAGCAGGACGCGCTGCATTTCGCCGCCGGAGATACCTTGCAGTGGGCTGTCGATCACTCGTTCGGCGCCAACCTCATTGAGTGCCGCCAGCGCCCGAGGGCGGTCTACGCCAGGTACCAAGCGCAGAAAGCGCAGCACCGATAAGGGCAGCGTTGGGTCAACATGGAGTTTTTGCGGCATGTAGCCGACGCGCAATTTCGGTTTGCGCCAAACCGTGCCGGAATCCGGCTTCAACAACCCTAAAACCGCCCGCACGAGGGTGGTTTTTCCCGCGCCGTTGGGGCCGATCAGGGTGACGATTTGTCCGGGCTCGACACTGAGGTGGATGTTTTCCAACACGCTTTGTCCGGCGAAGGCGACGGCCACCTGGTCGAGACGGATCAATGCAGTGCTCATCAGGCGGCCTTGCAGCCAGCACAGATACCCAGAATTTCGATGGTTTGCCCTTCCACGGTGAAACCCACTTCTGTCGCGGCGCTGATTACGGCTTGAGTGATAAGTGGGTGTTGCAGCTCGATTGCCGCATGGCATTCGCGGCAAATCAGGAACTGGCCCTGATGCGCATGCGTAGGGTGGTTACAGCCAGTGAACGAATTGAGCGAGGCGATACGGTGCACAAGGCCGTTTTCCAGCAGGAAATCCAGAGCGCGGTACACGGTGGGCGGCGCGGCGCGGCGGCCATCCTCTTCGCTCAGCACCGCGAGGATGTCATAGGCGCCCAGCGGTTTATGGCTCTGCCAGACCAGCTCCAACACGCGACGACGCAAGGCGGTCAGGCGTAAACCTTTGCGCGCGCACAGCGTGTCAGCCTCGGAAAGCGCGGTGTGCACGCAATGGGAGTGATCGTGGGGGCGACTGGCGAGCGGTGTTTTGGGCATGGGCGGCGACGACTTTTGTGAGAGACGTTATTATGTTACCTGTTCCTGTCCCTTTGGGTGGTCTTCGTGTCCCGTCTTTTTGCCATCGTTGTTGCTCTATCTGCCTGCGTATTGACGATTTCTTCTGCTCACTCGGACGTTCGGGTACTGACCAGTATCAAGCCGTTGCAGCTGATCGCTGCGGCTGTTCAGGACGGCATGGGCACCCCTGAAGTGCTGCTGCCGCCTGGCGCATCACCCCACAACTACGCACTGCGCCCGTCCGACGTACGGCGGGTGAGCGATGTCGACCTGCTGTATTGGATCGGTCCGGACATGGAAAGCTTCCTGCCCCGCGTGCTGAAAAATCGCAAGCTCCCCACCGTTAGCGTTCAGACGTTGCCTGGCCTGCACCTGCGCCATTTCGCGGCGGACAGCCAATCCCATGAAGCCGCTGACCCGGCGGAACACGATCATGATCATCAACCGGGCAGTCTTGATGCTCATTTGTGGTTGTCTTCGGTGAATGCGCGAGTCATTGCGGCGCGGATGGCGAGTGATTTGTCCGTGGCAGACCCGGGTCATTCGGAGCGTTATCAAAGCAATTTGAAGGCGTTTGATGCGCGTCTTGATGCCATGGACACGCAATTGAAAGCGCGAATGGCCGGTGTTGCGAATAAACCGTTCTTTGTTTTCCATGAGGGGTTCGATTACTTCGAAGACGCTTACGCAATCAAGCACACGGGTGTTCTCAGCGTGGCCGAAGAAGTACAACCAGGGGCTCAGCACGTCGCGGCCATGCGCGCGAGGCTGACGCAAGTGGGCAAAGCCTGTGTGTTCAGCGAACCCCCTTTGCGCCCGCGTCTGGCAGAAACCCTGTCGGCAGGGTTACCCGTCAAACTGGCTGAGCTAGACGGCCTCGGCGGCTACACCCCCGCCACCGCGCAGGGCTATGAGCAGATGATGGAAAAGCTCGGCAACGATTTGGCGGGGTGTCTGGAATCATTGTGATTCACCGGGAAGACGGCAAATGCGGATATCCAGACATACCGCGTCGCCTGCTTCCCGAATGAATTCGGTCCCACCGTGATCTGTGCCGTGCCTAGATTTCCTAAAGATTCACTGGGAAGACTTTCGCCGTGCATAGATTCTTTGTAGGGAGAAGGTCAGCTGTTATAGCGCAAACGGCAGCGCGGTCTGTACGTGCTGACGTTGCGCCAGCCGTCGCTGGAACTCCATCGGGTCGTGGATCAATACATCTTGCCCGGCAAACGATTCGGCGGCGATCAAGCGGGACAGCCAGAAACGGACACAAGCCACGCGCAGCATCGTCGGCCACAATTGGGCTTCGCCGGCGGTAAATGGACGTAACCCGGCGTAGGCGCCGAGCATGGCGCGGGCGCGGAGGCCGTCGATTTGGCCGTTGTCGAGTGAGCACCAATCGTTCAGCGCAATTGCCAAGTCATAAAGCATCGGACCTGAGCAGGCGTTGTAGAAATCAATCAGCCCGGTCAGGTGTGTGCCTTCGAACAGCACGTTGTCGCGAAACAGGTCGGCGTGCAGGTTGGCGCGTGGCAATGCCAAGATCCGTGGCTTGAAACGCTCGATCTCTTCCAGCGCCGATTGCAAAAGCCCACGTTGGGTTTCGTCCAGGTGCGACAAAAAGTTCGCGCCCTCGGCCAGCATCCAATCCAGCCCACGGTCCGTTTTGCGTTCCAGCACACGTTCACGGGTGGCTACGTGCAGATGCCCGAGCAATTCGCCAATCTGCACGCAATGCTGGGTGTTCGGCTCTTTGATGTGCTTGCCCGGCAGCCGAGGTTGCAGCAGCGCCGGTTTGCCCGCCAACTCGCGCAAGGCGCTGCCGTCGGTAGTGCGCAGTGCGTAAGGCACTGGCAGGTTGGCGTCGTGCAGCACATCGAGCAGCTCGATGAAAAACGGCAAATCCTGAATCGGGCCACGTTCGACCAAGGTCAAAACGAATTCGCCCTGTTCCAGGCTGATGAAGAAATTGCTGTTTTCGCTGCCAGCGGCAATGCCCTGAAAATCACGCAAACGGCCGAGCCCGTAAGGGGCAAGAAAGGTTTCCAGCTCGGGCCGAGCCAGGGGGGTAAACACGGACATGGTCAAGACTGCCAGCAAATAAGGTGGATGTAGGGCGTTACCAGCTGAAAATTACCCATGAGGGAATCAGCATGTCCGGTTGATCCGAACGAATGAAATTGGCGTCTGTGCCATCGGCGCGGACTAAGAAATACGGTTTACCGTGTGCCGGTGTGATCTTGATTGCATAAAGGAAGCCATTTTGTCGGTACTCCTGAATGACTTTGTCGCCTTCAGTGTGAATGGTGATGTCCGGCTCCGCCGACGGCGCTTCGTCTTGCGCCATAGCCGCGAGCGGACAGAGTAGCAACAGGCTGGCCAGCAACAGGCGATTTGTTGTTCGCATGATAACCTTGTCCCTTTGTCGTCAACGGTCCTCGCATTCTAGCGCCGACCCCGTCGAAAAGGTTGATCCTGCTCATGAGCCAAGCCCCCCTCGTCCTGGTGGACGGTTCTTCTTATCTTTATCGCGCTTTTCACGCGCTGCCTCCGCTCGCCACCTCCAAGGGGTTGCCTACCGGGGCCGTGAAAGGCGTGCTTAATATGCTCAAAAGCCTGCGTCGGCAATACCCGGACAGCCCGTTTGCTGTGGTTTTCGATGCCAAAGGCGGCACGTTTCGCGACGCTCTCTACGCTGAATACAAAGCCAATCGTCCGAGCATGCCGGACGATCTTCGTGTGCAGGTTGATCTGCTCCACGCCTGCGTGAAGGGTCTGGGTTATCCACTGCTGTGTGTTGAAAACGTCGAGGCTGATGACGTCATCGGTACATTGGCCCGCAGCAGCGCGGCCGCTGACCGCCCGGTGATCATTTCTACCGGCGACAAGGACATGGCGCAGCTGGTCGATGGGCACATTACCTTGGTCAACACGATGACCGGAAGCGTGCTGGATATCGCTGGCGTGAAGGAGAAGTTCGGCGTCGGTCCTGAACACATCATCGATTACCTCGCGTTGATGGGCGATAAAGTCGACAACATTCCCGGCGTGCCCGGCGTGGGCGAAAAAACTGCAGTGGGCCTGCTGGTGGGTATTGGCGGCGGGCTGGTCGAAGTTTATGCGAACCTGGAAAAGGTAGCGGCGCTGCCCATTCGCGGGGCGAAAACCCTGGCGATCAAGCTCGAAGAGCACAAGAACATGGCGTTCCTGTCCTACGAGCTGGCGACGATCAAGATCGATGTGCCGTTGGATATCGAGTTGGACGCGTTGCATTGCAGTGAGCCGGACCGCGACAAGTTGGTCGAGTTGTACACCGAGCTGGAATTCAAAAGCTGGATCGAAGAGTTGCAGCGCGACGCCAAGCGCGCCGGTGAAGAGATTGTGATTGCCGACGAGCCGGTACTCGCCGAAACGCATTACGAGACCATCCTCGAAGAGGATCAGTTAGACGCCTGGCTGAAAAAGCTGAACGACGCCAAGCTGTTTGCGTTCGTGACTCAAAGCAACGGGCTCGATGCCCAGCGGGCGCAACTGGTCGGCATTTCCTTTGCGGTCAAGGTCAACGAGGCCGCCTATGTGCCGCTGACTCACTCCTATATGGGCGTGCCGCAGCAGTTGGACCGGGACATGGTGCTGCGTAAGCTTCAGCCGTTGCTTGAGGACGCGAGCAAAATAAAAGTCGGTCAGCACGCCAAATTTGATATCAACATACTTGCCAACTGCGCGATTGATGGCGAACAGAGCCAAGGCATCACCGTTCGTGGCCTGGCGTTCGATACCATGCTTGAATCCTACGTGCTGGATTCAATCGCGACTCGCCACGACAAAGACAACCTCGCCCTCAAGTACCTGAATCACACCAACACCAGCCTGCAGGACATCGCCGGCAAGGGTGTAAAGCAACTGAGCTTTGACCAGATCGCGTTGGAGCAGGCTGCGCAGTTTGCGGCCGAAGACGCCGACGTGACCCTGCGTCTGCACCATGCGTTGATGGCGCGACTGGCTGTGACGCCAAGTCTGGCGCCCGTCTTGACTGATATCGAGATGCCGCTGGTGCCGGTGCTGGCGCGAATCGAACGCCAGGGCGCTTTGGTCGATGCCAAGTTACTGGGTATTCAGAGCGTCGAGTTGGGCGACAAGATGACGGCGTTGGAGCGCGAAGCGTTTGCGATCGCGGGTGAGGAATTCAACCTGGGTTCGCCCAAGCAGCTCGGGGTGATTCTATACGAAAAGCTCGGTCTGCCGGTGCTGAGTAAAACCGCCAAGGGCCAAGCGTCTACTGCCGAGGCGGTGTTGGCCGAATTGGCTGAGTTGGATTTCCCGCTGCCTAAAGTGCTGATGCAATACCGCTCGATGAGCAAGCTGAAAAGCACCTACACCGACCGCTTGCCCGAGCAGATCAACCCGCGCACCGGGCGGATTCACACCTCGTATCACCAGGCCGTGGCAGCGACCGGTCGGTTGTCTTCCAGTGATCCTAACCTGCAGAACATTCCGATTCGTAGTGCCGAAGGGCGTCGGATTCGTCAGGCGTTCATCGCGCCCAAAGGCTACAAGCTGTTGGCGGCGGATTACTCCCAGATCGAACTGCGGATCATGGCCCATCTAGCCAAGGATGAAGGCTTGCTGCACGCCTTCCGCAACGACCTGGATGTGCATCGCGCGACGGCGTCCGAGGTATTTGGCGTCGAATTGGAAAGCGTCAGCATCGACATGCGTCGCAAGGCCAAGGCCATCAACTTCGGTTTGATCTACGGCATGAGCGCTTTTGGTCTGGCTAAGCAGATCGGCGTGGACCGTAAAGAGTCCCAGGCTTATATCGATCGTTATTTCGCCCGCTATCCCGGCGTGCTCGACTACATGGAGCGCACCCGGGCGCAGGCTGCTGAGCAGGGCTTTGTCGAAACCATCTTCGGTCGTCGCCTGTATTTGCCGGACATCAATGCCAAGAATCAATCGCTACGCAAGGGTGCTGAACGGACCGCGATCAATGCGCCCATGCAAGGCACCGCCGCCGATATCATCAAAAAAGCCATGATTGCGGTGGACGGCTGGCTGACAGAGTCCGGGATTGATGCGCGAGTTATCTTGCAGGTACACGATGAATTGGTGCTGGAGGTGCGCGAAGATCTGGTCGAACACGTGAACGAACAGATTCGGCCTTACATGAGCGGCGCAGCGACATTGGATGTACCGCTGCTTGTTGAGGTCGGCGTGGGCAACAATTGGGACGAAGCGCACTAAAAGAGTCAAAAAAGGCTGCGGCTTAACGTCGCAGCCTTAAACACTCATCAGGGGCTTATGCTTTAAAGGAATCGCCTTTATCGCGAACAGCTTTATCGCCTCAGGAACTAAACCAGTGAATTGCCACTCAGAGATTGGGAATGGCTGGTGAAGCCCTTCGATGCTCCTAATGTTGTGTTAAGTGTTGGCAGATATCTAGACCCCGCCCTAAAGGTCTGGAACTTGAACCCCGGAACTTCCTCCTCCCCATAGAAGTCCGGGGTTTTTTTTGCCTGCTATTTCTTATGCTTCTGGCTCGGAGCCCTTGTCCGCCAGCTCCATCCAGCCTGCCAAGACAGTGTAGGCCTCTTCCAGGCCCAAGCGTTTTGGTGCTGAAAACAGCGAAATACTCACCGCCTCGCCCCAGCCTTTGCGAATTTCTGCCTGAATCTTCAGCAGGGTGTTTTTCGCCGCGCCATAGGTCAATTTGTCGGCTTTGGTCAGCAAAATATGCATGGGCATGTGGCTGGCGATAGACCAATCAAGCATCAGCAGGTCGAAATCCGTCATGGGGTGACGGATATCCATCATCAAAATAAGGCCTTTCAAGCTTTCCCTGCTGCCCAGGTACGCTTCCAAGTGGCGCTGCCAGTGCAGTTTCAGTGGGATGGGCACCTTCGCGTAGCCATAACCTGGCAGATCGACCAGCCGACGCTCTTCATCCAGATTGAAGAAGTTCAACAGTTGAGTTCGCCCCGGCGTCTTGGAAGTACGGGCCAGGCTGGCGTGGGTAAGGGTGTTCAATGCGCTCGACTTGCCGGCGTTGGAACGCCCGGCGAACGCCACTTCAAAGCCTTCGTCGTCGGGGCATTGATCAACTTTAGCGGCGCTGAGCATGAAGGTAGCCTGTTGGCACAGACCGAGGATGGGGTTCTTGAGTTGCATGAGATTTCCGATTAGGGCGGGTGCCGGCAGAGGCGCGGCAAGCAGTGTCGTTTCCGTTTCAGTAGCGCCAGTATATAATGCCGCAGATTTTGTGTGCGCTTTGTCCCACCGTAGGATGAAGTTCACGGGGACGATTAAGTGAATTGCGCATAGAACGCAGCACGTTCCCAGCCCTGAAAAAGTCGTTTTCTGAAGAAATGGCCGTTGGCTACCGGTTCCTTTTTGCCGTTCTTCAGTGCTCAGGCTACACAGGATCCAGAAGCCGTGTACAACCGTGCTTGTGTGGCCTGTCCGTCGGCCAGTTGCCAATGGCGCCGAAACCCGGTGGTCAGACAGCTTGGGCGCCTAGACTGTCGCAAGGTGTGGAGGCGCTGGTGCAGTACGTGACCCAGGGTTTCAAGGCAATGCCGCCGCGTGGATTGTGCATGGACTGCAGTAGCGAGGATTACCGCGTAAATCATCCCATGGATGAGCGAGTATCCCCGGTACATAACTTTCTCACCCTTAGCCGTAGTTGGATTAGCTGATGAACAAATTACTCGCGAGTCTGGTGTTGACCCTGGGCATCTCCGGTATTGCCCACGCTGCTGCTGTAGTAGGCGATGCCGCTGCAGGTCAGGCAAAAGCTGCTGTGTGTGGCGCTTGTCATGGTCCAGATGGCAATAGCATGGCGCCTAATTTTCCAAAATTGGCGGGTCAGGGGAATCGTTACCTGATCAAACAGTTGCATGACATCAAGGATGGTAAGCGAACGGTCCTGGAGATGACCGGTCTGTTGACCAACCTGCAGGACCAGGACCTGGCAGATATCGCGGCTTACTTTTCCAGTCAGAAAGGCAGCGTCGGCGCTGCTGATCCGAAGCTGGTCGCCGCAGGTGAAGCCTTGTTTCGTGGTGGCAAACTGGACCAGGGCATGCCTGCCTGCACCGGTTGTCACTCGCCAAATGGCGTGGGCAACCCTGCCGCCGGCTTCCCGCATCTGGGTGGCCAGCATGCTGCTTACGTGACAAAACAACTGACAAACTTCCGTGAAGGCGATCGTACCAACGATGGCGACACAATGGTGATGCGTAGCGTGGCCTCGAAGCTCAGTAACAAGGACATTGCAGCATTGTCGGCTTACATCGAAGGTCTGCATTGATAGAGATCTGATCGTTTTGCGATAGATTTTCATTTTTCGCAGCGATTTCCAGGCTTTTATGCAGGGACGCGCATTCAAAAGGGCAGCTTCGGCTGCCCTTTTTCACACCCGCCAGCGTTACACTAGCGAACTCAAGCCCGCCGACCCAGTCCAACACAGGTCGCGTTAAGGCGACCTAAAATGCCCAGGAGTAAAGCATGCGTAATCTGATTCTCGGCGCCGCTCTCGTTGCCGCCAGCCTGTTTGGGATGTCTGCGCAAGCTGCCGATCCAATTGAAGCCGGTAAACAATATGTAGAGCTGACCAGCGCCGTCCCTGTGTCTGTACCCGGCAAGATCGAAGTCGTCGAGATGTTCTGGTATGGCTGCCCACACTGCTATGCCTTTGAGCCGGTCATCAATCCTTGGGTTGCAAAACTGCCTGCCGATGTTCACTTCATCCGCATCCCTGCGATGTTCGGTGGCCCGTGGGATGCTCACGGTCAATTGTTCGTTACCCTTGACACCATGGGCGTAGAAAGCAAAGTCCACGCCGCTGTGTTCGAAGCTATCCAGAAAGAACACAAACGCCTCGACAAGCCAGATGACATGGCTGATTTCGTGGCTACCCAAGGCATCGACAGAACTAAATTCCTTGAGACGTACAACTCCTTCGCCGTGAAGGGCAAAATTGCCCAGTACAAAGAATTGGCGAAGAAGTACGAGATTTCTGGCGTACCGACCATGATCGTGAATGGTAAATACCGCTTTGACCTGGGCACTGCTGGCGGTCCTGAGCAGGCGCTTCAAGTCGCCGATCAGCTGATCGCTAAAGAGCGCGCCTCAGTCGCTGCCAAGTAAGCGCGCCTGCCATGCGACGCTGGGGCACGGAACGCGTCGTTGGTCGGCCTGATGCGAACATCAACGAGCACCACCTGCAAGCAAGCGGTTTACCGGCCGATGGTCGGTTGCGCTTGCTTAGCTTCAACATTCAGGTCGGTATCAGTACCGAGCGATATCGGCATTATCTAACCCGTGGGTGGCAGCATTTACTGCCGCACACCGGGCGAGCCGGTAATCTGCAAAAGATTGGTGATCTGCTGGGCGACTTTGATCTGGTCGCGTTGCAGGAAGTCGACGGCGGCAGCCTGCGCTCCGGTTACGTCAATCAAGTCGAACACCTTGCCCAACTGGGCGCCTTCCCTTACTGGTATCAACAACTCAATCGCAACCTCGGCCGGTTTGGTCAGCACAGCAACGGCGTACTCAGTCGCTTGCGTCCGTGGGCAATTGAAGACCATCCGTTACCGGGCCCGACTGGACGCGGTGCGATTCTGGTTCGGTTCGGTGAAGGTCCTGACGCGTTGGTGGTGGTGATGATGCACCTGGCATTGGGCGCGCGTGCGCGTACTCTCCAATTGTCATATATTCGCAACTTGATTGGCGATTATCGCCACCAAGTGTTGATGGGTGACATGAACACCCATGCTATCGATTTGTTGGAAAACTCTCCGCTGCGTGATCTCGGGTTATTAGCGCCGCAGATCGAGGCGACCTTCCCCAGTTGGCGTCCGCAGCGTTGTCTGGATCATATTTTGCTCAGCCCCACCCTGACCCTTGAACGGGTGCAAGTTTTAGCTCAACCCATCTCCGACCATTTGCCCGTCGCGGTTGAGATTCGGTTGCCCCTCTCTTTGAACACCGATGCGCTGCCTGTTCTCAGCACGCCTCCTCGCGGAACTCTTGCATGAGCGATGAAGCTACGCGCTGGAAAGAAAAATACCTCAAGAGCATCGAGCAACAAGACACGCTTCAGGTTCGTTGGAACGCTCGGCTCGACTTGTTGCGCCGAGGTCTGGTGCGCAGCAGTCTGGCGGCCGAGGGCACTGATCGAGCAGTCGATGAGTGCATGAAGGAAATGCGTGAAATCGTCCGTCGCGACGATATGGATGCCGGCCTTGCCGCGCTGATCCCGCGTTTAGAAAAAGCGGTACTTGATTCGGAGCAGCGTCGTGAGACCCGGGTCGGTCAGATGGGCACTGCCCTGAACGCGTTAGTCACTCAGCTGCAACGCTTGCCGTTACCGCGAGAAGTTAGCCGCCCGCTCAAGGCATTCGCCAAGCAATTGGACGACCGGGTTTCTCAAGCGCGGGAGCTGCCGCTGCTGCTCGATGAGTTGAGCGGCTTACAAGGTCAGGCACTGACGCTTCTGGAAAAGACTGACGCTGACGAGTCCGCTCGACCAGGGCTCTTGCAGCGGCTGTTCGGGTCGCGCGAAGCCGCCAACGCTGGCACGGAAGCGCACCCAGAAACATCCGTTGAACCCGCTCAAGAGCCTGTCGCGAAGTCAGAGGCAGTCGTCGACGCGCCTCACGCTATTCAGACCCCGGTTGAAACCAAAGCGGTCGTTACGCCGCTCTCAACCCCAGCGCCAACGCCAACGCCCGAAGTGACGCTTGCGGTTGCGCCTCCCGTTGTCGTCGAAGATCCGGTGGTTTTAACTGAGCCAACTAAGCCAATTGAAACACCCGCTGCCGTGGACGCTATGGCTACTGAAGCGCCGCTTGCAGTACCGGAGCCGGTCGAGCCGGTAACCGTAACCTCGGTTGCTGAGCCAGAAGCAACAACCCCGAGTGTGCCGCCCGAAGAACGGCCTCAAGAGGTGCAACTTGAGGCCTCGTCCGACCCTGATCACACGGTTATAGCGCAGGATGCCACTTACGATTTGCCCTCGTCTCCCGAGCCCAGTTACAGCTCGGTGGCGGCCCATATCGAAGAAACGCTGTTGGGCCTGTTGGATGATTTGACGCTGCCGGAGCACCACCGCCCCCAAGCCATGGCGATGCGGACACGTCTTGAAAAGGGGCTGAACTGGTACGAACTACTACCGATTCTCGACGATCTCGCCGTATTGATGTTGGCGATCAACGACAGCGGCCAGCACGATTTCGAGGTGTACCTCAAGCAGCTTAATGAGCGGCTGGAGTCTTTCCAGAGCAACCTGCAAGCCGCCAGCGATGACCATGCCGATGGCCGCTCTGTTACCCGGGGTATGCAGAGCGAATTGCGCGAGCAAGTCGGCGGCTTGCAAAGCAGCATGCAAGAAGCCACCGATTTGCCCGGCCTCAAACAGGTGCTGGAAAATCGTTTAGAAGGCTTGCTCGGTACCATGGATCAGCATCAACAGCACCACGATCAGCGCGAACAGGAGATCGCGTCACGCTTGCAGGGCTTGGCAACTCGGGTGGCGAGCATGGAGCAAGAGGCTCAAGGGTTTCGGGTACACCTCGAAGAGCAGCGCCAAAAAGCCTTGATTGACCCGCTCACGACGCTACCCAATCGCGCCGCCTGGAGTGAGCGCCTTGAACATGAAATCGGTCTGTGGCAGAAAAACGGAAATAAGCTGCTGTTGAGCATGCTCGACCTCGATCACTTCAAGCGGATCAACGACAACTACGGCCACCTCGCGGGCGACAAGGTACTCAAAATAATTGCCAACGAATTGCGCAAGCGCCTACGCCCCGGTGACTTCATCGCGAGATTTGGCGGCGAAGAATTTGTCTTGCTGATCCCTGACACGTCCATGCGCGAGGGCATGGTGCTGCTGGATAAGCTGCGCATGGCGGTCGAGGCGTGTCCGTTCCACTTCAAAGGCGAGCCGGTGACCATCACGCTGTCGATGGGGATCACGGCGTTCCGGGTGGGTGAGCGCAGTGAGTCGGTTATCCAGCGGGCGGACCAGGCGCTGTATCGGGCCAAGAACGAAGGCCGCAATCGGATTGAACAAGGCTGACGGCCCAATCGATTTGATGAGCGGATATTTCAATTCTGGCTTTAGCACAGCGCTTTTCCCGCATTCCGTTATGCTATTGCGTTACTTTCCTAAGTGTTCTGACCTGCCATGAAATTGCTCACCTCGTTGGTAATGCTCCTTCTCCTGACCGCCTGCAGCACGAGCGGTCTAAGGCTGGACACTAATCATCCATCAGCCAATTTCGACAGTCGGGCCCAGTTTGTCATCGTGCATTACACAACCGCGCCGCTGGAGCGCTCGTTGGCGTTGTTGACCCATGGCGAGGTCAGCAGCCACTACTTGATCGGTGACGAGCAGTACCCTGTGGTCTACAAGCTGGTGGATGAAAACCTTCGAGCCTGGCATGCCGGCGATAGCGAATGGGAAGGCCGTACGTGGCTCAATTCCAGCTCGATTGGTATCGAAATCGTCAACCCCGGTTATCGCGACTTGCCTACGGGGCGAGTCTGGTACCCCTACAGCGAAGCGCAAATTCAGGCGTTGTCGCTGCTGCTCAAAGACATCCTAAAACGCAATCACATCGACCCTCGACACGTCATTGGCCACAGTGACATCGCGCCGCAGCGCAAACTCGATCCGGGTCCTTTGTTTCCATGGAAGCGTCTGGCAGATGAAGGATTAGGCATCTGGCCGAACGCTCAGGCCGTTGCTCAACGCCAGGCATTCATGATGAATAATCTGCCGAGCGTCAGTTGGTTCCAGCAGCAATTGGCCCAGCTGGGATACGCGACGCCACAAACGGGAGAGCTCGATACCGCTACACGTCGCGTCGTTGCTGCCTTTCAGATGCACTACCGACCCGAGCGCTTTGATGGACAGCCGGATGTGCAAAGCGCAGCTATTCTCCAAGTGTTAAACCATCAGAATTAAATACGCTCGGCCCGTCTGATAGGGCGGGCTATTTCCTGACTTGTTGCTATACCTCACTGGTATTCCTCCGGATAACCATTGATGGCCACGGCTGCAGCACGCATCGCGAGCTCTCGTCCCTGGCTGCTGGCCTTGCTAGCAGCCACCTTGAGTGCTGCCCTTTTGTTGGGTGGCAGCTTGGGGTTGACGCTTAACCAGGCCCGGCAGGATGAGCGCGAGCAAATGAATGCTCAAGGCGACCGCTTTCTGGTGCGCCTGGAACAGTTATTCGGTCAGCTACGCGAAGGACTTGATCAGTTGGAAGCACAGCCGTTACGCAGCTGCGGACCATCGATGCTTGAAACCTTGCGCCAGGTCAGCGTCAGCTATCGATTCATTTATGAGGCGGCTTTCGTGGGTGGCGGCCAAGCCTGTTCCAGTTGGCCGCAGCGCACGGAACTCAATCGCCCACGTCCTCCCGACATCCGTGGTCCGACCTATGATTATTGGCTCAACACCTCCGCTCAGCCAAACGACAACTTGGCGGCGCTAATGTTGGGGCGCGGCGATTTCCGGGTGTCGACGTCTCGTGGACACCTGACCGATGTGGTTGATTTGCCCGAGGGCGGCAGCCTTTTGGTAGTGCTCGATAAGGGCGCCAAGGCCATTCCCGTTTTAGGCCCCGCCCAACTGTGGCCGCCAACACCGGACTGGTCATCGGCTACCGTGGGAACCCTGGTCACGACCGCCACACAGCTGATCTATCGCATGCCAACGCAAAGCCCCGAGTATCAGTTGGTGCTTATCACGCCGCGTACCGCGCTTGGACAGCAGTTGAGTGGCGCTTGGTGGTTCTTAGCCCCGGCCAGCTTGTTGGTTTCGTTTTGCGTCGGCATATTGGTGCTGCAATTGATGCGTCAGCGCCAATCGCTGGGCGGTGAGCTTCAAGGTGCGTTGCGCCGTGGCGAGCTACAGGTGCTGTACCAGCCGATCTTTGACCTGAAAAGTCGCCGATGTGTTGGCGCTGAAGCACTGGTGCGATGGCGACGCCCTGATGGCAGCCTGACCAGCCCGGATCTGTTCATCCCGTTGGCAGAAAACACCGGACAAATACGGCAAATCACCGATTTCGTGCTTCAACAGTTACTGGAACAATTAGGCCATCTGCTCCGCGCCAACCCACACCTTTATATCTCCGTGAACTTGGCGGCTTGTGACGTCATGGCGCCTCGTATTGGTCGGGTGACGGCAAGACTGCTGGCTCAGCACCGCGTATCTCCACGGCAGATAGCCTTCGAGGTGACAGAGCGGGGCCTGATCGACGTGGTGGTCGCGCGAAATCATCTGCAAGCACTGCGCGATGTGGGCCACCAAGTGTTGATCGACGATTTCGGTACCGGCTATTGCAGCCTCGCGTATCTGCAGACCTTGCCGGTCGACTGTTTGAAAATCGACAAGGCGTTTATCGATGCGTTGGGTCACGACGCGGCCAGCAGCGGTGTCGCGCCACACATCATCCGCATGGCCCACGCGCTGGAATTGCGAGTCATTGCCGAAGGAATCGAATATGAAGCGCAAGCCGTATTGCTCAGCAGTGAAGGCGTGAGCTACGGCCAAGGCTGGCTGTTCGCACGACCATTGACTGCGGCGAAGCTGACGGAGTTGGTCACCGGCGGCAGACGCACCGTTAACCGCCGTATTGATGACGAAGCCTGACTCGATCACGCATCGAACCTGTTGGCATCTACAGAAAATCAGCTACAACGGCAGCGCCATATAGAACTGGGTGCCCTGCCCCGGTCTTGAATAGACGCCCATCCGCCCGCCGTGCAGTTGCACGATCTCCTTGCACAATGCCAAGCCCAATCCTGCCCCACCTTTTTTGCGCCCGACTTGAACGAAGGGTTCAAATATCCGGCCTTGCTGCCCGTAAGCGATGCCTTCCCCGTTGTCTTCGACGCTGACAATAACCCGTTCGCCATGGCGTCTGGCCTGCAGCCGGATCAGTCCGTTCTCGGGGGTGTGACGCAATGCATTATCCAGCAGGTTATCCAGCACCCGCTCCAGCTGCGCTTGGTCAGCGTGCAAGCGTGGCAAGGGCTCCTGGATTTCTACAAGCAGCACAATGTTTTGATCATCGGCTTGCTGATTGAAACGTTCGCGGGCGTGGGCAAGCAAATCCTCAATGGCACAGGGCGCCAAGCTTAGTTTTTGCAAACCATTCTGGTAGCGGGAGAAGTTCAGCAAGTCGTTGATCAACTGCATCAAGCGCTGCATCTCTTCATTGACCGTATTGAGCAGGTCCGCTTCGCGGGATTCTGGCGCAAAATGCACGCGTTCCTGAAACAGGCCGAACGCCATGTGCATGCCGGTCACCGGGGTTCGGAGTTCGTGGGAGGCGCGCAGTACAAACTCGGCCCTGACCCGCTCGAACGCACGCTGTTCTGTCACGTCGTGCAACACCATCACTGCACCCAGGATATTTCCCTTGGTATGGCTCACGGGTGTCAGGCTGTAGGTCAACAGCCTGGATTCACCATCCACCTCAATAGCCAAGTCTTCAGGCGCCCGTTCAAGGTTGGCACCACGAAGGGTCAGATACAGCTGTTCGTCCAGTTCCGGGCGCTGCAAGGCTTCGCCCAGTCCCTGACCGAGGCGGTTTTCGTCCCAACCCAATTGGCGCTGGGCTACCGGGTTAAGGTGCTCCAGGCGACCTTGCCGGTCGATCATCAGCAAGCCGTCATCGATGCTGTCCAGCACGGCCTGCAATCGCTGCTGACCTGCAAGCAGCTCGTCGATGTTGGTTGCCTGATGTTGGCGCAATGCTTGCGCCATGATTCCGAATCGCCGGGTCAGCAGGTTCATTTCCGCAGCCGACGAGATCGGTAGCGTGACCTCGAAGTTGCCTTGGCCAATATTATCGGCGGCTTTGGCCAACGCTTCGATGGGCGCGCCGAAACGTCGGGCGATACCGTGGGCAGTAATAAAACCAATACACAGCACCGCTATACCCACCAACCCCAACAGGCCCGCCACCCAGAGTGCTCGTTCCCGAGCGGTGTTTTGTGTCCGGCTAATATTGTCCAGCGCCTGCTTATGCGCGCTGATCAATGTGCCGCGCAACGCCTTGAAGCTGTTTGTGAGCATGAGGTTATCGTGCAGCGTGGCGGGTTGTGCTTGAAGCTGGTCGAAGTCCCCCAGGAACTGTTGATAATCGGCACGGGCTTGGACGAAGCCGTTTTGCACATTATCTTGCGCATCGTGTTCAACGCCTTGGGCCAGCAGTTCCCTGAACTCTTGCTGCGTTTGGCCAATGGCCTGCCGGTCAGGCGGCGTCTCGAGCATCAGAATCAATTGATCGCCCAAGTTCTGACGTAGCTTCAGGCTCAGGTCCAAGGAAATGAAGTTGTGTTGAATCAGCGATTCTTGGGATTTGGCCATCTGCATGACGCTGACAAGCCCAAGTAGCAGCCCCAACAGCGCAACGGTCATCAGCGCCGAAATGCTCAGGAACAGGCGAGTACGCAACTTCATGGCGAACTTCATGAGTCGCGATTCATAAGTTGTATTGCTTGCGTTTGCGATAAAGCGTCGAAGCGTCGATGCCCAAGGTTTTCGCCGCTTGGTCAAGGGTGTCACTGGTGGCGAGAACGGCGCCAATGTGGGCCTTTTCCAACTCGTCCAGGCTCATCGCCGCGCCGACGCGGGGTGCGTTGTTGGTGGGTTGCTCGGCCATCCCCAAATGACTTATTTCGACTCGCTCTTGCGGGCAAATGATGCTGGCGCGCTCGATAACGTTTCGCAGTTCCCGAATGTTGCCTGGCCATCGATAGTTAAGCAGAGCGGACCGAGCTTCTTCGCTGAACCCGCGAGCGGGACGCGCGTATTCCTTGACGAAGCGAGCCAGAAAACGATCCGCCAGGGTCAGGATGTCTTCGCTGCGCTCGCGCAATGGCGGCAGATGTAGGGTGATGACGTTCAAGCGATACAGCAGATCTTCGCGAAAACGGCCATCGCGCACCATGTCTTCGAGATTCAGATTGGTGGCGGCGAGAATACGAACGTCGGCGCGGCGGGTCACAGGGTCGCCAACGCGTTCATATTCCTTGTCCTGAATGAAGCGCAGCAGTTTTGGCTGCAAGGTCAACGGGAAATCGCCGATTTCATCCAGAAACAAAGTGCCTGCGTCGGCTTGATTGACGCGGCCAAGAGTGCTTTCGCTAGCCCCGGTAAACGCCCCCCTGCTGTGGCCAAACAACTCACTTTCCATCAGCTCAGCTGTCAGCGACGGGCAGTTGATCGTGACGCAGGATTTCTTGGCGCGTTTACTCCAGCCATGAATGGCTCGAGCCAACTCGCCTTTTCCAGTGCCGGATTCGCCGAGAATCAGGATGTTGGCGTCGGTATTGGCCACCTGACGGGCAGTTTCCAGAACGGCCATCATCGACGGACTGTGCGAGTCCAGGCCATCTTTAGGTTTGCGAACTTCACCTTCCAGCGCCTCAAGGCGAGCTGATAGCTGACGAACTTCCAACTGCTTGGCAGTGGCCAGGCGCAATTGATCAGGGCTACACGGTTTGACCAGATAATCGGCGGCGCCCGCCTGAATAGCGTCCACCGCCGTATCAACCGCCGAGTGGGCCGTCACAATCACGACCCGCATCCACGGTGCTTGAATCCGCATTTGTGCCAGCACATCCAGGCCGTTGTCTTCACCCAGGCGTAAATCAAGAAAGCAGAGGTCGAATACCTGACGCTGAAGCAGCGTTTCTGCCTGGGCCGCGCTGCTAGCGGTGGCGACGGTATAACCCTCATCTTCCAGGCAATAGCGGAAGGTGCGAAGGATCGCGGATTCGTCATCCACTAAAAGAATACGGCCCTGATGATCAGTGGCTGTGTCCATATTCCTACGCTCCGTTATGAATGATCTTGGTTAGTCCCGGAAATATCGGGCAAGTTGCATGGTCAATTCTGATTGATTCCGCGCCTTGCATGGTAGTCCTGTAATGGCCTTTGAGTTACTCAATTGATATGTATGGATTTTTTGTCTTAAAAGAGACTGGCACGGCACTTGCGAATCTTGCGTCACTGTCGTCAAAAACGACCCGCGCCTGCTTGATGGAGATTCGTTTTATGCACCTGCTCAAGAAGATTGCCCTGGCCGCTGCGACAAGTGCAGTGCTGGGACTGGCACCTATGGCTGCACACGCGGCCCAAGAAGACTTAGCCAGTCAACTTACTGAGGCTCGGCAAGAGGGATCGATCTGGACTGCATTTGCGCTTAACCGGCACCTGAGCCCGTTCAAAATCGACGTGAGTGTTGAGCAAGGTACCGCGATGCTCAAAGGCAAAGTCGAAAATAAAGTCGACCGTGAATTGGCTGAGCAAATAGCCCTGGACGTTAAAGGCATCGATAAGGTCGACAACCAACTGGAAATCGATCCATCGGTCGCCGCCGAGCCGGGCACTAAAGCGACTATTGCTCAGCATTTCGAAGACGCCACGTTGGCCGCCACGGTGAAGTCCAAGCTGCTCTGGAACAGCGTGACCGAGGGCCTGAATATTCAAGTAGACAGTACGGCCGGCATGGTCACGCTTAAGGGGCAAGCGCAAAGCGCTGACGCCAAGCTTCTTGCTGGCAGTCTGGCCAGCAATACCGATGGGGTTACCCAAGTTAATAACCTGATTAGCCTCAGCGCCACCGCCCCTTCTGCGCCCAAGGTGCAGCCGGGCTCCACGAGTGCCGGAGAGGCGATTAGCGATTTGTGGATCACGAGCAAGGTGAAATCCAGTCTGATCTATAGCCGCAACCTGGATGGCATCAATATCAAGGTCGACACCAAAAGCGGCATGGTCAGCCTTGATGGTGTCGTCGCCAATTACGCTGAAAAACAGCTAGCTGTGGAAATCACCCGCAATATTCGTGGCGTGCGGGGTGTAGACGCAGATGCATTAAAAGTTGTCACCGCTTCGGCGAGTTAAACCGGTGCTCGAGACCTCGGAAAAATGCACGGTGGTTTGTACTTTCAAGGTTCTTTGTACTCACTAATGGAGATACATCATGAGCGATACCTATGCACAACTTAACGAACTGATCGAAATTACCCGAGACGGCCAACGCTTCTACGAGCATGCCGCAGAGGAAGTCAAAGACCCACGTTTCAAAGCACTGTTTTTAGATATGGCCCAGGCAAAAAATGAGGTAATCAGAGCGCTTTCGGTGGAAGTTGCAACCGAAAATGAAAAGCCTGCAGACGGTGGAACCTTGCTCGGCAAGATGCGCCAGATGTATGCCGACACTAAAGCCACGCTATCAAGCGATGAGAGCTATACATACGTCGAGCAATTGGAAGAAGCCGAGGACCGCATCCTTCATGCGTTCGAAGATGCACTGCAAAGTCAGGACTCCAAGGTCCAGGCGGTAGCTGCTGAAAAACTACCGCAAGTGAGAGCGGCGCATGACCGGATGCGGAACCTCAAACGCGACTCGCATTGAACCCAACGGCTGCGACCCTGGGCGGTCGTGCATAACGCACGATGCGGGTTTGGGCATCGTGCAGGATGCTCGCCGTTGTATTTTGGTTTCTAGTCTAAGTCGCTGATTTATATAAATAAATTTTCACGTAAAGACCTGGCATACAGACTGCAATAGCTTAGGTATCAGGTTGAGCACTGCGCTCACCGAACAAGAAAAGCCACTCAGGTGGAGGAGACTCAGGATGACCAGCCAGCGTATCGCTCAATTGCGTATTTCGCCTCTGCATATCCAGCAGGCCTTGTTTGCCAGCCTCGCCCTCCTCATTACGTTAGTTGTCGGCCAGCATGTTCAGCGTTGGGACAATCATCAAGACGCAGTGCAGGTCCGCCCGCAATTTTCTACTGCGCAGTCTTATTCAACCGTCAGTGCGCCGGCGTCGAGAGAAGCAGTTCTGAGTCTGCGGGCTACTCAAGCGACTGCGCCACAGATTGACAGGACTCAAACACAGTCTTGGGTGTTTTAAAGCCGAGTTCGATTGCATATCCAGTAAAACGAAAAACAACGAAAGATAAGGAGAGTCATCATGTTGAGTTGGGCTGTTACATTCCTGATTATTGCTATTGTTGCCGCAGTTTTGGGCTTTGGTGGTATTGCTGGCACCGCGACAGGCATCGCGAAGATCTTGTTCGTCGTGTTCTTGGTGCTGTTTGTAGCCTCGTTCATCTTTGGCCGCCGCGGTCGGGGTTGAAGACATGCTGAGCAGGCCTTTGCGGACACGGTCCTGGCAGACTCTTGCGGCTGCCATTTGCTTAAGCGGCAGTGCGTTGGCGGTGGCGTCTAATGACGGACAAACGCGGGTCAGCGACCTTTTGAGTTCCTCACCTGACTATCGTCAGGCATGGATGGGCGTGGTGAAAAAAGAGGAGCGACTCCCTGACTGGGTGATTAACCTCTCTGGCGCGTCCGATCCCATGTCAGCAGTTAACGAGCATGGCGATAAGTATTTGGTCGGACCGTTGTGTGAGACCGCTGACAATTGTTTGAACAACCGTCTTATCGTTGCAGTTAGTTTCGATAAGAAATCCGCGTATGCACTGTGGGTGCAAGTTCCAGCAGGCTTGCCCGCTGACAAGTCGCCCACCCGACACGCTGACTATCGCTTTCTCGGCAAACCTGACAAAGATATGCAGGCGGTATTGATGGAGCAGTTGAAGAAAGATCCGAAGTGGTATTGAGTGTTGGCATGCTCGTACTGATTTGAAGAAGTTGGCGCTCGAGCGCGCGACTTCTTGGTGACTGCGCGGCCCGATGAAGGCGAGCGCATGACCATGGGGCCGGGTTGTTTTGATTGAAGTTGGATCGGAGCGACCTAGGAATACAGAGAGTATTTCCATTGATTTGGGCCGGGTCAGGGTGGAGACGTAGCGCAAGCCCGTGATATTGATTCAGAAATGGATTCGCCGGGCTTGCGAACCATCTTCGCGCGACCATTTATCGAGAATTCTGCGTTTTCATTCGTTGTCGCCATAGACCGAATGACCCTCTGACTTTCAACACATATTTCTTTTATAGCCTCTCCCCTTGCGCTGGATACGACGTAATAGGCCGCTCGCGAGCCATATCACGTCTTTTTTTTGCGCGATTTTGCAGGCGGCCTCCGTCAGAGTATTCCCATTGATCATGCCGATTCGGCATGAGGTAGGCGTTTACGGCATTAGACGCCATGTCTCAGCGTGGGAATAGTTGCGCCTTTTTTCGCGTGCAACAGAGCCGGGATGCTCGCTCGCGGCGACCTTCTACTGGATATAAGGGTAAGAATATGAAGAAGGCAAAGCTAAGCCTCGCCTGGCAAATTCTCATTGGTTTGGTCTTGGGGATTGCTATCGGCACCGTGCTTAACCACTTCAGTGCGGAAAAGGCCTGGTGGATCGGCAACGTGCTGCAACCCGCTGGTGACATCTTCATCCGTCTGATCAAGATGATTGTCATACCCATCGTGGTGTCTTCGTTGATCGTCGGGATTGCCGGCGTTGGCGATGCGAAGAAGCTGGGCCGTATCGGTCTTAAGACCATCTTGTATTTTGAAGTGGTCACGACCATCGCGATCCTGGTCGGTCTGGTGTTGGCGAACGTGTTTCATCCAGGTACGGGAATCGACTTGAGTACCTTGGGCACCGTTGATATCTCCAAGTATCAGGAGACCGCCGCTGAGGTTCAGCATGAACATGCGTTCATCCAAACGATCCTCAACCTGATCCCGTCAAACATCTTTGCCGCCATTGCTCGCGGCGACATGCTGCCGATCATCTTCTTCTCGGTATTGTTCGGCCTTGGTCTTTCCAGCTTGAAACCGGAGCTGCGTGAGCCGCTGGTGACGATGTTCCAGGGCGTATCGGAAAGCATGTTCAAAGTCACGCACATGATCATGGGTTACGCCCCCATCGGGGTTTTCGCTTTGATTGCCGTGACCGTCGCTAACTTCGGGTTTGCCTCATTGTTGCCGTTGGCCAAACTGGTCATTCTGGTTTACTTCGCTATCGCGTTTTTCGCCTTCGTCGTGCTGGGTACCGTTGCCCGCCTGTTCGGCTTCTCGGTGATCAGGCTGATGCGCATCTTCAAAGACGAACTGGTGCTGGCCTACTCCACTGCCAGTTCCGAAACCGTGTTGCCGCGGGTCATCGAAAAGATGGAAGCCTACGGCGCACCGAAAGCCATTTGCAGCTTCGTGGTGCCCACCGGTTACTCGTTCAACCTCGACGGCTCGACGTTGTACCAAAGCATTGCCGCGATCTTTATTGCTCAGCTGTATGGAATTGACCTGTCCGTCGGCCAGCAGATCATGTTGGTGCTGACATTGATGGTCACCTCCAAAGGTATCGCGGGCGTGCCGGGTGTGTCCTTCGTGGTGCTCTTGGCAACCTTGGGCAGCGCCGGAATTCCGCTGGAAGGCCTAGCGTTCATCGCCGGTGTCGACCGCATCATGGACATGGCCCGTACGGCGCTGAACGTGATTGGCAATGCCTTGGCCGTGCTGGTGATTTCACGCTGGGAAGGCATGTACGACGACGTCAAGGGCGAAGCCTACTGGAACTCCCTCCCACACTGGCGCAGCAAAACGCCGCTGCCAGTGGGTGAGTCAGTCGCTGACTGAAGGACGAGTTGCTGCAAAAACAAACCCCGGATTGCCGGGGTTTTTCAAATCAAAAATCCCCTGTTTGTTTGTCGTCGAACCTGCTCACCGCTATCATCGCCGCATCTTCTGAGGGACTTTCTGATGCTTAACGGCCTATGGCTTGGCTTTTTTGTGGTGGCGGCGGTGTCGGCGCTGGCGCAATGGCTGATCGGCGGGAACGCCGGAATTTTTGCCGCGATGGTTGAAAGTATTTTCGCCATGGCCAAGCTGTCGGTGGATGTGATGCTGCTGCTGTTCGGCACCCTCACGTTGTGGCTGGGCTTTTTGCGGATTGCCGAAAAAGCCGGGATCGTCGATTGGTTGGCGAAGGCCCTTGGCCCGTTGTTCTTGCGGCTTATGCCTGGGGTGCCAAAGGGTCATCCTGCGTTGGGCCTGATCACTCTTAACTTTGCTGCCAATGCCCTTGGCCTGGATAACGCGGCAACACCGATTGGCCTCAAGGCCATGCGTTCGCTGCAAGAGTTGAACCCGAGTCCTACCACCGCCAGCAATGCGCAGATTCTATTTCTGGTACTCAATGCATCGTCGCTGACGCTCATGCCGGTGACGATCTTTATGTACCGCGCGCAACAAGGCGCTGTCGACCCGACGTTGGTATTTCTGCCGATCCTGCTGGCAACCAGCGCGTCAAGCTTGGTCGGGTTGCTCTCGGTGGCGTTCATGCAGCGCTTGCGCCTGTGGGACCCGGTGGTGCTCGCGTACCTGATTCCGGGGGCATTCGCACTGGGCGCCTTCATGACCCTGCTGGCCGGCCTTTCGGCCACGGCGTTGGCCAGCTTGTCGTCGATCCTCGGCAACCTGACGCTGTTCGGCTTGATCATGACTTTTTTGCTGATCGCCGCGTTCAGGAAGGTGAAGGTTTACGAAGCGTTTGTCGAAGGCGCAAAAGAAGGCTTTGATGTCGCCAAGAACCTGCTGCCCTATCTGGTCGCGATGCTCTGTGCGGTGGGCGTGTTACGGGCGTCCGGAGCACTGGATTTTGGCTTGGATGGCATCCGGCATCTGGTGCAATGGGCGGGAATGGACACCCGCTTTGTTGATGCCCTGCCGACGGCCATGGTCAAACCGTTCTCCGGCAGCGCCGCCCGCGCCCTTTTGATAGAAACCATGAAGAACCAAGGCGTCGACAGCTTTCCGGCGTTGGTGGCGGCCGTCATTCAAGGCAGCACCGAAACCACGTTTTACGTGCTGGCGGTGTACTTCGGCTCTGTGGGCATTCAGCGCGCCCGACACGCCGTCGGCTGCGCATTGCTGGCAGAGCTGTCGGGTGTCGTCGCGGCCATCCTCGTCTGCTATTGGTTTTTCGGTAACGTGGCGTAATGCTTTTGGCCTTGCTCAACGGTCCATTGCAGCAGCTGCGCCGCCAGGGTGTCGCTGGCCTTGCCGAATCCCGCCACGATTGAAGGCACTTGTTTGTCGCTGACCGCCTGGTGAACTTCAAACCGGCGGCTGGCGACGATGCGCTGATTATCCCCGACCAGCCGCGCGTCGAGACGAATCACCACTTCGATGGCGTCGCCGTGGTACTCACTTTGAAACGCCTGTAGCTCTGCACTCAGTTCAAAGTCCGCTTGGAGATTGCTGTCATCGGTGCTCAACGACTGCACGCGACCGTCGCGGTAGAAGGCGTCGAGTAGCCGATTGCGCAACGCCACCGGCGCGGGATCGCTCCACCGTGCGCCTTTGTAGTTGCTAATCAAATTACCCTGCGGCACGACGGCGATCCGTGGGCTGTCGAGCATTTCGCTGGCTCTGGGCCGAACTATCCGCAGCGACCATGGAACCGGCGAACCTTGAGCCTTCTGTGCAGCGGGTTGCGCCGTGCTCAGGCGATAGACATCAGTGGGTTCAGCTTTCGGCAGGATCGAGCAGCCCGCCGACAGCAACAACGCCCCGGCAACGGCCATCAGGCGCAGCGAATGACGGGCAAGCCTCATGGCTCAAACTCCTTGTTTTTTTCGGTGCCCAGCAGGTATCCGCTGGGGTTGGCCTCGAGGCGACGGGAAATCGAGCGGAATGAGGTCAAGGTGTCGCGCAGCTCTCTTACCGCCGGGCCCAGTTCGCCAAGCCCCTGCATGCCGCCGTTCAGTGCGTCATGGTTATTTTTAAGCAGGTTGTTGATGGTGGCGCTGCTTTGCTCGATGGACTTCATGGCCAACTGGGCGCTGGCAAACAGCTGCTTGCCGTCGCTGTTGAGCATCTCGTTGGCGCCGCGCATCAGTGACGAGGTTTGCTCCAGGGTGGCGCTTGCCTGTTTGCTGATCAGCGTCAGCTGTTTGAGCGACTGGCGGATATCTTCGCGCTCGTCGGCGACCACGCGGGTGGCCTGTTCCATGTGTTCCAGAGTCAATGTCAGGCTTTGGACGTTATCGTTGGAGAACATTTGATTGGCGTTGTGCAGCAGTTGATTGATCCCGGTCATCAAGTCGCCCGTGTCGTTCAGCAAGCGAGAGATAGGCGAAGGCGACGCGATGATCACCGGCAGTTTGCCGAAGACGCCGATCAGCGATGGACTTTGCGGAGTGCCGCCGCTGAGTTGAATGATCGAGGTGCCGGTGATCCCGGTCAGGGCCAGCTTGGCCATGGTGTCTTCTTTGATGGGGGTTTCACCCGCAATCCTAATTTGCGCCAGCACCCGCCGTGGGTCCTCGGGGTCCAGGCGCAATTGCACGACGTCGCCCACTTTGATCCCGCTGTATTGCACGGCACTGCCGCGAGACAAACCGCTGACGGCCTCGTTAAAAATGACCTCGTAGTCCTTAAACGCGGTGTCGACACTGGATTTGGCCAGCCACAGCCCGAACAGCAGTGCCGCAGCGACCACGATTACGGTGAACAGGCCGATCAATACGTGATGGGCTCGGGTTTCCATCCTCAGACCTCCTTGGGGTATGTGGCGGCTGAGAACGCCGCCCGACCGCGTGGGCCGTGGAAATATTCGTGAATCCAGGCGTCTGGCGTCGCCGCGACCTTATTAATTTGATCGGCCACCAATACGCGCTTTTGCGCCAATACCGCGACGCGGTCGGTAATCGTGTACAGCGTGTCCAGATCGTGGGTGACCAGAAATACACTCAGGCCCAACGCGTCGCGCAGGGTCAGGATCAGTTGATCAAATGCAGCCGCGCCAATGGGATCGAGGCCGGCGGTGGGCTCGTCAAGGAACAGAATGTCTGGGTCCAACGCCAATGCCCGGGCCAGCGCAGCGCGTTTGATCATGCCGCCGGACAAAGACGCCGGGTATTTATGAGCGGCCGACAGCGGCAAACCGGCCAGGGCAAGTTTCATCCCGGCTAGGTGCTCGGCTTCTTCTCGGGTCAGTTTGGCGTGCTCGATTAACGGCAGCGCGACGTTCTCGGTCACGGTCAGCGAGGAAAACAGCGCGCCTTTCTGGAACAGCACGCCGAATCGCCGTTCAAGCAGTGATCGGTTTTTCTCGGACAGATGCTGCAGGTCTTGGCCCAAGACGCGGATCGTTCCAGCATCCGGCCGACGAAGCCCAATGATGCTTCGCATTAACACAGACTTCCCGCTGCCAGAACCGCCCACCACCGCCAGGATTTCCCCCCGGAACAACTCCAGATCAAGGTTTTCATGCACGCTTTGGCTGCCGAACTGGTTGCACAGGCCATGTACTTCGATCACGGCTTGCCGCTGCTTGGTCGGTATGGACGTCGTAATAGCTGTCACCAACCCATCTCCATGTAAAACAGTGCGGCCAGTGCATCCAGCACAATGACCACAAAGATCGATTGCACCACGCTGGACGTGGTGTGAGCGCCAACAGATTCGGCACTGCCGCTGACTTTGAAACCTTCGAGGCAGCCAATGGCGGCGATCAAAAAGGCGAAAATCGGCGCTTTAATCATGCCCACCAAAAAGTGCTGCACGCCGATGTCGCTTTGCAGCAGCGAGAGGAACAAGGCCGGTGAAATATCCAGGGCTACGGCGCACACCACGCCGCCGCCGATGATTCCGGAAATCATCGCCACGAAGGTCAAAATCGGCAGCGAGATCAGCAGTGCAAGGATTCGCGGTACGACCAACAACTCCACCGGGCTCAGGCCAAGGGTGCGAATCGCGTCGATTTCTTCGTTGGCTTTCATCGAGCCGATCTGTGCGGTGAAGGCGCTAGCGGTGCGCCCGGCCATCAGGATGGCTGTCAGCAATACACCGAATTCGCGCAAGAACGAGAACGCGACCAAGTCCACGGTGAAGATGCTGGCGCCGAAGCTTTTCAATACGGTGGCGCCGAGAAACGCAACCACGGCGCCCACCAGAAACGTAAGCAAGGCGACGATGGGCGCCGCATCGAGCCCGGTTTGTTCGATGTGGGAGATAACCGACGTGAACCGCCAACGCCTTGGGCGGGGGAAGTTGAACAACAGGGTTTGCAGAATCAGGCCGATGAAGCCGAGTAATTGCAGGGTGTCGATCCAGATCGTATCCACCGCCCTGCCGATCCGCAGCAGCAACTGCATGCCGACGGCTTCTTCCGGTTCTTTGATCGGTTCGCAGTAGTCGTGCAATGCCGTTTGAATGGTTTGCAGCAAGGCCCGGCTGGCGGTGGACAGCCCCGGCGCGCTAACCGCCAATAGCCCCAGCCGGTCGCAGCCGATCATCTCCACCAACAAAGAAGCGCCAGCGGTATCCAACGCGCCGAGGTCGGACAGGTCCACCGGCGTATTAACGCCATACTGACCCGTTACGTTGCCCATCTGCCGCTTGAGGTCGCGATAATGCGCAAGCGTCCAATCACCGGCTATCCGCAGGCTCACGGGGCTGCTGGCGATGTTCATGGAGGCGCTGCCGGCCACAGAAGGTAAGGTCATAAGCTCCGAGCTTAGGGGGTTTGCCCCGGGGTGGAAGACGTTGAGTCCGACGAGTCTGGGTCTGTATCGTCATCGTCCGCTTCGGGTTTGACGCCGATGGGATCGTCGATGGGCTCGGTCACCGTAGGTTGGTCTGCGGCGGTAACTACAAACCGTAAGACGCCGATCAATTGGCCGTCTTCAGTCTCCACCCTTACCTGCCAGCTACCAACTGAATCATCTGGGAAATGCTGCTTGTGGGTCCAGGCGCGATAGCCTTCTTTACGCCCGCCGTGGATGTCCAGCGGGATGCGATCCACTTCCTGGCCTTCGTGTTGCCAGACATGATAAATCCGTTCGTCCAATCCGCGTGGCGCATTGATCGCGGTGTAGGCGTAGAGGCCGCCTTTGCGCACTTGGCTGGCGCTTACCTCTTCCACGCTATCACCGGGAGTGCGGTTCTGATTATCGAAATCAGTGCTGACGGCTACTTCAGTCATCCATAGCGTCGCTGGCGGTACCCACGAGCGCAGCAACCAACCGGCGCCGCCGATGGCCAGTGTGACTGCCAGCAGCAGCGGGATGCGCCGCCAGTTATTGATCGGAAAGCTCGAGGCCAAGCTGGGAAACGACAGCAGCATGGCGATACCCAGCGACAGCTTGTAACTCTCGGACGTCGTCAGGTGCAAGATTACTGGCAGCGCTGTAAGCAGCGCCGCGAATAACGTTAGGGTGTGAAAGGCCAAGTACAACCAACGCCTGGAAGCCAGCCATTTGTAGTACAGCGGATCGGTGATCGAGATCAGCGCTGCGGCGCCCAACAGGCTGGTAAATACCAGCTGGCCGCTGTTCCAGGTGGTGGTGATGAAGAAAAACGGTAGGACGAAAAACAGACTTTCCTGATGGATCATCTGCGTGCCATAGCGCAGCAACGGCTCTGGAATCTGGCGTTTGAAAATGCGCGTGAACAGCTTCGTCACGCTGTTTTCCAGCATCAGCCACACCCAACTGACCAGCATGATCGTGGCGATCCACGTCGCCAGACCTTCTTGGCGATCAACAAGAATGAAACTGCTGATGCCCGATACAAAACCGAAAAACGCAATCACACCTGGATAGCGCTTCATCAGGTCTAGCACGAGGACTACGTAGCGATTCCAATCGGGCATTCGGCATTTCGCTGTATGTGTAGGAAAAATCCCCGACAGAATACAACGCTGCTCGGTTAATGGTCAGATAGATGCGCAATGATGGCTCTTCGCGAACGAATCTGAGAGCCAACTTGTTGGCGAAAAGGCTTGATACGGTGTGTCTGGCACAACGCCTCGCCAACAAGTTGGCTCCTACAGAGAATTTATGCACAGCACAAATCACGGCGGGACGCGAATTCATTCACGAAAGCTTCAATCGTTTCGGCGCTTACGTTTGCGGTAAACCAACGCCACTGCCAGCAGCAACAGCGCAACGACCCCGGCGATCACGCCATACAACTCGTCGTAATTGAGCAGCGGCTTTTCGATCCGCAGATAACCCGGCTGTGCCAGTAATCCGCGCAGGGCCTGGTTGGCGGTGTCGAGGCTGACCGCTTTGATCTGAGGGGCCGGGTCGGCAAAGTGACCGTTTTCGTAATCACTCAGCGACCCCCAATAATAATCGGCCAATGCACTGTTGCCTTGGGCCGCCCACGCCAGCTTATCGATGGCCACTTCTCGTAGGCGGGCGAAGATTGCCGGGTCGAGGCCATCTTTTTGCAGGCGCACCGTCAAATCATGCATGGCCATCTCGGCCTGCTGTACATCATCGCGGTCAAGGTCTGCGTTCAAACTCATGAACCCGGTGTCGCCAAAGACTTCGCGCTCGCTCCAGGGGCCGTAGGAAAGCCCGTCCTTCAACCGCAACGTGCTGTAGAGCGACCAGTCGAGGTAGTCCTGAAGTAACTCGTAGGTTTCATCATGCTGCTGCGCAAGTATTGGCTCAGGGAAATACCAATGCACACGGGCGCCCTCACCTAGCCAGCCCTTGGTCAACGTGCGTTCGGCTTGCGCCGAGTGGCTGATTGCAGCGAGGGGTGGATGGTCGCCTGGCTCAATTGCGCTGAGCTGGCTATACGTGCGTTCCAGGTAAGCCGGCAAAAGACGATCAAGATCGCCGACGACAATCAGGGTCATATTGTTGGCGGCGTACCAACTGCTGCGGACTTTTTCGACCTGCTCTAGGGTGAGCGATTCGATGTCGGGCCGCTCGGCGCATTTAAGTCCGAGTTCAACCGCTAACTGCTTGCTCGCGCTATGACCCAAGTCTTTGTGATCGAGCCAGCGTTGCAGGTGTGAATAGTGGCCGCCGTCTTCGTGTTCGACGATGCCCTTAGCGGCGTTCAGCGAGTCTTGATTGATGCGGCTGTGGGTCAAGATGTCCAGCAGCAGATCGAGCACTTGCCGCTGATTCCGGGCAGGCGCTTCGATAACGAAGGTGGTATCAGAGTTGCTGGTGAAGGCGTTCCATTCACCGCCCAACGCTTGCATGCGCTCCTCAAGCCCGCCTTCGCCGCGATCATCCGTGCCGCTGAACAGAAGGTGCTCAAGCAAATGCGGAAGCTCTTTATCGTTGCAGGCAAAGTCATCGAAACCAACGCCGACCACCAGGCGAATGGCGACATGGCCTTTTTCATTACCTGGTTTGAGCAGTACTTGCAGGCCGTTGGCCAATTGGTAGCCCTCGACCTGAAAGCGGTCCAGGGCAATCGAAGCGGCCGAACTCAACAAAAGACAGACAAACAACAGGCTGCGCATAAAACGAACTTCCTTGCGGGCCGACATGTTTAACAGACTTCCCCGCCCTTGAGTCGTTCACAGCGGCTGTTCTATCTCAGCGTCGCTGGACAAGGCCCCCGTGTCTGACGTTTCAAGCACGGCGTAGGCGCTGCTGCAGAACAATGAGTTGAGCCGTTTCATGTCCGCGATCAATTCCAAATGCAGTGAGCTGGTTTCCAGGCTCTGTACCACTTTGCGTTGCAGACGACTGACATGGGCGTGCGCCAAACGCCGCTCCTGCGCGCGGAAACGCCGTTTTTCACGCAGCAATTGCCGAGCGCTTTCAGGGTCGGCGCTGACGAATACCGACAAACCCAGGCGCAAATTCAAAAGTAACTGGCTGTGTAGCCCGGTTAATTCTTCCAAGCCGACTTCGGAGAATGAGCGCCGCTGGGAAGTCTTCTGCTGCTGCACTTTACGCAGCATGCGCTCGATCAGGTCGCTGGCCAGTTTTAGGTTGATCGCCAGCTCGATGATCTCCGCCCAACGTCGGCTGTCGTGCTCGCTCAAGTCTTCGCGTGGCATCTGCGCCAGATAGAGTTTGATCGCGTTGTAGAGCGCTTCGGTATCATCGTTGAGGCTGCGCATTTGTGCGGTAACGGCGGTTTGTGTACCGCGCAGCACTTCCTGCATGGCCGTGAGCATGCTTTCGACCAAATCGCCCAAACGCAGGGTTTCGCGCACGGCATTGGCCAGAGCCAAGCTTGGGGTTGCCAGCGCTGTGGCATCCAAATGACGGGGTTTTGCTACCCCGCTGGTTTCCGGGCGTTCAGGTAATAACCATGCGCACAGGCGAGCCATCGGACCCACACTGGGCAGCATCACTAGGCAACGCAAGGTGTTGTAGGACACGTGGAAGCTGATCACCAGACTTTGCGGACTGAAATCCAGCGTATCCATCCATGCCACCAACGGGCTCAAGATCGGAATAATCAGCAGCAGGCCAATCAGTTTGTACAACAGGCTACCCAGTGCGACTTGCCGTCCGGCAACGTTCTGCATGCTGGTGCTCAAGAACGCCAATAGACCGCTGCCGATATTCGCGCCGATGACCAGACCAATCGCCACAGGCAGACTGATGATCTCAGAACCCGCGAGAGTGGCTGTCAACAGCACGGCGGCGAGGCTGGAATAGGAAATCAATGCGAACATCGCGCCGATAAGGGCGTCGAGCATGATGTCGCCAGTCAGCGAGGCGAACAGCACTTTGACCCCGGCTGCGTGGGTAATCGGCGCTGCCGAAGTAACGATCAATTGCAGCGCCAGAATAATCAGCCCAAGGCCGATGCCGACTCTGCCGAGCTGCCCGGCGCGTGTTTGCTTGCGCGACAGAAACAGGATGACGCCGAGGAAAATCAGCAGCGGCGACAGCCAAGACAAGTCGAAAGTCAGCACTCGCGCCATCAACGCCGTACCGACATCGGCGCCCAGCATGATCGCCAGGGCCGGGGTCAAGGCCATCAACCGCTGGCCAACGAACGAAGTCACCAGCATGGCGGTGGCGTTACTGCTCTGGACCAGTGCCGTAACCACAATACCGGCGATGAACGCCAGCGGTCGCTTGGACATGTTCTGGCTGAGGACACGGCGTAACTGTGAGCCATACACGCGCAGGATGCCGGTACGGACGATGTGCGTGCCCCAAATCAGCAAGGCAACAGCGGACAACAAATCGAGCAGGGTCAGCATATACAGGCCCCCTGAGGTCACCCGAACGGGGTGAGAATGAGAAGTGCAGCGAGAGGCAAGCGCGATGGTATCTTTGAGACGTCTAACGCTCCCCTAAGCTTTAGTCGGCTAATGGCCTTAACGCCAAGCATCGCATACGCAATGGCGTCGTGAAACAAAACTGTCATAAATCAGAGAATTGAAATGCCAGAGAACCGGGGCACGCGATCTGCGCGTTTCTGTGGCGTGAGCTGCTATTGACTAGCCCAGGGTGTCTTTGCGCATTCTTAACGGCTCGCTTGGGGCCTTCTTTTTTGCAATCGTGGTGCGCATTTTTATATTGATAGCTTCAACCGCTAACGAGAAGGCCATGGCGAAATACACGTAACCCTTGGGCACATGCACGTCGAATGCTTCGCAGATCAAGACTACGCCCACCACCATCAGGAATGACAGCGCCAACATTTTCAATGACGGGTGCTTGTCGATGAAGTCACTGATGACGCCTGCACAGGCCATCATCACCAGCACCGCCGCGACGATGGCCGCGATCATGACCGGCACATAGGACACCATCCCGACCGCTGTAATCACCGAGTCGAGGGAGAACACGATGTCGATAATCGCGATCTGGATGATGGTGTACAGGAATTTACCGCCTTTACCTTTGGGCTCATTAGCAGCTTCTTCCTCCCCTTCCATGCCGTGATAAATTTCTTGAGAGCTTTTCCACAGCAGGAATAAACCACCGAAAAACAGAATCAAATCCCGCCCGGAAATACCTTGGCCGAACACCACGAACAAGTCTGAGGTCAGGCGCATAACCCAGGTGATCGACAGCAGCAGCAAGATTCGGGTAACCATGGCCAGTGCCAGTCCGAAGATTCGCGTCCGTGGCTGCATGGGTTTGGGCATACGGCTGACGAGAATCGCGATCATGATGATGTTGTCGATGCCGAGGACGATCTCCAAGGCGGTCAGGGTGAAAAAGGCAACCCAAAGTTCGGGGTTGATCAGCCATTCCATAGGTATTCCTTAAGCGGTTAATCCCCGGTTTACCGGGAGTGAATCGTCAGCTTCATAGACTGCGGTAGAACGGAAATATTCCCATCAACAGCGCGGCGACCATTATGCACAGACAAACCAGCACCGCCCATTTCAGGGTAAACCGTTGGTGATCGCCGAATTCGATACCCGCCAATGCCACCAATAGATAGGTCGACGGTACCAGTGGGCTCAGCAAATGCACGGGTTGACCGACGATTGAGGCGCGGGCCATTTCCAGGGGGGTGATGCCGTAATGGCTGGCGGCTTCGGCCAGAATAGGCAGCACCCCGTAGTAAAAAGCATCGTTGGACATGAAGAAGGTGAACGGCATGCTGACCAGCGCGGTGATGACCGCGAGGTATGGGCCGAGGGCATCCGGGATGACCGCCAACAGGCTTTCGGACATGGCCTTGACCATCCCGGTGCCCGACAGAATGCCAGTGAAGATCCCAGCGGCGAAGATCAGCCCAACGACCGCCAGAACGCTACCGGCGTGGGCCGCGATGCGGTCCTTTTGCGCTTGCAGGCATGGATAGTTCACGATCATCGCGATACTGAATGCCACCATGAACAGAACCGGCAACGGCAGCAGGCCGGCGATCAAGGCAGCCATTAGCGCGAGAGTGAGTCCGCCGTTGAACCAGATCAGTTTCGGCCGACGCGCTTCGGGGAACTGTGACACGCTGATTTCACTGTGATCGCCTTCCTCGCCCGGCAGGTGCAGCTCACCCAAGCGAGCGCGTTCACGTTTGCCATAGGCATAAGCGATCAGCAGGATCGCGATAACGCCCACCAGCATGGCCGGAATCATCGGTACGAAGATTGCGGAGGGGTCGACATGCAAGGCGCTGGCGGCGCGTGCGGTTGGGCCACCCCAAGGCGTCATGTTCATCACGCCGCCGGCCAGAATGATCAATCCCGCCATGATTCTCGGGCTCATGCCCAAGCGACTGTACAGCGGGAGCATGGCCGCGACGCAGATCATGTACGTGGTTGCACCGTCACCGTCGAGGGACACCACCAGTGCCAAAACGGCGGTGCCGACGGAAACCTTGACCGGGTCGCCTTTGACCAGTTTGAGGATCAGGCGCACGGCTGGATCGAACAGACCGGAGTCGATCATCAGCGCGAAATACAAAATAGCGAACATCAACATCACGCCGGTGGGCGCAAGTTTGGTGATGCCTTCGAGCATCATGGGGCCGATGCCAGCGGCGAAACCGCCTAACAGGGCAAACGCGATTGGAACCAGAATCAGGGCGATCAGGGCGGACAGGCGTTTGCTCATGATCAGGTACATGAACGTGACGACCATGGCAAAGCCGAGGAAGGTCAGCATAGAAATACTCCAGGTGCAGCGCGGCGTGAGGAATGCGGATTGAGCGGATCAGATCAACGCAGAGCGGGCTGCACGTGGATGAAGAGCGGGAATGGGCTGGAGCGGAAATGCGTGGACATCAGGATCACCATTGTCGTTGAGTTCTTGTTGTTATGCCGCGACCGACCTAATGCCGGCAGCGGAGGCGATCCTAAAGGGACAAGCTTTCAGCAAGCTTTCGATGGGTGAAGATTATGAGCAAGCATGAGCTGGAGAGGCCGCGCCGTCGCCCAGCAGACACCGACTACTGGGAATTGCATATTTTTGTGGGAGGGCGTTACGGCAGCTCCAGGCCGCCGGCTGCTTTGTGCAGCGCACGGAGGTGTTGGCCGATTTGTTTCAGGTTGGCTTCGTTGGCGGCTATTTCTGCGGCGCGGCCGGGTTCGAGCAGAGCGCGGACTTCTTTGTCGAGGTCACCGGTTAAACGTAGCAGTTGTTTTTGGCGCTGGCTGCTTTCGTCTTCAAGCCGGTGCCATTCATTCTCTTGGGGCAAGCCATATCCGCCGCTGTCGAGCAACTCTGCCGGGCGACTGAGGAAGCCACTGCTGGCGAGAATCTCTCGCAAGGTGCCGGTGGCCTGGGAAACGCTGCCGTCTTTCTGTTCCTGGGCGCTGAGGTAGCGTTCTTTAACCTCTTCCTGAGCCAACAACAGTTGTCTGCGCAAGCTGGCCTGTTCCAATAACAACATGGCTGCGCTGGTGCGTAGATCTGCATTGGCGAACCAAGCGTTGCGGTCCTTGGCGGGCAGTGTCAGCCAGTCTTCCACGGTCTTCGGTTTGATCGGCAACTGTTTTTTCAAGATGTCGAACATCGCCTGATAGCGATCCCGATAAGAGTCGAACCGATAACCCAGACGCAAGGCTTCGCGGGGGTCTTTCAGCACGCTGGTGTCGGCCAGACCACGGGCGTCAAGAACTTCCAGCAGGCCGTTAGGAATGATGCTGTCCAAGCCTTTGATACGCGGGTCATCGGTACCGCTGCGCAACAGCTTCAAGGTCTCTACCGCGCAGTTGTTCGAGATGAAGTAGTAATTGCCGTCGTAGCTCCAGTGCATCTCGGCCGCGTGCTGCACCAAAGCGTTGATCTCTGGGCGCGACAGGTTCATGGGCACTGAGGCGAGGCTGCGCAGTTCGGTCTTGGTGTACTCATCGATCACTTGCGACAGTGGCAAAACGAACAGGCGCGATGGATAGACGCCCGTCAGGCCGTCCCAGCTCGACAGCTGCACATCGCCAACGAAGGCGCGATACGACAACACCAGGTGCTGATCTAGGTCCAGACGGCAATCCGGGCCGCGTGGCCGTCCAGGTTTGCAAATCACCAGCCGAAGCATGCTATGGCCCCAGCGACTCACCCAGTTCTGGTTGGCTTCAGCTAACAGGTAGTCGACCGCATACACCCGCTCTGGATCAATCTTGCCCAGCGGCTGCACAGCAAAATCGCTGCCAGCGTTGATGAAAGGATAGGACGCCGGGCATTCGTTCTTGGCCGCGGGAGCCCAGCCGAACCGATCTTTGTAATACGCGTAAAGCCCCGGTCTGCGGCATGCGTAATCAGGATCCAGGAGGAAATACTCCATGTTCACTGCGACGAATTCGCGCGGGTTACTGATTTCGTAGATGTCCGGGCTGCGGGCTACCTGGCGGTTGTTCTCTTCGCGCTCACCGCGACGGCCAACGTATTCCGGCCAGCCGGCAAGGTCGAGCAACCGTGGATCGTCGCTAAGGGTAAAGCGGCGTTCCGTTTCGCCCCGGCATTGATCCGGCAACCCGATATCGCCCGTGCTGCTGGCCTGACGTCGGCAATTGAGGATCAGCTTACGCTCGGCTTCTGGCCACAGCGCCGCGCGATCATAAATATGGGTGAGTTCGTGCAGGACCGTCGCGAGCATTTCGCGGCGGACGGTGCCGTGAGGACGATTGGTTTTTTGCGTGGCTGCCGAGCCGTCAGTCAGGCTTGCCAGCAAATTGCGGTTCAGGTCGAGATGATGCGGGCCGGTCGCTTCGCCATAGGCGTTGCTTGGTAGTCCCGTGGACCAACTGACATCGACGCGTCGGTCCAACTGCTCGACGAATCCAGGCGGCAGGGACCGCATCGCCTCATCAAGCAATAGTTGGCTGGCGTGTTGCTGCGCCTGGTTGAGGTCGTCGGTGTCGAGCTTAAGGCTCAACCCGGCGACTGCGCTGTTGCCGACCAACAACAGCGCGCAGGTCAGCACCCAGACGGCGAGAGGTCTCACAGCGCGAGAATGGCTTCGGCCAGCGTTTCGTCACTAGCGTTACGGGCTTCGGGCAAATGCGCGCGCAGGGTATCGAAGGCGGCTTCAAGCTGAACCCCGCGAATATCGCCTTTGCTGGCCACATAGCTGGCCGCGTCGTCTTTGGCTTGAATCACGACTTTGGAGTCACGTGTAGAGGTGGTGCTGTCAGAGGTAAAGTCGATGCTGCGGCCGAAGGCGCGGACGACGATATTACTGGTGGCCTTGACGGTTTGTGCTTGGGCCACGCCGGTTAGCAACAACAGACCAAGGGTGGCGGCAATCAGCGGGGTACGCATGGAACGTCTCCAAAATGCAGAAGATAAAACGTGATTATTGGACGAGGATTGCTTGCGCCAGTTCAGCGTCGCTGGCACAAAGTTTTGGCTGGGTCAGGCGTAGCTGCTCGCGTAGCGCAAGCAGGGCTTCTTCCAGTTGTGCTCCTCGCAGTCGGCCATCACTGGCTATAAACGCTGCAGCATCATCCTGGGCGGCAAGTACGATTTTTCGATCAAACGGTGCAGACGTAACCTTGCTGGTAACGAATCCGCTGGCGACCAGAGATTGTGTGGTCGTATCAAACGCTTGGCACTGGGCAGTCCAAGCCAGAGCAATGAGGAGAACAGGCAGAAAACGCATAGTTCTATCTAGCCGATGATTCGAGCGGGCAAGGCTAGCGCAATGCCCGTAGTAGAGCTAGCCGACATTTAAGCGGGCCTGCGCGGTAGGTCAAATCGCCAGGATCGCCTGAGCCAGCTGGGCGTCCGTCGCTTTCAACTCGGGCGCTTGATGACGGATATGGTCCAGCGCGCCTTCAAGTTGTACGCCACGGATCTCGCCTTGGCTGGCCACAAAGCTGGCTGCGTCGTCGCGGGCTGCGAGTACGATTTTGTCGTCCTTGAGCGAAGAGGACAGTTTCGAGGTCGCGTCGCTTGAGGCATCGAATGCACGAACCAGTTCATCGGTGGTGACAACAAAACTCGATGCACTTGCGCCGGTGGCAACAACAGCCAAGAGGGCTACAGCGCTAAGCAGGCGTAGGCGGGCCATGATGAACTCCAGAGACTTAGAAATAGAGGATTTGAGCAGCGGCAAGCCTATAACAGCAATGCGGTGCATACCATCCTGTGACGTCGCGAGCGTGTTTTTAGCGACAGGAGGAAGGGTTTTCGACGCCATGTGATTAAAAAATATACGGAAACTAACTGTACTGGTCGATATGGCCAATGTAAAAACTGTACGTGATTGGGCAGATAGCGTAGGTGGCTTCACGGGCGTTCGCAAACCCCGAAATGACAAAACCCGTCGGCAGTTACCTGCGACGGGTCTTGTATGGAGCAATTCGGGTTGCTGGCAGGAGACCTGTTGGGTCTGGGACCAGCGAGCGCTAAATTAGCGCCAGAACGGCTTGCTCAACTCTTCGTAGCGTTGCGATTCGCTAATCCCGGCGTCAGCCAGCAAACGTGCATCCAGACGGGCCAATTGGTGGCGGCTGGAAATGCGACGCTGCCAAAGCATCAGGTTGGCGAAAGCGCGAAGAGGCCATACAGCTTTTTCGGATGAAGCGGTTGTTTCGAAGAACAGGTCGGAACTGATTGTACGTTCCATGATGAACATCCTTCCGCTTGTGGCGGGATTAGGTAGTGGTTTAACTGGTACTGATTTTCCTCTCTCTTGATCAGTCTCACTAGACACAGTTCACTTCAATTGTGCTGGTTCAGTTAACTGTTTATACGCACTGTTTTGTTCGAAAACGGGGCAACTGTACCGGTTCGCCCTTTTGTGGTGCGCTTATTCAAAAGTACGGTTGATATTAAGGGTTTAGAGCGGTCGAACGACCCGTACAGCAGTACAGTTTTTGAAACGGAAGGGTTTTTCAGTAGGCTGACTGCAAGAAAATGTCTTGCAGTCAGCAACTGAGTGAATCAGTTGGCGAGCATTTGCCCGGTTTCTTCCAGGTTCATGTGCCAGCTGAGCGCTTCGCGCAGTACGTGAGGGGTGTGACCGCCGATTTTGCAGGCCGCAGCGAAGTAGTCATTGAGCGCACCGCGGTACGCCGGGTGAACACAGTTGTCGATAATCACTCGAGCGCGTTCGCGAGGTGCCAAACCACGCAGGTCGGCCAGACCTATTTCGGTCACCAGGATGTCAACGTCATGTTCGGTGTGGTCAACGTGGCTGACCATAGGCACAACGCTAGAGATAGCGCCGCCCTTGGCGATGGACTTGGTCACGAAGATCGCCAAATGTGCGTTGCGAGCGAAGTCTCCCGAGCCGCCAATCCCGTTCATCATCCGGGTGCCGCAGACGTGAGTGGAGTTGACATTACCGTACAGATCGAACTCCAGCGCCGTGTTGATCCCGATAATACCCAGGCGACGAATCACTTCCGGGTGATTGGAGATTTCCTGTGGACGCAGGACCAATTGCGGTTTGTAACGGTTCAAGTCGCTGAAGACTTCAGTGTGTTTCGCGGCTGACAAGGTCACAGAGCTGCCAGAAGCAAAGCTCAGAACGCCGGCATCGAACAGGTCGAAGGTCGAGTCCTGAAGCACTTCGGAGTACATGGTCATGTCGTGGAAAGGTGAGTCCAGCAAACCGTGCATCACCGCGTTAGCGATGGTGCCGATGCCCGCCTGCAGCGGCATCAAGCTGTTGGTCAGACGGTTTTCTTTCACTTCGTGTTTGAAGAACTCAACCAAGTGGCTGGCGATCGCCTGAGTATCGGCGTCGGGAGGCAGAATCGTCGAGTGTGAGTCCGGTTGATTGCTGATGACGATGCCGACAATTTTCGCCGGGTCGATCTGCACCGCTGTGCTGCCGATGCGGGTGTCAGCTCTCAGTATCGGGATTGGCAGCCGGGTTGGACGGTAGCTAGGGATATAGATGTCATGCAGGCCTTCCAGCTCCAGCGGCTGGGCGAGGTTGATTTCGATAATCACCTCTTTGGCCAGAATCGCGAAGCTGGCCGAGTTACCGACGGAGGTGCTGAGTATCAGATGGCCTTCTTCGGTAATGGCCACGCATTCGATCACAGCCAAGTCGACGGCTTTAATCTGACGATTGCGCAGCTGCTCAACGGTGTCCGAGAGATGCTGGTCGATGAACATCACCGTGCCGTCGTTGATCGCCTTGCGCAACGTGCTGTCGACCTGGAACGGCATGCGACGGGACAACACGCCTGCTTCGGTGAGCTGCTTGTCGAGGTCGTTGCCCAGGCTTGCGCCGGTCATCAAGCTGATCTTCAGGGGCGAAGTCTTGGCACGCAGGGCCAGGGCTTGTGGAACGGCCTTGGCTTCGCCTGCGCGGGTGAAGCCGCTCATGCCGACGGTCATGCCGTCCTGGATCAAGGCTGCGGCGTCTGACGCGCTCATGACCTTGCTGAATAGAGAAGGCATACGAATACGATCACGGTACATGGGTTGTCATCTCGGGTATCGGAAGCAAGGCCTCAGTCTAAGTGAGTTGGATTTTTTCCGTCCCGCTACCAAAGTCGCATCCAGGGCTATTAAATAGCCGTTTCGGTGTAAAACAGCGTTACAAAGCCGAAAAAAACCCCAGCCGATATTCGCGCTGGGGTCAGATTGAAGCGAGTGGACGTTTTTAGCGGAATCAGTCGACGGCTTTAACCATGTCCTCAATGACCTTTTTAGCGTCACCAAACACCATCATGGTTTTATCCAGGTAGAACAATTCATTGTCCAAACCGGCGTAGCCGCTGGCCATCGAGCGCTTGTTTACGATGATGGTCTTGGCCTTGAACGCTTCGAGAATCGGCATGCCAGCAATCGGCGATTTAGGATCGTTCTTCGCCGCAGGGTTGACCACGTCGTTGGCGCCCAAGACCAGTACTACGTCGACTTGGCCAAACTCGGAGTTGATGTCATCCATCTCGAACACTTGGTCGTAAGGCACTTCTGCCTCGGCCAGCAGTACGTTCATGTGCCCCGGCATCCGCCCGGCGACCGGGTGAATCGCGTACTTCACGGTGACGCCCCGGTGAGTCAGCTTCTCGGTCAGCTCTTTCAGCGCATGTTGTGCGCGAGCCACTGCCAGGCCGTAGCCGGGAACGATGATCACGGTGTCGGCGTTCATCAGAAGGAAGGTGGCGTCGTCAGCCGAGCCTGATTTAACCGGGCGGGCTTCTTTATCACCTACAGGGCCTGTGACGTTCGTCGCACCGCCGAAACCGCCGCCGATTACATTGAAGAACGAACGGTTCATCGCCTTGCACATGATGTACGAGAGAATGGCGCCGCTTGAACCTACCAGTGAGCCGGCAATGATCAGCATCGAGTTGTTCAGCGAGAAACCAATCCCCGCCGCTGCCCAGCCGGAGTAGCTGTTGAGCATCGACACCACGACCGGCATATCTGCACCGCCGATGGGGATGATCAGCAGTACGCCGATGACGAACGCTAAAGCGAGCATCAGGGCAAACGCGCCAAGGTTGCCGGTGGCGATGAAGATCACGCCGAAGGCTATCGTCGCCAAGCCCAGTAACAGGTTCAGCTTGTGCTGACCGGCAAACTGTACCGGTGCGCCTTGGAACAGGCGGAATTTGTACTTGCCTGAGAGCTTGCCGAAGGCAATGACAGAACCAGAAAAGGTGATCGCACCAATCGCTGCACCAAGGAACAGCTCCAGGCGATTACCGGCTGGAATGCTGTCGCCCAAGTGATGAACAATACCCAGCGACTGCGGCTCGACGACGGCGGCGATGGCGATGAACACAGCGGCGAGGCCGATCATGCTGTGCATGAACGCAACCAGCTCAGGCATCTTGGTCATTTCAACGCGTTTGGCCATGATCGAACCGGCGGTACCGCCGACTAATAAACCAATTACGATATAACCGATACCTGCTGAAGCGCCGCCCTGTGCCAGCGACATCTCGCCAAGCTTGTACACGAGGCCGATGGTGGTGATCACAGCCAGCGTCATGCCCAGCATGCCGTACAGATTGCCGCGTCGCGAGGTGGTCGGGTGCGACAGGCCTTTGAGCGCCTGGATGAAGCAGATCGAGGCGATCAGGTACAGAAGTGTTACTAGATTCATGCTCATTACTTCTGCGCCCCTGTTTCTACGGGCAGAACTTTAGCTTTCGGTGCTTTTTTCTTGAACATCTCCAGCATTCGCCGAGTGACGAGGAAGCCGCCGAACACGTTGACCGCCGCTAATGCGACCGCCAGCGTGCCCATGGTTTTGCCCAGCGGGGTAACGGTCAGTGCAGCTGCGAGCATGGCGCCGACGATCACAATTGCCGAAATCGCGTTAGTCACTGCCATCAGCGGGGTGTGCAACGCGGGTGTAACGTTCCAGACCACATGGAAGCCGACATAGATCGCCAGCACGAAGATGATCAGGTTGTAGATACCGGGGGAGATAAACTCTTCCATCGTCTTGTCCTTTAGGCGTTCTTGCGGATGACTTGGCCGTCGCGGCACATAAGGCACGCGGTAACGATGTCGTCTTCGAGGTTGATCTGCAGCTGCCCTTCTTCGGTGAATAGCAGCTTCATAAAGTCCAGCAGATTGCGTGCATACAGGGCCGAAGCATCAGCAGCCACCATTGCGGGCAAGTTGGTGTAACCAATGATGGTCACGCCATGCTCGATCACCACTTGGTCAGCCACGGTCAGCGGGCAATTGCCGCCTTGCGCCGCCGCCAGGTCGATGACCACCGAGCCGGGCTTCATTTGCGAAACGGTGTCGGCGCTGAGCAGCACCGGCGCTTTACGGCCGGGAATCAACGCCGTGGTAATCACGATGTCCGCCTGCTTGGCGCGCTCGTGCACCGCAACCGCCTGGCGTTGCATCCAGCTCGCGGGCATCGGGCGGGCATAGCCCCCAACACCGACGGCGGCTTCACGTTCTTCGTCGCTTTCGTACGGCACGTCAACGAACTTGGCGCCGAGGGACTCGATCTGTTCTTTAACCGCAGGACGTACGTCCGACGCTTCAATCACAGCGCCCATACGTCTTGCCGTCGCGATGGCCTGCAAGCCGGCAACGCCAGCACCCAGGATCAGCACCCGTGCGGCTTTCACAGTTCCTGCGGCCGTCATCAGCATCGGCATGAAGCGCGGATAGTGATGGGCTGCTAGTAGAACGGCTTTATAGCCTGCGATGTTGGCTTGGGAAGACAGGACGTCAAGGCTTTGGGCGCGGGAGGTGCGCGGCGCGGCTTCGAGGGCAAATGCGGTAATACCGCATTCGGCCATCTTTGAAATCGTCTCGCTGTTAAACGGATTGAGCATTCCGATCACGATCGTGCCGGGTCTGATCAGCGTCAGCTCATGATCGTTGGGAGCGGCGACCTTGAGGACCAGCTCAGCACCGAACGCATCCGTCGCAGTACCAAGGGCGGCACCGCAGGACTGATAAGCACTGTCAATAACGCAGGCGTTAATGCCGGCGCCACTTTGCACCGTGACCTGATGGCCTTGGGCAATCAGCTTCCTGATGGTTTCGGGGGTTGCGGCAACCCGAGTTTCGCCCGTATGGGTTTCGAGAGGAACACCAATGTGCACGTTCAAATCTCCTGCATGATCTTGTTCTTATGTTCGAATAGGCCAGTGCACTACGGATGGCGCAGCTGGTTCGGCTGATCAGTACGATCCCGCCAAAACAGGGCGGGGCGCGGCATTTTGCAGGCGAAGTTAGATCCCTTCAACCACTTATGAAAGGTGACGAAAAATTAACTACAAGTCACCCTGTGACCAGAAGTCGCATCAAATGCAGGTGGGCCTTTGTTTACAAGGCCTGTAGCGATCTATTTGTAAATACGACCTTTTGCGTAATTAGGTTGATGAATACGTGTCACCTGCTCATGTAAAGGCTGATAGCCCCGGTTTTATGCGGTCTGGGTGCAATTATTGGCTATCGGTACAGTTGGTCTTAAAGCGACAAATTGTTATATCTGTAGGCGCGGAATGTTTTTGACTACACGGTCAGCTACCGGCTGCAAGCGGTGTTGCAAGTAGGGTGTAGCCATGAGCCTGATCCACCAGCCAATCGCGAAAAGAGCGCAACGAAGCAGACTCTACTTTTCGCTCTGGAATCATCAGGTAATAAGCCTTAGGACTCGATAACGCCGATTGATTCGCAATGACAAGACGCTTTTCCGCCAATTCGCGCTGAATAAGAAATGGCGGAATCAAGGCAACCCCCATCTCATGCATGGCCGCCTGTGCAAGCATGGAGAATAGCTCGTAACGGGGGCCTGTCATGTCCCAGGGGATATTCACGCTCAAAGCGCTGAACCATTGCCGCCAGGCATAGGGGCGCGTGGTTTGTTGCAGGAGCGCAAGTTCGGCTATCTCATTGGCGCTTAAGCTCTGACGATTGCCCAATAGCGTTGGGCTACATACGGGCATCGGATTCTCACCCATCAACCGGTGTGACTCAGTGCCGGACCAGTCCGCGTCGCCGAAGTAGATTGCCGCATCGAACTCGGTGTCTGCGAACAGAAACGGGCGGGTACGGTTGGTCAGGTTGACCGTCACGTCGGGGTGCTTCTGCTGGAAATGTTTCAGGCGTGGCAGAAGCCATTGAGTGCCGAATGTAGGGACCACTGCCAGCTCGATGGTGTTGGCGCCCTGTTGGCCCATCGCTGAAAGCGTGTCACGTTCCACGGCATCCAATTGAGTCGCGACGCG
Organism: Pseudomonas sp. CCI4.2; assembly: GCF_034350045.1. Taxonomy (NCBI): domain Bacteria; kingdom Pseudomonadati; phylum Pseudomonadota; class Gammaproteobacteria; order Pseudomonadales; family Pseudomonadaceae; genus Pseudomonas; species Pseudomonas sp. CCI4.2. The sequence goes on along the minus strand of NZ_CP133781.1, from coordinate 1,271,178 downwards.
CCGACTATAAGAAAGGCCGACCTCTGTCAGCTTGACCCCGCGGCGGGAGCGTCGGAATAGCTCGACGTTGAGAAACTCTTCGAGGCTGGCGATTTGTCGGCAGATGGCGCCTTGGGTAATCGAAAGCTCCCGCGCTGCTTTGGTGAAGCTCTCGTGCCTGGCGGCGGCTTCGAAACTGATGAGGGCTGTCGTGCTGGGTATCTTTCTGCGCATGTACCTTTACCTCACCTGTTGATCGCATTAACGAGGCTTATACTCATTACGGAGTGATAAATTAGCACAACAGTATGCGAAAACCTCGTTTGCCCTATTCGCTAACGGGGCCTAGCATCAGCCCACGACGTTATTACCTGATCGCGAGGACTCGCTCATGGCTGGCAAAGCAAGCTTCAACTGGATCGACCCACTGTTGTTGGATCAGCAACTTACTGAAGAAGAACGCATGGTGCGCGACAGCGCTGAGCAGTTTTCCCGTGACAAGTTGGCCCCTCGCGTCCTTGAAGCTTTTCGCCATGAGCGCACCGACACCGCTATCTTCCGTGAGATGGGTGACGTGGGCTTGTTGGGCGCCACAATCCCGGAGCAATACGGGGGTAGCGGTCTGAGCTACGTGTGTTACGGATTGATCGCACGTGAAGTCGAGCGCGTTGATTCCGGTTATCGCTCGATGATGAGTGTGCAGTCCTCTCTGGTGATGGTCCCGATCAACGAGTTCGGCACTCAAGCGCAGAAACAGAAATACCTGCCCAAGTTGGCTTCCGGCGAGTGGATTGGTTGTTTCGGTCTTACCGAACCCAATCACGGCTCCGATCCGGGCGCGATGATCACTCGGGCAAAAAAGGTCGAGGGCGGTTATCGCTTGTCTGGAAGCAAAATGTGGATCACCAACAGCCCGATCGCCGATGTATTCGTGGTGTGGGGCAAGGACGATGCGGGCGATATTCGTGGTTTCGTCCTGGAGAAAGGTTGGGCCGGCCTGAGCGCGCCGGCTATTCACGGCAAGATCGGCCTGCGCGCATCCGTTACCGGCGAGATCGTGATGGACAACGTGTTTGTGCCTGAGGAAAACATCTTCCCGGACGTTCGTGGTCTGAAAGGGCCGTTCACCTGCCTGAACTCCGCTCGTTACGGGATTTCCTGGGGGGCGCTGGGTGCTGCTGAATTTTGCTGGCACACCG